>CAIPEB010000087.1 GCA_903863885.1 uncultured Planctomycetaceae bacterium | reverse complement strand
GCCCCCAGAATGTCGAAATACTCCTTTCCCCCGAGCCGGTACACAGCATCCAGGTGCAGGTGCTCGACACCGGCGAAGCCACATAGAACGACTTTGTTTTGCGGATCGGCTCGCTTCACGCCCCGGTAATAAGCCTTGAGGAACGGAATGAACTGTTCTCGCCAAATTGCCATGTTGGGTTCGTTGCCCGCCTGCCAGTACCGGATCTTCCCCTTGTACATCGAGGCGAGTCGGAACATGAACTCCTCCAAGGCCGAAGTGCTTTGGTCGTTCGGGTATGTACCGCGTTCGCCTGTGCTCCAAGCAGGAGGATTCGTCAGAACGACGAGCTGGTCGAGATTGTGCTTGAATCCCAGATCGGCGCTGGCCAGCATCCAGAGGCTCGGGTCGAAATTGTACTGTCCGCGTGCGGGCTCGAGTCCGGCCCAATGCATGTCAATCCGGACGTTGTGTATACCCAGGTCCTGCAGCAGCGGAACTTGTCCTTCACCGTTGACGTGGGTTGTCGTCCCGAAGAACGAACGTGGCACAACTCGCGGTCCCTGCAGCTCCTCGTTGGCAGATTTCGCTCTTTCGGACTCCGGCGGTACCGCGTGCAATGGCAAATCGGCCGGTGTTAACGTCAGTTCGCCAGTCGTCCCAATGAGCCACCAGCCTGTTCCCTCGGGCACTTCGGCAAACCAGCCCAGGTATAGAACTTCCGTGGGCGATTCAAGCCGCAGCGTCACTGGCGGCGGGCGGTAGTCGCCTGCCAGACCCGGCGCGTAGATGTGAGCATCGATCCAGTTCTGTCCATCGCGACTGTAGCGGGCGACCAGCCGTGCAGGCGGAGCGACGTTCTTTCCGTGCGAGTCAATCTGCCAGATCGCCCCTGAAACGGGTTCCGAAAACTGGATCTTGAACACGATGTGTCCCGATTTGCCGGCATGACCGGAGACTGTGTTGTAGTCGTGGAAGGTAACCGTCCGGGCTGAAAACACCTTTATTTGCTCGCCTTGCAGGTTCGCAAAGTGGTTGCTCACGCCGAACCGGGCTGTCCACGGACCGCTTTGCGGGCGCACCGAGGTGAATGCCTCGTTGGGACCCTTCACACAGTTTTCTTCTCCCGTCGTGAAATCGAAACTGACGGAATCCCATTCACCGGAATCTGCGTCAGAGGTCAACGCGGCACACGACAGCGCCAGCGCACAAACGAGCCGTTGCATCAGAGTCACGGTTAAGCGTCCTTCACTGGAGGCCGTTCCGTCCGCCTGCGAGACAATTCTGCCTACCGGCTTCGAGGCGGTCAGCCACCAACGCGGTGGCTGCATCGCAGACGAGTTTCCTGCAAACGAAATGAGAAGCGAGCCGCGGCCCCGTGTCTTGTCTCTTGTTTGCCGGAATTCAACTGTACTCCGGGACACCACCATCGTAGCGGTCTGCACGCCCTGGCGACACACGTTGAAGCCCCCTCATCACGGGATACGTACTTGTAAACGGCCCTCGTCCGCGAGAGGATCAAGGACCAACTGATGCGAATACTCGAGCGAGCACCGACAGGAGCGATTATGAACGGACCAGCAGCATGTGTCGGCGCAGTGATATTGGCGGCCGGTTTTTGCGGCACGGACAGCCGAGTTCTGGCCGATGAAGGCAAGTACTGCGTCGTCGTCTCAGAGTCGACCCGAAAAGACGCCGAATGGAATCCTGTCACGGAAGCGCTGGTCGTCAGGCATGCCGCCGAGGTACTGACTTTCGGCCATTCGCTCAAGGAAGTGCTGCCCAAGTTGCAGCAGCGGTTTCCGCGTTACATCTGCTTTGTTTGCCAACCCAACGAGGCAACTCGGGAGTTCGTCGCGGATGTGAACCGACTTTGCAGGCAAATCGATGACGACCCGTATACCGACGCGATCTGGGGCATCCTGACCGGATACGATGCGGCCTGTGCGCTCAGGATCGCCAAACACAGTGAACCGCTCGAGATTCATCGTGTGGCTGCCGGCACCGAAGTGGAATTGTCGCTGTGTGACGAAGGTCTCTGGTACTGTGAACTGAACAAGGGCAAGATGGCTCGCAAGTCACACGGCCAGCCAGTGCAGCAGGAGACCGCGCCGGCCGACACAACCAAGGCCCTGGTCGACACGCTCAACGACTACAAGGCGGAGTTGTTCGTCACGTCCGGCCATGCCACTGAGCGGGATTGGCAGATTGGCTACCGCTATCGAAATGGCCAGTTTCGTTCAGAGAAAGGCCAGCTCTTTGGACTCGATACCCACGGGCAGCGATACCCGATTCACTCGGAGAATCCCAAGGTCTTCCTGCCGGTCGGCAACTGCCTTATGGGCCATATCGACGGCCCCGATGCGATGGCATTGGCCTTTCTCAACAGTGCCGGAGTTAACCAGATGATCGGGTACACGGTGCCCAGTTGGTACGGCTACGCGGGGTGGGGGATGCTGGACTATTTCGTCGAGCAACCCGGCCGGTTCACTTTGGCCGAAGCGTTCTTTGCGAATGAACAAGCGTTGGTCTATCGGCTCGCAACGCATTTCCCGGGACTGGCAACCGCAACAAACGATGATGCCGAAAAAGTAATGAAGGGAAGTGTGCCGCCGGCAGCAAGCCAAGCCGGGTTGAATTGGAACGATGCCTCGGGGCTGATTTATGACCGCGATACCCTGGCGTTCTATGGCGATCCCGCCTGGGTCGCTCGAATGGCCGCCGGACCGCTGGCTTGGCAACAGAAGCTTGAAGTGCAGGACAACGAATACCGTCTTGAAATCCAACCGCTGCGAGGCGATCAGACATTCCGCCCAATCAACTTGAACGGATCCCAGCGGGGCGGACGGCCGATCTTTCTATTTCTGCCTCACCGGATTCAACCGACGACCGTCGAAGTCACGGAAGGAGCCGATATGAAGCCGCTGATCACCGACAATTTCCTGCTCATTCCGCAACCTGCCAGATTCGATCCCGATCGACAATACTGCGTGGTCTTTCGAGCTCAATCGGTCAAAGAGTGATTACGGACCGTTGTGCACGCGGAACGCCGTTCAGTCCCGAAGAACGTATTTCACAATTTACTCTCCTCTCGGGGTGGCCTTCGTGCGATCCGTCGGCGGCGCGGCGGAACGCTGCGGCATACAGCATGGATTCGCCGAATCCCGCGACCCGGCGAATCCAATGTGCTCCGTTCTGGTGCTCCGTGCGGAGCGAATCCGCCGCGGCGTGATTCCCTTGGCTCACACCGAGATCTCTTTCAATTCCCAGCCCTTGCGGAAATGCGGTTTGACAAACTCGTTGGCCTTGTCGTTGTTCGTGAATCGCAGGTTATTGCCATCCCACAAGAGCCGCTCATTCGGGAACCGCCAGCAGATCGCACCGAGCAACATCCATTCGGTGTAGGGGCCCGCGATGCTGAAGTTGGAGCAGGCTGCTTCGCCCCCTTTGCAGGCACGAATCCAATCGTTGAAGTGGCCAGGCGAGCGTTTCAGCACTTCGGGCGGTTTGACGTACGACTGCATTTTCGATTCAGGGATCAGCCGCACGCTTTCGCCGCGACCGGCGGTTCCAAGATGTCCCTTGGTGCCGACGAAGATCTCGTTGAACGGTTTGACGTCGTCCGCGGTCAGCCCCTGAGGCGGTTTGAAATGGCTCACCATGCTGCCCTCGTACCAATAGAGCGTCACAGGCGGCATCTTTCCGGCCGGGACGTATTTGTTCGGGCGTTCGGGAAACTCGAACTTGCAGGCGTAATTCGGATAAGTCACCGAGTTCGCGCCCTCGACAGCAAAGCACTCGACGCTTGTCGGGTTTCCAAGTTGCAGGGCCCAGTTGGCCGGTCCGAGCATGTGAATGCCCCAGTCGCCGATCATCTGGGTGCCGTAATCCAGGTATCCCCGCCAGTTGATCGGGCAGATCTTGGAACTGTACGTGTGTTCCGGGGCACGGCCCGTCCAGAGATTCCAATCGAGCGTCTTGGGTACCTCTTCTGCCGGCGGCCATTGCGTGACGTCTCGAGAGAATCCGCCATTGATCGTCGAGTGCACTTCGGTAATGTCGCCGAGTTGACCGCTCCAGATGATCTCGCAGGCGATGCGAGTCGCCTCCGCGGAATATCCCTGGTTGCCCATCTGCGTCGCGACGCCGTATTTTTTGGCTGCGTCCGTCAGCAGCCTCGCTTCCCAGACGCTTTGCGTCAGCGGCTTCTGGCAATGCACCGCAATGCCCCGCTCCATCGCCCACAAGGACACGCTGGCGTGCATATGGTCGGGAATGGTCACGGTGATCGCGTCGAGGCTCTTGTGTTCCTTGTCCAACATCTCTCGAAAATCCCGGTAACGCTTTGCGCTCGGGTATCTCTCGGCGGCCTTGTTCAGGAACGTCTCATCCACGTCGCACAGCGCATAGATGTTCTCGTGTGCGACACTTCCAACGTCGCTGGCACCCTGCATGCCACCGACGCCGACGGAGCCGATGTTCAACTTTTCATTCGGAGACTGCTCTCCCGACCGGGCGAGCACGTGTCGCGGGACGATCGAGAACGCGGCTACGGTAGCCGTTGCCGCCAGGAATTGACGGCGATTGGTCCTGGACTGGGTAATGCGTCGTACAGTCATTGCAGTCCCCCATCGAGCGAGAGTTTTTGTCGGCATTGTCATACACGGTAAGCCACACGCATGCCGCGAACACGCGAACCGGCTGCCGCGGAGCAGCGCTCCCTTTCGTCAGCCGCTTCCATTTCACGCGCCGCGCCGAAGTCGCCTTCGAATGTTTGGTATTGTGACAGGCTGAAATTTAAATGAAAGCGCCGAGCCGCATGTTTGGCGAAACGATGCAGTATCCCGCCGTATCATCATCCTCCGCCCAGAACTGGCGGACCGTTGTAAAACGGTCGACAATTGCACACCGCGCGACCGCAACTTGCGAGGCAAAGCACGGAATTCCGAGACATGATTGTCCTTCACCCGGTCTGCGTTATCATTTCGTGTGCGTCGTATGCGGATTCCAGAAATGTCTTGCTCGGGAGGAGAACACATGAACCGAATGGTACCACTGCTGTTGGCAGCGGGACTCACCGCCGCCTGGACCGGATGTCAGCCCGCGACTGACTCCAAAGCGCCGCCGGCCCCTGCCGCTGCGCCCGCTGCAGCGCCCGCGGATGCGGCACCGCAGGCACCTGCGGATGCGGCGCCGAAAGAGTCTGCGGATGCGGCACCGAAAGCCACGTCAGAGTACACCTTGGTGACCCTCAAAGTCCCGAACATGACGTGAGGGGGCTGCGCCGCCTCGGTCCGAGGCGATCTGGAAAAAATCGACGGCGTCGTGGAAATTGAGACGGACGTTGCCAAGCGTCTGTGCAGCTTTAAGGTTGCCAAGTCGAACAGCGACTACCTCACGCGATTGGCTGAATTTGCCAAGACCAACACCCATTTGGCCGACTACGAGATCCAGTAGATCTTTCGCCCGCTCGAGCTGTGATTCGCCGGGATGAGGGACTGTCGGCGGCGCGACCGCAAAAATGGGGAAGCAGCGTCGAACCACGATACTTTTCCAGCGTTGCCGGCCTCGCCGTCGACAGATTCCGTGCATGCAAATCCAAACGCATCGCATGGATATCGCATCGCCCGTCTTGGTCACGCTTGGGAGACTGAGCGTCTTTCGATCTCGGAGCCTGTGGCAACGTCCAGATCGAATGCCTCGCAAAATGGAAGACCCTCCGCGGTTGATTCATCAGCGCTGAGAAGAGTCCATGGACCGTCACGGATGAAGTCGCGATGGCGGCTGAGCGAGACGCGGATATCCGCGCCGGCTGGATCGGTGCGACTGGAGGCGGCAAACGTGCTATAAGTTACGGGGCTTGTTGCGCCACAGCGGGTCGTTAATCCCTCACAATTCACCCCTCCATACGTGACTGACATGCGAAATCGACTCCATCCGGCGGTTCTTTTGCTCTCCGCGGCAATTCTGCTTCGGTTCGCGTATGCGGCAGCGGCCGGGGAAGGTGAAAAGTCCGCAGGCCTCCGCCACTCCCTGAAACTGCTCGACGAAAAGGAAGTGGCGTCGGACGCGTGGTACCCGATGGCGTTTTTCGCACGCGGCGGCGGCATCCTGCTCAACGCTTCTGGGACGAAACTCTGCTCGCGCGACGGCGGAAAGACATGGTCACCGACGACGGTGGACATCGGTCCGGCCGTCGAGGCCCACGATGGATCCATTGTCAGCGTGACAGGCGCGGCCAAACTGCGGGACAAACCGGGCGGCGATGAGCCCGTCGCGTACCAATTCCGTGTCAGTCGCGCTGCGTCCTTTCAGGCGGTTCTGGATGGCAAGTCGCAGGACGAGTTCGTTGGGGTCTCGATCCCGGGCCTCGACGAGGTCTACGGCGACGATAACGAGCGACACACCGCCCTCGTGGACCACGGTCTTGTTCGAATGCCGAACGGCGACCTCGTTGTTTCGATGTACGGCGTCTTCAAGGGGGACCGCACGCCAGTCCCGTATTTCGTGAAAGAATTCCGGCAGTATCGGTCGTGGGCGTGCATCTCGAAGGACAACGGCCGCACGTGGAGTTTTCAGTCGACGATTGCCTCCGTCAATGAGCACCCGCTCCCTGAACTCGCCGAGGGCTATTGCGAACCGGACCTTGCGGTTGTTGGCGACAAGAGACTCCTGTGCGTGATGCGATCTGGCGGAAGCCCCGGCGAGCAGCCCAAACGCTACACGCCGCTCGTCGCTTGCATCTCGGACGACGGCGGCGTGACCTGGAACGCACCAAAAACCGTGTACCGATGGGGCGTCTTCCCGCGCCTTTTGAAAATGTCCAACGGACTGGTCGTCTGCCTCACCGGTCGCCCGGGCTTCTTCCTGCTTACAACGGGCGACGGAGGGGCGACTTGGTCGAAGCCCGAGTTCATCCAGGAGGCTGACGGTCCCTGGGGAAAAGCTCCGAGCGGTTACGGAAGCATCGGCGAAGTCGAGCCCGGCGTGCTCGGAGTCATCTACGACATCTACGAAAACGACCGGCGGATCGTGAAGATGCGGCGGTACAGCGTCGAGGTTGACTCGCAGCCGTAGGCATCGTTTATTGCTTGCATGGTTCAGAGGAACCGTCATTGCGCGGGCCTCACGATCCCAAGGCAACCGAAGGAGAACTTGTGGCATGACTCGCCGCGCAGTTCTGTCGACAGTAACTGTCGCCATGCTGATCAGCGTAGCGGCCCAATACGTCGCCGGTGCAGATGCGAAGTCCTCGGATACGGCGCTGCCACGGCTCAGGTTGAGCACGAACGGACGATTCCTTGCAACCGGGAACGGCCAGCCCTTTTTCTGGCTCGCGGACACGGGTTGGTGGATGGCGGGCATTACGCCGGACGAAGTGGACCTCTACCTGAAGAAACGGTCGGAGCAGCGATTCAACGTCATTCAGTTCCATTGCGGCCGTCTGGTGACGGATTACGCAGGACGCAGGCCCTTTCACGGCGACGATCCTCTTGTGCCGGACGAGGATTATTGGCGCAACGTTGATTCCATCGTGACGAAGGCAGGTGCGCGCGGACTGTATGTCGCGCTGGTGCCGCTTTGGGGCGAGGAGTACGGGCGTCTCTTTGGTACGGACGCGGAGAAGGCACTCAAGTTCGGCCGGTGGATCGGCGCGCGTTTCGCCGCACGGACAAACGTGGTCTGGATAGCCAGCGGCGAGCATGATTCGATCAACGGGTTTCGCCTCCCGATCTCGGCTGCACAGAAATCCGTTCTGACCGCCGCCGCCCGCGGTCTTCGCGAGGCCACAGGCGGAGGCCAGCTTATCACGGTCCATCCCGGCGCCGCACGCACCTCCTCAGGAGATTTCCACGGCGAGTCGTGGCTCGACTTCAACATGCTGCAGTCCGGCCATCAGATGGACTCGGCTGCCTACGGACTGGCGGAGAATCACGCGCTTATCGCGCACGACTACGGACTGATGCCGGTTAAGCCGGTGCTCGACGGAGAGCCGATCTACGAAGATACGCCTGATGCCATCTGGATCAGACGCGACCTGGCCAAGCCTCGCGCCGACGCTGCGGCAGTGCGAAGGAAGGCCTACTGGTCGGTTTTCGCCGGAGCATGCGGTCACACCTACGGCAACAACAATGTCTTCGGGTTCTTCGTGCCTCCATCCGCCGGGTTCGTGACAAGACCGCCGACGGGCTCCGGTAGTCGTGAGTTGTGGAAAACGGCCCTCGATGCACCGGGAGGCGCTCAGCTATGTCACCTGCGCGAACTAATGGAGTCACGGCCGTTCTTGACGCAAGTTCCGGACCTGTCCCTGCTCGGTTCGCCGCCGGAGGCTGGAAACGGACACACTGGCGCGCTGCGCGGCGACGGCTATGCCATGGTTTACTCACCGATGGGCCGGCCGTTCTCGGTGAGACTCGAACAATTGGGATGGCGCGAAGTGTCACTGACTTGGTTTGATCCGCGGACCGGCGGATACGAAGCAAGCGAACGGACATCAGGCAACGGGTTGCGCCAATGTGATCCGCCCGGCGACGCCGGTGACGGAAACGATTGGGTACTGGTTCTGGAACGCCGGGGTTAACCGGGATAAACCTCGGGCGATCTCGAACACCGATAACCGCCGCTTGCTTTTCAAGTCAATCTTTCTGGAATCGTCATTGCGTCCAACGGGCGCGGTGGACCGTGGCCGCCGTAAACCGTTGTGACGCCCATGTCGCGCAGCAGCCGCCAACTGCGTGATACGACTTCAGGGTCCTCTGTTCCAATCGTCACCTCGGATGTGAGATCGCCGGTGAAGCCAGCGCCGTTGTCGAGTACCAGCGAGACGGAATCATCCGAGTGCCCCGGCGTATGCACGATTTCGCCGGCGATGCCCATGTTTGCCAGAAATGCCCGGCTCTGGCTCGTCCCGAGCAGGAGATTATCGCTCGTAACGATTTCGACGTAATTGTCGGCCGGTTTGGTCCAGCGTTTCATGGCCGGAATCGCATCGGCTTGTTCCGGGGTCACGATCAAACGCATTCCCTGGTTCTTCAGTTCCTGGGCACATCCCGCGTGGTCGATATGATAGTGACTGGCAATTCCGCAGCGGATTTCCTTCAGCGGGATGTCCTTGCGTTTAAGATTCGCGAGCAGCGGTCCCAGCATGCCCGGCCAACCGAGATCGAATAGCAGACGGTTTCGTCCGGCGCTAACGACCCAGAAGTTGGTCGAGCGGTAGCCGACATTAACGATCGTGGTGTTCCGCGATAATGGCATGCTGCGTTCAGTCTCGACACGCTGATCCCGTGAACAGCGGCGGGAATTCACTGAGAATCAGGTTTGGCGGGTTTGGGAACGGGCCATTCCATCGTGGCCAATACGGGAAAATGATCCGAGGCGTACCTGTCCCCGTCATGGTCATACAGCACTCGGGCGTCTACAACGCGCAGCCAGCGGGCGGGGCCGGCCAACTGAAAGTCGATTCGCGAGCCATCGCGTTTGCCCGTGAACCCGTGGAAAGTGCCAGGTTCGCGTTCCTGCCGGTGGGCAGCCATATAGACATCGACCAGTTGCAGAGGCCCACCCAAGAACGTCTTCAGCGCGGGACTGGAGGACACCGCATTCATATCACCCATCACCACGACAGCATCGTCTTTGGCGTGTTCGGCGATATGACGGGCCATCAGTTTGGCGGATTCCGTGCGTGCGTTTTCCGACAGGTGGTCAAAGTGAGTATTGTAGACCCACACGACGATGCCGCTGTCGACCTGGGTGAACCGTCCCCAGGTAGTCACGCGCGGAAGGCTCGACTGCCAACTTTTCGATCCAGGCACATCGGGCGTTTCCGACAACCAGAACGTACCGTGGGATTCCGCATCCAGCTGCCAGCGATCCTCTCGGTAGAATAACGGAACTGCCTCGCCGCGTGCGGAATCGACTTCGCGAGATCGAACCAGCACGGAGTAGCCGGGCAGCGATTCCCGAACAAACGCCACCTGTTCGGGCAGCGCCTCCTGCAGACCGACAAAGTCGGGCATCTCGCGAAGCAGCAACGTGCGAACCAGATCACGGCGAAGATCCCACCGGTTGGGCCCGTCGGACTTCGTGCTGTAGCGAATATTGAAGGTCAACGCCGTGACACGCAGTGTTCCCGCCGCATCGGCCGGCGATTCGCGTTGCTCTTCGGCCGCCCTTGCGTAAGCCATCATCGCCACCGAAACGCCCAGCAACATGTACACACAAACGCCGCGCAACATCCGTTTCTCCTTGATCCCGACCCTCAGTTGCGGACGAGTCTACCGACCGGCCCACATCAAGAACACGCCCGCACGTGGCGCGGCATGAAACCGCCGCAGAAAGTGAAAACGCCCCACCACCGCGAAACGCCATTTCCCCGAAACTCTACATCATTATCACCGTCAGCCCCAGAGCCAGGAAGGACACGGCAAGTGCGACAATTGACGCCCAGCGGGGACCTGTGCGAAAAGACCAGACGGCCCAGACAAGAGCCAGCACGGCAAAGTCGAATCGCAGCCACGCCAGCCTGCCGAGAACCGTGAAGACCGCGAACGGCGGTTCGGGTATTTCTGGCGACGTGCGAA
Organism: uncultured Planctomycetaceae bacterium; assembly: GCA_903863885.1. Taxonomy (GTDB): domain Bacteria; phylum Planctomycetota; class Planctomycetia; order Pirellulales; family Pirellulaceae; genus CAIPEB01. The sequence goes on along the minus strand of CAIPEB010000087.1, from coordinate 89,148 downwards.
ACATGATGCGCCAATGCACCAGCGCATACAGGTCAAACATCTCATACGCGGCAACGGAGAAAATCAGGCTCGCCAACACGGCAGCCCAGGAGCGCTGAACCGGTCCGGGCAAACGTGTTTCGGAAGAAGCTGCTTCGGAAGCGACCTTGTTCCCGCTCAATACCATTTCGCCGTTGTCTGCCATGGTTGCTGGTCCTTGAACGCGTAAGCAGACATTGCCGTCGATCGCCGACACAATGTTCGCGTGGGCCGGAATCCCAAGCGAAATCATCCTATCCGCCCGGCATGACAACGCAAGAATGTGATGGGTGCGCGACGTCGAACGGCAAGGACCGGGGAGCAAAGTGCCTGTTTCAAAAAGTCCTGGAGGCGCGCAGCGACGGCGTGACGGTGGACGTGGGTTTCAACCCACAGCGAATGGTCCGCCAAATTCCGGTCAATCCCAATAGGGCATGAGCAGTTGGCTGGTCGGGATGTCCGCGATGCCGGGAAAACCGCCGTCAAGCAGTACGGCGCCGGTTTCCGCGAGTGTGCGGAGTTCGCGATCCGAAGGGCGAGTTCCTCTGAGACGGCGCATGAGTTCGGCGCAAACGCACTCGGCAGCCATGACTACTGTCTCATCCTCCTGAGTCGACGCATAGAGACTTGTCACGAGGATGACCGTCGCCAGTTCAATACGTTCCGCAACCTCGATCATGCGGCACTGACGATCGGCCAGGCTCAATTGGTGCCGTCGCATCATTGCGCTGATTTCCAACGAACTTCTCCCCAGGAGGTCCGCGGCGTAGTCTGCGCACCGATTTAAGCCGATCGCGACTCTCGGAGGATGCTGATGCGGCACGCAGCGAATCTGCTGCGTTAACCACCATTGGGCATATTCCCACAATTGGCGGCGCAGCAGCCAGAGGTGTCTCGGATGAAACAGGTTTGGTCGAAAGAGCCCGGCGGCGGCCATTTGCCTGCTGATCGGTTCGAAATACCGGACCGCGTGTTCCTTGGTCAGCGACTTGAACAGAGCCAGCAACAGGATCTCGCCCTCGCCTTCATAAATGGACGGTGCGAGGAATTCATGAACGTTGTCTCCGAACGGATGCCCCTTCAGGAATGCGCGCCCGCCGTGCGTTTTCATGAAGAAATCGACAGCTGCGACTTTGAGCGACTCGCTTGCAAACACTTTGGCAACAATGCACTCGATTTCTCCGCGATATCCCTGATCGAGCAGGTTTCCGCACCACTGTGCAAGCGAGTCGCACGCGACGATATATCCGGCCATTCGTGCCAACCGGCGGCGGACCAACTCGCGCTGGCCGATCGCCTGGCCGTAGGTCTTGCGAAAGCGCACCCAGGGAAGCGTGTCGGCCAACATGCGGCGCATGAAGCCGGCTGCCGTGGCGCAAAGGGATACACGGCCCCGATTCAATCCGTGATAGGCAATCGTCAATCCGTCGCCCGATTTCGGAATCAGCTCGTTGTCGACCGGCACTCGAAAGTCACGAAACGCCACTCCGTAATTGTGCGCGTGGCGCAGTGCGTAGAGTCCGTACGATTTCAGCCGGAAGTGCTTGTTTTCACGCGCCGGCAGTTCCAATACGAGGACTGCCGGGCGGTCCTCAATTCTGCAGACCAGTCCCAGCGTTCGTCCCGGCCACACGTTTGTGACAAACAGCTTCTCTCCATTGACGAGATACTCATTCCCCACACGTTCGGCCGTTGTCTTGATCGCCGTCATATCGGAGCCCGCACGCGGCTCGGTCAGCGCGAAGGCCGAGAGCCTGGCACCACTGGCCAGATCCGGCAGAAAACGAGCCTTCTGCTCCGGAGTGCCGAATGTCGTCACGGGATCAACCGCACCGATGCACCCGTGAACCGATGCCAGGCCCGCGACCGTTGGATCGATACAGGCCATCTCGGTCAGGAATTCCGCAAATTGGGCAAACAGTGCACTTGCCCCGCCGTATTGCCTGTCCACCAGGAGCCCCCAGTACCCGGCTTCACCGAGTTGGCGCAGAACCCTGTCGGCGACTTTGCCTTTTTCATCGAGCAGCGACCGTTCGCCGACATGCTGTCGAACGATGTCCAGCGATCTCTGCATGACGTGACGGACCGGCAATTCCGGGCATGGCGTAAAGAACCGAAAACGGTCCGCGGCAATGGACACGTTCCAAACAGCCTCATGCAGCGGACTGTTTGCCGTGCCGTGCCTGGCAGAGTAGAGTCGCTCGACGTGTTCATCTGCTGCGTCGACCGCTCCGATGCGGCGAGCCTCCTCCTCGCTCTTTCCGCCGAGCCTCAACGCCTGTTCGGTGAAGGTGGCCTGTTCCGTGAACGTGGCAAAGGGATACGCCCCCTTGTCGATCATCAGCAGTTCAGGATCGGTATCGTGCCGTGATCCATTGGGCGAAATGGACATCTTCCAGGACTCCTTGCTCAAGCGGTAGCCGCCTCGCATTCCGTCGCGATTGCCAACGGCTCGTGTTGCCATTCGGGATGGAACATGCCGTCCCGTCGTCCCATCGCTCTGAGCAATTGGCTGGGTGCGTACCGCGGACCGCATTCCGCAGCCAATCGCTCGAGGTGCTCGACAATCTGCGACTCGCCGCATTGGTCGGCCAGATGCAAAGGCCCGCCGCGGAACGGGGCGAAGCCTGTTCCCATGACCATAGCCAGATCGACCATCCAGCTCTCGGCGACGACTTCCTCTTCGATACACCGGGCCGCTTCGTTGACTAGCGCAAGCACCAATCGCAGTTGGACATTTGACGACATTGTGTCGCCATCATTGGGCGCGGGTTGACTCTGCAGAAATGGCGAACCGGATCGAGACCACTCGCGTTGCCAAGGCAAGGCGATTCCGCGGCGGCCATCGGAATGGTACGCATAGAACCCGCAGCCCGTCTTTTTGCCGGTCGCCCCCTGTTCGACCATGAAGGACAGAAGCTCAGCGATCGGCCCCGACTCAGCCCGAAGCGGCGACAGGACGCGGGCAATATCGCAGCCCACATCGAGTCCAACCTGATCCAGCAGTTCCAGCGGCCCCATCGGCATGCCGAAGGACCGCATGCTCCCGTCAATGCGATCGGCAGACAGGCCCTCGCACATCAATCGCACGGCCTCCTCCAGATAAGGAAACAAGATGCGATTGACGAGGAAACCGGGCCGATCGTTCACAACAATCGGGACCTTCCCGAGCTTGCGGACGAGTTCCACAAGGGTCGCGATTGTATATTCCGAGTGGTCGCGAGTGCGGACGATCTCGACCAACCCCATGCGATGCACAGGATTGAAGAAATGGAGCCCCGCAACTCGACTCCGTCTCCCCGTCGCTCTCGCAAGCCGTTCGATCGAAAGAGACGAAGTGTTTGAAACGATCAACGCTTCCGGATGCAACCCGTGGTCGAGCCAATCGAACACCTCTTGCTTGAGCTGTTCGTTTTCGGGCACCGCTTCGATCGCAATATCGATCGTGGCGGGCAAATGCCGGTCGTCGGAGGTCTGAATGCGGCTGAGTCGCGACTCCACATCACCGCGTTCCAGTACTCCTCGTTCCGCCGCCTGCAACGTGAGGTCCTCGATGCGTTGCATTGCATCGTCCAATCTAGACCGATCCACGTCATACAAGACGACTGAGAGTCCCCGCAGAGCCGCCAACTGAGCGATCCCAGCGCCCATTGCGCCGGCGCCGATAACCGCGACGCATCTCGGCACCGACACGTAGCTCAGATGATCGGGCACCCACGTGTCGAGCTTGCGTGCCCGCTCGCGATCGAAAAACGTCGTGAGCAAATTACGGCAGGTCGGCGAGAACAACAGGTTCGCAAATGCCTCTTTCTCCTGCGACTGGCCCTCGGCGCGGCCGCGATGCAACCCGGTTTCCACAGCCTTCAGGGCCTCGGTCGGCGCCGGATAGTGCGAGGCAAACGGGAACGACTGCCGCCGCGCTGATCGCAACACCCAATACTGTCCCAGGCGTGTGCGGTCGACCAGTGAAACGACGGGGCGACGCTGCCGAATTACGCCCGATCTCTCGAGATGATCCGTCACGAATCTTTCGGACTCGCTGCCGAATAGGTCCGGCGACCAAATCCGGTCCACGAGCCCGAGCTTGAACGCCTCGCTCGGCGCAATTCGCTTCCCCTTCAGAATGAGTGGCAGAGCCTTCGACAGACCGATGATAGCCGGCAGTCTCTGGGTGCCGCCCCATGCCGGCAACAGACCGAGTTCCACTTCCGGCAGGCCGAAACGCGTCTGCTCATCGTCACAAGCAATCCGGTAGGTGCAGGACAGGGCAAACTCCAAACCGCCGCCCATACATGGTCCGTGTATCACAGCGAATGTCGGGACGCCGAGACGCTCGATGCGGTCGAGCAACCGCTGACCTCGCATCACTATTTCGCGTGCGCGTGCCTTGCTTCGCAGCGAGCGAAGCTCCCGCAGATCCGCCCCGGCGAGAAAGCTGCCCTCCTTGCCGCTGCGAAAAATGACACCGCGCAACGATGGCACGTCTTCGAGTTCGCCGACGAGCCTCTCCAGTTCCGTCAGCATCCCGATGGTAATCACGTTCTGCGTGCGGGACTCAACGTCCCAGGTGACGGTCAGCACGTTGCGCACATCGCTCCGCACTCGAAGAATCCGATATCCGTTCATGGCACTATGCGCCTTTCCCGAGTTTTGTTGACTGTTCCAGCTCCGATTGCACCCAGACTGCGGCCCCTTGTCCGCCGCCTACGCAGAGGCTCGCCAGTCCGTTCTGCAGACCGCGTTCACGCAAAGCGCGCAGCAGCGTCAGTATCAATCGAGTTCCGGTGGCACCGACCGGGTGACCGAGTGCGATCGCGCCGCCGTTGACGTTCAAGCGATCGGGCTCCAATTCACCGACGGGCTGATCAACTTGCCAGTGCCGGCGGGCGAACGCTGCAGAAGCCATCGCGCGCATACATGCCAGGACCTGCGCCGCAAAAGCCTCATTGATTTCATACAGATCGAACGACTGCAGAGACTGGCCCGTAAGCTGAAGGAGCCGGCGGATAGCCAGCACGGTGCCAAGCCCCATGTGCGACGGTTCGCACCCGGCAATCGCGTATGCTCGCAGATAGCCGAGCGGCGCGACACCGAGTGTTTTTGCCCCGTCCGGTGACATTAATAGCAGGGCGGCCGCTCCATCGGTGATCGGGCAACTGTTCCCCACCGTGACGCTGCCCGAACGCGGTTCAAATACAGGCTTGAGCGCGGCGAGTGCTTCAAGGGTCTGTTTTGGTCTTGGTCCCGTATCTCGATCCAGCGGCTCGGAACCCGTCTGAGCGGACGTGAGATGGAGAATCTCATCGCGGTAAAAACCTCGCTCGCGAGCGGCGACTGCCCGCTGATGACTGGTCAGCGCAAATCGATCCTGCTCATCGCGAGAAACAGAAAACCGTTTCGCAAGCGACTCCGCCGTTTCTCCCATTTTCAGGCCGCAATTCCCGTCCGTCAGGCCGAGTTCCAAGGCGCTGACGGGCTTCAGCATGCCCGGGCGCAATTGCGACCAAGTCGCCAGTTTCCGCCACCAGTGCTTCTCCCCACCGGCCTTCATCCACAAACGGCGGAAGCGGTCGCTCCACAGCAAAGGCACGTTCGACATCGACTCAGTGCCGCCCGCGACCACCATTCGTGCACGCCCTTCCCGGATTATCTGCCACGCGGCGATGATCGACTCCATGCCCGAAGCGCAGTTTCGGTTCACGGTATGGGCCACGCAGTCGATTGGAATTCCGGATGACAGGGCGATAACGCGCGCGATGTTTGAAGCTTCGGGCGGCCCCGCCACGTTGCCAAAAACCACTTCGTCGATATTGGCCGGCGCAATTCCACAACGGGGCAGCAGACCGCAGACCGCCAATCGCCCGAGTTCCTGAGCCGGCACACGGGCCAGAACCCCGAATGCCTTGGCCCATGGCGTCCGCAACCCGCCGACTACCGCCAGCGGCGGAAGAAGTCCGAGAGCCGGTCCGGAAACCATGATCGGTCACTCCCAAAGCGAAATCACACGCGAAGCGGGCGTCGCCTCCGGCGGTACCCCGCGCAAACGGCGCCGCATTACCTTGCCCAGGAAGTTGCGAGGCAGATCACTCTCGCGAATCTCGACGATCCGAGGACGTTTGTGATGCGCCAGGTGCTGTTTCAAGAATGCCTCAAAGGTCCTTCGAGAAAAGGGATTTCCCCGTCGCATCACCAGCACGGCCTTTACCACTTCTCCCCGCCTTGGATGAGGAACTCCCACCACCGCTGCATCGGATACATTGGGGAATCGACGCAGGACCGACTCCACTTCGCTCGGGTAAACGTTGAAACCCGAGGTGATGATGATGTCCTTCTTGCGGTCCACAATCCGGAAGAACCCGTCTTCGTCATAAGTGGCCAGATCGCCCGTATAGAGCCAGCTATTACGCAGTACTTTGCGGGTCTCGTCGGGCTTGTTCCAGTAGCCGAGCATGACTTGCGGTCCGCGCACCACCAGTTCACCGACCTGTCCGGGACCAAGTACTTGTTCTCCGGTATCCCGGTCTACCACAAGGGCCTCGGTGTCGGGCAAGGGTAATCCGATGGTTCCCGGCCGATCCGTCCCGTCAAGCGGGTTGACGTGCGTTACCGGACTGGCTTCCGAGAGCCCGTATCCCTCAACCACCCTGGCACCGCTGTAAGCAGCGAAAGTCTCGGAGATCCTGGAGGCCAGCGGAGCACCTCCGGAAATACAGCATTTCAGCGAACTCAAATCAGCCCCGCGACGCCGCAGTACCTCGTTCATCGCGGCCAACATTGCCGGCACGGCGAAGAACATTGTGGGGCGATGCCGCTCGATCAATTCCACGGCCGGTCCCGGTTGAAAGCGATGCGACAGAATCAGCGTGGCAGCCATTCCGATGCCGCCGGTCACACAAGTGCTCAACCCGTAACTGTGAAACAGCGGCAAAACTCCCAGAAAGGTCTCTTTCCCCTTCTCGGTGCCCACCCAGTGCATCAACTGCCACGCGTTGGCGACCAGATTGCGGTGCGTCAACACGACCACTTTGGGGTCACCCGTTGTCCCGCCCGTGGCCAACATGTACGCCGCAGAGCGATTCCAGGTGTGGACTCCCGCGAAGGAGGAGTCCGATTCGCTCATCATCGCCTCCACCGACAGCCAGTGCTTCGATCGCTCTGAGCGTTGACGGAAACTGCGTTGAAATATGTTGCGCCGCAGGACCGATGCGTCATATCCCAAGCGAGTTAAGAACGGGAGATCGCGCCGTAACGTGATCTTCAGCGGCGTCCATGTTGCCGCCCGACCGGCAGGCACTTGCCCCGCAAACAGATCGAGGGCGACTACGAACCCGCAGTTCGTGGCGCTCAACAGATCTCCGTTTTCCTCCGCAACCGACAGCGGACTAAGCGATACCACCACGCCGCCAGCCAGCCACACTCCGTAGCACGCCATCAGGTACTGCGGGCATGTCGGCAACAGCAGGCCCACGCGGGCGCCGGGCTTCAGACCTGATCGCACGAGCACCTTGGCGAAACGTCGTGCGTTCTCGAGCAACTGGCGATAGCTCCACGTCGAATTGTAATACCGGCATGCCGCTCGCTCTGGGTGCGTGCGTGCGGCCTCTTCGAGCAACCACCACACGGGCTCTTCCGGGTATCTCAACCTTGCCGGCACGGTCTCCGGATAGTGAACCGCCCAGGGAGCACGTGTTTCATCGGGACGCAAATCGACGAACATACGTTCCCTCCTTGCGTCAGCGCCGGTCGACGTCGCGAATTTTCAAAGAAGCAGCAGAAACGCTGCGTACTCATAAGCATTATTCAGGCGCGCACCGGGACAGACAAACTTGCCGCGACATCACGGGTGATCCACCAACGAAGGCGGTCGAAGGCTGCCTGAATCGGTCACGCCCTGTGTATCTTCCGCCCGGCGAATCCGAAGCGATCCAAGAAACGCCGGCAGGCGGACAACTAGTCGGCCATTTGACGGAAAATAAGATGCTAATAACCCTGCCCTGGGGCGATCAGCATTCCGAATCAATGTGAATCATGACGGTGGGCAACATTCAAGCAAAGGAGCTTGAGATGCACGATACTCGATTTCGAACGATGTTACTTGACGATGTAAAACTGTTTTTCCGCGAAGCCGGCGACCGGTCCCTGCCGACGCTGCTGCTCCTACACGGTCTTCCAGCGTCCTCGCACATGTTCCGCGACCTGCTCGGCAGGATGAAGAACCGGTTTCACCTGCTCGCTCCGGACTACCCCGGCTTCGGAAACAGTGAAGCGTGCAATCCTCAGGGATTTGAATACACGTTTGACCGGTTGTCGGTTGTGATCGAGCGATTCCTGGATGCCTTGGGCATCCAGCGCATGAGCTTGTACATGCACGGAGGTGGCCTCCCTGTCGGCATGCGCATCGCGGGCCGACACCCAGACCGTATCACGGCCCTGATCATCCAGAACGGGAACTGCTACGAAGATGGATTTGCTGCGGCGACGAAGCCCCTGTTCGATTTCTGGTACAACCGTACGCCCGAGACAGAAGCTGCGGTCAGGCGGTTCATCACGCGTGAAGGCATCATCTGGCAATACGTCGACGGCGTGCGCGACCGCGAAAGGATCAGTCCGGACGGCTGGATGTTGGATTCGGCCGTATCAAGCCAACCCGGAAACGGCCGGGCACAACTGGATTTGCTGTATGACTACCGCAAGAACCTGGAACTTTACCCGCAATGGCAGACGTTCCTGCGCGAACACCAGCCGCCGACGCTCGTGCTTTGGGGACGAAACGACCCGATTTACTCACCTGAAGGAGCCCTCGCATATCACCGCGACCTGAATGACGTCGAATTCCATTTGCTGGACAGCGGTCATTTTGCACTGGAGGACTGCGGGTACGAGATTGCACAACACGTCGTCTCGTTCCTCGAACGCGTCCACGAGCATTCACGAGATGCCATCGCGGATGTGAGCCGGGCGGACCTGTCCATGTTGTGACACGCAGCCGTTGAGGCCGTGAGTTCGCACGGCCGGTAACTGCCGGCAGACGCGTGAGCGTTCTCTGCAACAGGACGGATGAATCGCCCGCCAAGGCGCTTAGGCAGAGCGAAAGAATAAGTTGACGAATTCGTTTGTGTGGCACTGGCTGTGCCTGTGGCACGCAAAACATCAGGCAAGGGTGTGATCGCCGTTTCCATCGGCACAGCCAGATAGGATACTGCAATTCATCGGCGACGAACTTCCAGGCCTCGCCGATCACATTGATTTCTTTGCATCGCACGCTCACAAGCAACCGGCGAATTGTATAGGTTGTTCTTTCGCTCTGCCGCAGGCGCAAAGCGGACAATGGCGACTCGGAGGATAACGACGCGATCGTTCAATCCGGAGCCCGTCCTTCTCTTCCCTTGCCCCGCAGCGACTTTGCGTGAGCTTTCTTTCAAGTCGCTCGTCCGTATCCGGCTCACAATGTCTTTGTCTGAATCAGAATCTCCTCGAACTTCTCCTCAGCCAAGAGTCTGCCGTAATCGGCGAAAGCCCCGGTGCCGATGTTCCGCCATCCAGCCCAGACGAGCTTCTCGGAAGCAGCAAGCGCCAGCTGTCGGTTGACCAAGGCAGCTTCGGCCTCGATGAACCTGTCCTGTGTGGCTCGATCCCACTTCGGCATTCTCTCAGCCAGCCGCGCTAATCGGTTGATGATGGTCTCTGCCAGTTTCTCGCCGTCAGCTCGCGTGGCTTCGCGCGGATCGCGGCCGCCCACTCCCTGGTGCGGCGGATCCCCCAACTGCGTCAGGTCCACACTTTCCGGGTCGAGATACATCATCAGCGAGGTTTCGCCCCACGCGGCGTGATCACCACGATAGCCGACGTCCAAAGCGAGGAAATACTCCGGCGTACCCAGTACCGGTACCCCAAGAGATCGACTCAAACGTACAGCCAGGTCCCGCACGACCATCTGCTGGGCAGCACCATAATGCCCGGTGAGCACCACGATCGCTTTGAATCCCTGCCGAACGGCTTCGCGGCAGAGCTTCTCGACCCAGGTACGCACGAGCACGGAATGGACATCGTCTTCAGGTTCCATCACAAACGTGCAGGGCTGATCCAGCCCGCCTACGCCGCCGAACACCGCTGGCGCTACCAACCCGCCGCCGCGCTGGGCGGCACGCACGCAGAGATGGTGAGCCTTCACCGCATCCAGTCCGACAATGTTGTGCCGGCCATGCCATTCGATGGTCCCGAGCGGCTGGAATAGAACAGGACAATTTGTCATGGCTTGTTCGATCTCGCGCGGCCGCAAACGATCCAAACGCACCTCGCGAGTCGCCTTCTCTGCGGGCTGCTTTTCAGGAGCTTGCTCCGTCGCGGATATCGCATCGGCTTGTGCGTTCCGAAGTGTAGCTCCGGCAAGCGTCGTGCCGACCACCGTTCCAAGAAATGTCCGTCGCTGCAGGTCTGTCGTCATGGTTCGCTCGCTGGTCAGGGGCTTCGGGTACATCGATCGACGCATGGGCACACGTCGATTCGCTGTCAATAGTCGGCATCTCGCCGGCATTATAACTCACGCGGCCCACCGCCGAGCGGTTATGACGTCCGGCGTGTCCAGCCCGCTGGCTGCGCTGGCACGAGCTGCCGAGTTAACGGCATCCTGGATGATGCCCGTCTGGCGGAATGTGGAATCGATGGCTTCGCGCAGGTCGCTTTCGATCCGGCGGCAATCGGTCATGTGCTGCATCGCGATCGAGAAATGCACTTCGAACTTCAACGTTTTTTCGCCAAATTCTGTGAACAGCACATAAGGTGCCGGGCTCTCAACGACCCGGTGATGCAATTGCACCACGGACAGCAGGCAGTCCTTGATCTCTGCGACGGGCAGTCCCCGGTCGACGCTGACCGAGACGGAAGACCAGACGAAATTGTCGGACAGCGTCAGGTTGTTCACGTTACCGCTGAGGAGCTTGCTGTTGGGAACGGTAATCTCGACGTTCTTGTCCGTCCGCACGCGTGTGCTCCGCGCGCCGATCCGCTCGACAGTGCCCTTTACGCCGCTGAGATCAACGAAATCCCCGACGCGAATTGGCTGTTCCGCCAGGAGAATTACGCCGCTCATGAAGTTGCCGACGAGGTCCTGGCTGGCAAAGCCCACTGCGATAGCCGCCGCGCCGCCCAGAAATGTCAGAGCGGTGAGCGGCACATTGGCCAGCTCGAGCGATAGAATTCCAAAAGCGGCGGAAAGCAGGTAGAAGGTCAGCGACCGCAGGGCTTCCGCAGCACCGGGGTTCAGGCCGAATCGCGGCAGGATCCGCCGGCCCAGGAGACGGCTGATAAAACCCGCGAGGAGCACTCCGCACAACAGGCCCAGCAGGCCCTTGCACACCTTTCCCACAGTGACAGGACGGTCACCGACAGCCGCGAGTTCATATGCCCAGGCGGTCGTCGCCGCATCTCGCACGCGAACCCACCAGTGACCGCCGGTTGGCCGAGGATCGCGGTCGTGGAGTTCCCGCACAAATCGCTGGCCGCCTCGTCGCAGCATCTGTACGTGGAGTTGCCCCGATTGAGTCACATGGAGCATCCGTTCCAAGGCACGCTGACGCACCTGTCGGTCGGCCGCTGCGTGCCCATCCTCGTTCACTGCGACACGAGCCTGTCGACACAGGGTCGTCAAGTCCTGCATCAGTTCCGTCACTCGGGCCGTCAGTAATTGTTCCTCGCCGCTCAACTGCGCCATCAGCTTGTCAGTGACCTCAATCCACGCGGCTATCTCATCGGGAGTGAGCCGGTTGTGCGCGAGTTGGAATCGTAGCGTTGGCACGTCGCGTCCCGAAGCAAGTTCCGTCTGCCACCTTTCCAACTGTTCGACTTCCTCATTTGCCAGACGCCGGACCAGTCGCAACGTCTCGGGCGACAGGAAAAGGTCCGTATCTGCCTTTGACTCGGGCGGCGCCGAAGCATCGCCGGCCGCGGCTAATTGCGCTGCAAGAACTGCATCCGGCTTTGCCAAACGCTGCCGAGCCTCATCCAACCGTGTCTGCGACTCCGCCTCGTAGTTGGCCACCGCTCGCACCCGAGCTTGCAGATCCTCTTCACTGAACACGGCGCGGGACGCAATTTGCCGGACCTTCTCTTCCAGAGATCGGCAGGTCAATTCGACAAGCTCTTGTCTGGCCTTTCGGCTCTCGAGTTCCGCGCGACGCAAATCGACGGAAGCATCAGCCAGCGTAGACTCAAGGTCCGCAAACTGCAGTCGCCGTTGCTGTTCTGCTGGTGTATGAGCCTTGTCGCCGTTGCTGAACTCTTCTCGGATACGCCGTCGATTGCGAGCGGCCAGCTCCTGCTTCTTCAGTGCGGCCTGCAGCAAATCGTGGCAAATTGTCAACTCGTGTGCGCAAGTGCGCCCTCGAATCGTCTCGGCTTCCAGTTGATCACGGTTGTCCTCCAGAACCAGCCATGACTCAACCTGCGACGACTCGGGCTTGGACTCCGACGGGGAGTGAAGTTCGTCTCGGCGGAGATCTCGCTCGCGGCGCTGGTCCGCAGTCTCGTCCAAAGCAGACAAGTGGCTTTGATAGATGAGATCCAGGGAACGGAGAAACTCCATTTCCGTTGTCGCATCGCCCGGCGTCTGTTTTTGCTGGCCGGTCGCCTCGTTTTGCTGGCCGGCTGGACTGAGCTTCTCGATCCGTTTGGCAAGTTCGCGGCGTTTCGATATCAGTTCGGAACGTGCCTTGTTCAGATCCGTGCCGGGCGAAGAATCGTCGGACGCCAGACACACCGTCGTTCCGACCACTGCAACCACGGCTAATAGTACACCCAGTCCCAGGCACCGGACCGCGTGCCGTTCGCGCAGCTTGCCCGGAAAACACAGCGAATTGCGCCGCAACATTCAACGATCCTCAGAAGGACATGAAGCAACGGGCCGACTCGAGCGCAGCACCTCGAACGAACTTCATAACGAAGGCCTCAGCGGGGGCACACTCGGCACCACGAAGGGAGTCCCGTCAACGAACACAGACACTCCAAAAGTCGGGGGAAAGTACCCGCAGTTCCCGTTGCTGGCAAGACCAGAATATCCCCGACCAACGCAGGCTGCCCTCCCGTCGCAAACAGCCCATCCTTTCGTCAGGCGAGTGCAGCGGTTCGCTGAATTCAAGTCGAAAACAACGCGAAACTCACTTTCGCGCCGCCCCGATTTTGACGAGCACGGTTCCGTGCGGCGGGACGTTAGCGGAGATGTGCCCGTCGAACTCGCCGAGGTCCTTGTGCAGCCACAAGTCGCGCACCGACTGCCGGCCTTCGAGTTTCAAATCAGACCAATCGGCCTGCACATCGGTGCTTGAGAAACCGCGATTGAACAATCCAACGGCAAGCGTTCCGTCGCACAGTGGCCGAGCCCAGATTTCGCATGATCCCTGCTGCTTGACGCGGCCTGCCGGTCGGCCGAGCGGGTCCTGATTCACGTCCAGCACTTCGTCATTCGTCAGCAAGGCAAGCGTGAATTCGTCCAGGCGCGACATGTCACAGCCAATCAGCAGCGGCGCGGAGATCAGGCACCAGAGGCTGATGTGCGTCACTTGCTCGTGCGGACGCAGCTTTGACGGATGAAGGCTCGGTCCCCAGCCGACGAGGCCCACCACCAGCATGTCCGGATCATTCCAGTGTCCGGGGCCCGCGAACTTTTCGTGGCCGCTTTCGCCGAAACCGATCCCCGACATGCTGCCCCAGTTATCTGTGATGTCTCCGGTCGTTCGCCAGCAATTGCCTCCGACCTGCTCGCCCCATTCCCAAACTCTGCCCATTCCGTATTGGCACATGCTGTAGACGATATCCCGGCCGCAGTCGTCCAGCGCTTTCTGCATCAAGCGATACGGCTTTTGCATGCCCGCAAGATCAGGATTGCCCGCAATTGTCCCGTATGAACACCAGTCGTACTTGAGGTAGTCGATGCCCCACCGGGCATACGTCCGGGCGTCCTGTTTTTCATGCTGCCAACTGCCCTCGTAGCCGGCACAGGTCTTGGGGCCGGGCGATGAATAAATGCCCAGTTTCAAGCCCTTGCTGTGGACATAATCGGCAAGTCCCTTCATATCGGGGAAGCGTTCGTTGGTCTGGATCTCGCCCTGCGCGTTGCGCTGGCCTTCCCAACAATCGTCGATATTGATGTATTGAAAGCCATGTGCAGCCAGACCGCTGGAGACCATTGCGTCGGCGGCCGCGCGGACCTTCTTGTCGCTGACCGCGCCTGCCCAGCAATTCCACGAGTTCCAGCCCAGCGGCGGCGTCAGCGCCAGCTTGTGATCGCCGCCAACGATCGTCAACTTGCGGCTGGCCTGTCCGCTTGCGTTTTTCACCGTCAACTCTACTTCCGTTTCGCCGGCGGCTTCCAGTGCCCCAGTGATGATTCCCGTAGCCGCATCGAGTTTCAGACCGGCGGGAAGTTTCTGTGCGTCAAAGGTCAAAGGAGGATCCCCCGTGGCGGCGATCAGAAAATGAAACGGACGATGAGGAGTCGATCCGACGACCTGTGGGCCGTGTATGGCCGGCTGCGCCGAGGCGGGATGAACAATCGGCGGCGGAGGCGAAGCCGGCGGATCGATCGTTGCGGGCCGAATCGTTGCTCCGGCGGATAGAAGAAACATCGCACCCGCCCAGTCGGCATGGTCATAGTTGATGCCGTCGGTGTCGCCACTGACAATCAAGGTCATTTGCTTGGCGCCAGCCACATCGACCGAAATCAGTTTCGCTTCCTGCCCGCCCCGCATCAGGCCGCTGTCCGCAATCTTCTTACCATCCGCCCAGACTTCAAAGCGAATGCTGCCGCGATCCTGCACCTCGCTGTCCACGCCTACGCACGACACGAACTTGGTAACAGCTCCCTGCAGATCGACCCACAATTCGCTGTCGGCGTGCGTGCCGAAGCCATGGACAAACTTCTTTCCGTGAATCGTCAGGGCGTTCAAATCAACCGAATGGCCGGCCTGCGGCTGCCCCCATCCTTGAGTCACTTTGGACAGATCGAGACTGTCCAGCCAGACTGCATTCTCAGGAGCTGTTGCTCCCCGCAGTACCGCCGCATCCTGAGCCGATACCGGATTGATACCGAACGCCAAGAAAGCAAAGACCGAGACGGTAAGAACGTACCTGTAACCGTTCGACAGCATGGTGCTGCTCCTTGCGTCGAGTGCCTCCAAGGAATCGCGGAAGTGACGCTATTGTACCCCCGTGGGAAATGCGCGGAACAAAATCAGTCGTGCTTTCCTTTCATGTGGCGGACGGTTCGGTAGATCATGAGGTAGATACCGCTGCCGAACAGACCGAGGACTACGCCGGCAAAACCGACGGCGATACCACCGGCAACGGCGCCAACCACACGGTGGCCGGCATCCGACAGCATCGCTCCGGCAACTCCACCGAACGGCACCCCGAGAAGCACGCAAACCAGAATCACCTTGAGCTGAAACAGATTGTCCGACTTGCGCACGTTCAAACCCACGACCGTGTCGGAGACGATGTTGTACGCCTCTCGCCCCGTCGCAGGACTGTCGGATATGCAGTCGGCAACGATCACGGGCGGCACAGATGGATCGTCAGCGAACGGGTTCGGGGGCGATGGCTGCGAACTCATGGTTGGATTGCTCCTGTGTTCATCTACTTCAATCCGTTGCCGCAATTGGCGCAGAAATTGGCATCGCGATCGTTCACATGCCCGCAGGAGGGGCAGACCTTTGCCAGCGAGGCTCCACACGCATCGCAGAACTTTGCTTGAACGTCGCCGGCATGACCGCACTCGGGACAGGGGACCATCTTGTCCGGGCCGGTCGCGTTTTGCGCCAACCCCGCTCCAACTGCTGCCGCGATGGTCTGAACACCGTCTTTCGTCCCCTCGGCCAGATAGTTGATCGTGTCTTTTCCGACCGGAGCCAGTTCACCCGCCTGATACCGGGCGACTGCCCCCAGGAAGCCGAACTGCGACATCGCGATCCCGAGAAATAACAGCGGCATTCCCAGAAACGCGCACCAGAAGAAACGCGGCGGTTCAAACTTCCCAAGAGACATGAAGAAACTGCCGAATCCGATTGCGATCAGCAACAATCCGACTACGGCGACGAGTGGGCCGACGATCCTTAAGACCTGCCGAATTTCCGCATGCTTGGGATTGATCTTCTGCTCGTCACGCATTTCCTGCCTCCATCTGCCTCCAACAGAAACAACGGGGACACGTACAGCTACGTTTTATGGTGCCACCGGCAAAAAAGGAACGAGTTGAGCCACGTGGCCGCGAATCTGCGAGACTCGCGGACTTCGCGTCTCGGAGAGACGCGGCTACACGGGCACAACTGCGGACCTACTTAACCGATCTACCAATGAATCGGGTGTTTTTCTGTCTTCGTCAAGGCTTCGGACTCCAGAGCAATTCGTGGCCGGCTCAGTACTGCGCCGTGACCTCAACAATTCCGGTCAGTCCTTTCAGCGAGATCGTTTCCCGATCGCTGTTGAACGCGGACCATGGCTTTCCGTTCACGGTGACGCTCTTGATCGACATGGCCTTCGGATGACGGAACCGCAGGATCAGATCCTGCGGCAAGGTGCGGGCAGGCACTTCGACCGACGCAGTGATTCTGCCGTGGTCTACGTCGGAGACGATTTCATAGGCAAGTGTGCCGAAATGAGTCGGCGCGTTCCTGACGCTGATCTTCTCGCCCTGTGCCAGCCATGCGCGCGGCGTTCCCCTGGCAATCCACAGACAATCGCCTTGTTCCATCAGCAGCATGTTGCGGAATCGCTCCAGAAACGCGGCTTCCTCGAAGATCTTGTCCGGCGGACCGCCCGTGGCATGCTCTCGGAAGATGTAGCCTTGATCCGGCAAAATGTCGATTGCGTAGCAGTTCAGGAATGATCGCAGAAACACCGGGATGTCATCGTTGGCAAGGTGGACGTTGGCCGTCCGTTCCAGCCCGCCCTGGTACTGCCACCCCGCGGCAAACCAATCGCGGTTGCCGATGTTGGGGTTTTCCAGCAGCAGCCGGTCCTCGAGCACATCGAGATAACCCTGCACGCGCACATCATCCGGCGAGAGCAATCCGGCAGGACTGATCAGAGGCGCCGCCGATTGGACCGTCTCCCAGTACATGGGCCCCACATGCCGGCCGGATCCGTCCCGTTGCCACCCCCAGGCGCCTGTCGATAGTCCGCGCACGTAACAGGCGAACGGAATAACCGAGTGGTAGGTCCCGTCTCGCACGGGAACCACCGGCGACAACGCAATGGATCGCTCAACCGCCGCGAGCAGATCCTTGCGATAAGCCTCAACCTCGGCCTTCAGCCGTTTACCTTCAGCCGGATCGATGGTTGAAAGAGCATCCGCGAAATGAGCGGCCGCAATCCAATAGTACGCTTCGCACTCGTAGAATTGCATCCACAGGCCGCCGCTATCCGGAGTGACCTGCAACGCCGGCTGCAGGCCATTGCACCAGAGCCGCTCGCCGCCCGGAACCATGTCTCGCACGACGCGCCGTTGACGGAGCATCCACTCGACATTGGCCTTGATCCGCGGCGCCGACGACTGGAACCACCGCTTGTCGTCCGTCAGGAGAAAATGTTCGATCAGAGCCCAGCCAATGGAACCCGGTCCGAACGCGTGAACGCCGTCCATGTGACCGCCTGCTCCCGCAGGCCCCACGGCGTGCGTCATGCATCCGTCACCCTCCGAAAACAGACCGTTTGGACGATCGGGCAGCGCCCATTCGTGATGGCCTTTCGAGTTGGGAGCCATGGGCAGCGACACCCATTGGTCAAATCCGTCCTCGGCGGCCTGGTGTGATCCCAACAGATCCAATGCCGCCAGGACCATGTACGTCTCGGCGCCGAGAATCCCATAGGGGTAATCGTTGAACCAAAGTCGCCCGGTTGTCGGGTGCTTCTCGCAGTGCCGGACCAGATGCCATGCGCCCAGATTCCACTGCGCCAACAGGCGCGGACATGGTACTTGGACTTGCATCCTCGGCTCAGAACCTGCGGGGGGAACCGGATGCGGCGGCAATTGGCTGCCGCGCATCGCGGTGACCGCACCTGTCCATGTCTGTTCCTCGTGCGTGCGAACCCGCTGGCGGATCGTACTCAGCCTCTTGCCCTCGAGTTCCTTGATGAACTCCTGAGCACTGGATGCCGGAGAGGCCAATTCGATCGGCGGCTGAGAGGGCATTCCCTCCGCCCCGACATCGGCCTGTTCGGCATAGAAATGCCAGACCTCCGCATTACCCTGGCTGTCCGCGTGAGGATTCGCGGCATGCAGCGAGCCAATGACGTCTTGCGTCAAGTTCCAGACCCGCTCGCGTCCTCCTACCTCGGAGATTGTCAATTCGACAAGATTCGTGTCGCACGGATGGGCTCCCTTGGGGCCGAAAACCAGCGAGATCATGTCGCCGGGCGCAACGGCCAACTTGTCCAAAGCCTGCGACTCGGACTCCGCCGGGATTGACTGACGACCGCTTCCCTCCGTGGCACCCTGTGCCAGGTTTATTCTTCCCGACTTGTTCTTTCGCGTGACTCGCCATTCGATACCATTGCTGCCGATTTGCGCGTGCGTCGCACTGGCCCTGATCTTTACAGTTCCATTGATGGGACTGCGCCAACCCACCGCAACGTTTTCTTCAGCTCCCGGATGCATCGCCACACTCCGAGGCGGAATAGTGATTCCCAGCACCGAGACGGTCTTATCACTCGGATTGCCGCCGAACCATGGCGTGATGTCGCTGCCCCAGCCAAGTAGCTCCTTGCTTCCGGCGATGGCCTCCATCTTCGGCCCCAGGGGATGGAGTTTCGGCGGCGTATCGGTCGTTGCGTTGGCCGGCGCGGAAGACAGCGTCGAAGTGCGCCGCACGAAGAACCCGTACTCGGGCGCGAGAATCGGGCCATTTTCCAAGTCGCCTGCCAGGAACGAACAATTCCCGGCTTTGGTCCACACCGTCACGATGGTTCGCGCCACATCGTCCGACTGACTGGTAAACGGATAGACTTTGCGCCACTTCGACGTGCCCAGATAGAGCAAGCTGAACTTGATTCCGCGACGCGAGCTGCCTTTGCCCGTTGAACTCCACGACGAGTGAGCGGCGGCGGTCGTTACCGTGTCTCCATCCAAAGGCGTCAGGCCCGACACCACGCCGTCGTAAGATTCGATCCGTCCGCTGAAGTCCTTCTCAGCGGTTCGCGGATCGTATCCCCATTCAATCTCGACGTCCATCTTCTTCCATGTGTCGGAAACCAGGACTCGCACTGCCGGAACCGATTGTTCCGAGGCCGCCTTGGCGCCTCCGACGCTGATCACAATTCCGCAGGTATCGGATTGCAGCTCATAAGCGCAGGTAAGTCCATCCGCCGACACGTTCGGTCGTACCACTTTCCTGGCGGCCTGCAAATTGTTCCACCACGAACTGGCAGTCCCCTGGTTGTCGAGAGTTGTGACAATCAGTTCCTCCGGCTTCGGGCGGTTCTTTGCGTCTGCGGGCCAGGCCAGTTCAATCCGGCGGACAGGGCGTATCTCCTCCCAAAGCAATGCGCACAACACCTGTTTGATGGCCGGCGCATTCACATCAGCCGGTTTATTCAGCGGCATGCCCGCGTACCGCATCAGCGCCAGCCAGCTCTCCGGCGCATTCTCCTCAGGTTTGCGATCCGCACGATAGAGATACGCGCTGGTTGCGATGTCCGCCGCCCGGCCTTCTTCCGCCGGGATCGTTGTTGCAACCGTTTCAGTGCCCGACAGTTGTTGGGCGGAAGATGCGGCACCCCCGGTCATCGCACACAGGATGGTCAGCGTTTTCAAAACCATGTTGCTTCTCATGCATCGCTGCCCCTTATTGTCCCCAGGTTCGTTTCGCCCAGGCTGCCATGGCGTCGTACCGGTCTTCCCAGGTCGTGTACATGGCCCCCACGATCCCGGGCACGTCCGTGGTATTGGCCTTCCATCTGGCCATGGCGTCGCCATTCTCGTCACCGTCGTAGTAGCCCGAGAGAATCTGCCTGAGCCCCAGATCGGCGAAGAAACGGCAGTTCTTTCCTTCGAGTCCGCCGTGCCAGTTGACGATGCCGACATCCTTGTCCAGCCCCTTCCATGAGCCTTTCAGCGTTCCGTTCACAGCGTAGAAATGATCAACGGCGTTGTGCATCGGATCGAACATGTCGTTCCACACCCAGATGCCCGCGTCAGGCCGCACTTCTCGGATGATCTGAGCGGCTTTGTGCACATTTTCCGCGAGCAGCTCTCCAGGCGTCATCTTCTTACTTTGACAAAGAGCACAGTGGTTCATCACGCGCATCTCGTCGTGCGACATGAGAAAAGCGGCCGGGTGCAGCAGCGAGTCGGCGTGCTTCACTTCATCCCGCCACTCGTCAAAGATTTTGGGCTCGCTCACGCAACTCGTCAGTCGGTCCTCGTAGACGATGATCGGATGGTAGTAACTGACGAGCAGGCGAGCTTCTTTGCCAATGCGAGTTCCGGGGGTCAACTTGATCACCGGCGCTTCATGAAATGCAATCCACGGGTGAAGCTGCCGGTCGACGATGCGCTGGTAGTCCTTGCCTTCTTCAAAGGCGGCTCCGCTTTCGGCACGGACACTTACTGGGCACCCTGGCCGGCGGAGTACGTTGATCAGGCCGACCTCCTCGACAACGAGATCATCCCACCACACTTTGCCGTCCTTGCCGTACCACGATCCGAGGTAGAGGTTGCCCTCGGTGTTATCCATGCTGTTGAAGCCAAGGTCTACGCGACGCCAGTCCTGGGTGCGTTCAGTGCGGAAGGTCTGAAAGCTGATGCCTCCCTCGCCGTTCTTCTTCAGGAGTTTGACTTCGGGGTCGGCGGGAGTCATGCCCTCGGTCTTGACCCACACCGAGATGTGGTACTGCCGGAAAGGCTGAAGCTTGATCGTCTGCATGATGCGGCAGTGGCGATGTTCGTTCTTTCCGATGTTTTCCATGCGCAGCGACGCTTTGCCGGCATGTTTGACGCCGGTGTCGACGAAAGTCGTGACGCCCTCGTCATCCTGAAAACCCCAGCGGGCGAAGTGATTCTCCTTGAATTCCTCGAAATCGCCGTTCGCGACCCGGGTGGGATTGTCGGGCTGATGAACAGCCACGCCGTCGCGGACAACGAACAGAGCGTCCTTGACCGGCAGGCCTTCCATGTAGTTGCGGTCCCGCGAATTGCCCATGACGATGGCCACGAGATCGAGGCCGTTGCGTTTGGCCGCTTCCCGCAATTCGCCTGCCTTGGCGGGCGGGATGTTCGGTGACAATACGACGCCGTTATATCCGGCCGATTTCGCCGACGGCATTCGCTCGATGACCCGGTCGACTTCCTTGGCATCGCTCATGTCGCGCCACACGAAAAGCCACCGCTTCTCGAACCTCGCCGCGGAGGGCTTCGGCTGCTCCGCCAATACGGACAGCGGCAGGAACGCAAGTAGCGACAACAGGAAGATCCGTCGATAGTTCACGATGTGTGCCCCCGGATGTGAGAAGTGCAGGCCTTCAGCAACAGCAAACTCGTCTGCCCGGACCACGTACGGAAACTGGGAATTCGTCGATCCGACCTCGCGAGTCGAGACGCCGAGTCACGCGCATTGTACCGCCGTGTCGAAACGCTACAACTTCACGCTCGGACTCGGCCCGCCGAAGTTCCGCCGCTCGAGTTGCCCAAAAAAGGCGAGATCTCTGGAAACCTCTTGCCCCCAAGTCCACAATGAGAATCCGCTCGGCCATGCAAAAGCCGGCGTGCAAGAACCCTGAATGCGCGCATATTTCATTCACGGGAATTCTTAGCTCGTTCGAGACAGCAATCCATGCATTCGGCCGTCAGTCAAGGTGGAGTTTTGCGCCATGACAAGTCCGGAACACCCGTCCACTGCGGACCGCAATCTGCTGTTCGGCATTCTCGCTATTCAAGTCAATTTCATCGACCGTGACGAGCTCATCGCGGCGATCAACGTTTGGGTGCTCGAAAAGCACAAGCCGCTGGGGCAGATTCTGCTCGAACGGCGAAAACTGACTGCCGACCAGGTCGGGGCGATCAATACCCTGATCGAACAGCATCTGAAAATGCACGGCGACGATCCTGAACTCAGCCTGCGGGCCACGGTTGCCTTGCCGTTTGATCTGGATGTCGTTCAAGACGCCGATATGCAGGCGAGCATTGCGAAGCTGAGCCCGGGCCGGGGAATCGACGAGACCCTGAGCCCTCATCAATCCCGGAGTGAAGATGCTCGATATCGCAAACTGCGACACCATGCGGACGGCGGGCAGGGCAGAGTGTTTGTGGCGGACGATGTCGAGTTGCACCGCGAAGTGGCGCTCAAGGAGAACAAGCCGGAATACTCCGGGAATTCGATAAGTCGCCTGCGTCTGGTACTCGAGGCCGAGATCACGGGAGGGCTTGAGCATCCGGGAATCGTTCCGATTTACGGGCTTGGAACCTACGCCGACGGACGTCCCTACTACGCGATGCGTCTCATTCGCGGGGATAGCCTGGATACAGCGATACGACAATTTCATGCGGCGGAAAAACCGGGCCGCGATGCAGGGGAGCGGAGCCTCGCGTTTCGTCAGTTGCTGCGCCGCTTTGTGGATGTGTGCAACGCGGTGGCCTACGCCCACAGTCGAGGCGTTCTGCACCGGGACCTGAAACCGAAGAACGTGATGCTTGGCAGGTTCGGCGAGACGCTTGTCGTCGATTGGGGATTGGCAAAGGCCGGAGCCAAGGAACAGACTTCGGGAAACGTCGCGCCCGGTTCCGAAGAAGAACACACCTTGAGACCAGCTTCCGGATCGAGTATCGAAGCGACGGAGGACGGCAACGAACTCGGCACGCCTCCGTACATGAGCCCGGAACAAGCCCAGACGCGAATTTCGGAACTCACCGCCGCCAGCGACATCTACAGCCTTGGCTCCACGCTGTACGCTTTGCTTGCCGGGCGCCCACCGTACGAGGCTCCAACCCGCAAGGAACTGATGGAGAAAGTCTGCAGCGGCCAGTTCACACCGCCGAAGCAGGTGAAGCCCGAGATTCCGGCAGCACTGGACGCGATATGCCGCAAGGCTATGTCCCTGGAACCGAAAGATCGTTATGCGAACGCGTTGGACTTTGCCGCCGATATCGAACACTGGCTCGCGGACGAACCGGTCGGCGTGTTTCCCGAACCATGGTCAATGCGTGCCGGTCGGTGGGCGCGACGGCACCGGGCGGCGGTTGCCATTGCAGTTGTTTTCCTCATTTGCGCCGTTATCGGACTCGCCGTCAGCACCGCATTAATTACCGCTGAACAACACCGGACCGCCGAGCAGAAACACCTGGCAGAAAATAACTACAGACTGGCAACCAGGCAGAAGTTCGTTGCAGAGACCAACTTTCGTCTGGCACGCGACCAGATATTCAAGCTCGTCGATTTGATGGAATCATCCGAAGTGGAATTCACAGCCACATCGAAACTGCAGACCACTCGGAAAGAGATACTCGACTCCGCCGCTAACGCGTGCAGCGAGTTTTTGAAGCGGCAGCCTGGTGACCGCGAATTGGCACTGCGGTCAGCCCAGGTGTTTCGTTATGCGGCCAACGTTCATCGTTTCATCGGCGAGGTCGAAGCCGCCGAAAACCAGTACCGCGAATCGATCCGTCTCTATTCTCAAGCGGTGGCACAGCGCCCCAAAGACAGCAAACTACAACTGACGTTGTCCGAAACACTTCGTGACTACGCAAAGCTGCAATCCAACACCGGCAAATTGAAGGAAGCGACTGCAACCCTTGGGCGGTCGATCGAAATGGCGGAGAAACTGCTTCCCGAGGGCCGGCGTGCCCTCGCCGCCGCGCTGCTGAACAGGTCAAATGTCGAGTACATCTGCGGCCAATTCGACAAGTCAATCACCGACGCCGAGCGCTCTGAAACTGAGTACGAAAAACTCCTCAGTGAACCAGGCGCTAAAGCCGCCTACGACCGACTACTGATCGCCTATGCGCTGAACGTGCAGGCTGCCGACAGTCGCGAAAAAGGAGACCTTGACAAGGCCCTTCGGTCGCACGCAAAAGCGATCGAACAGATGGCCGCTGCCTCCAAGCAAGGCGGGATCAGCAACGCAGACGTCAGGCACTCCACGGCGGCATTACGACTTGAACAATGCCGAACGTATTCCAAGAACGCGAAACAACACGAATTCGCCGAAAAGAACCTGCTGATTGCCATTAGCGAATGGGAGACGCTATCGAAAACGCTCCCCAAAGTCCCGCTTTACCGCGAGTCTCTTGGGGAGGCGTATCTGCTTCTCGCCGGACTCCGAATCGCGTCTGGCGAAAAACTGGACGAAGCGAAACTGGAATTGGAAAAGGCCCGCGACCTGTTCGCCAAACTCGTGGAAGTATCGCCGAAAACGTCCGGCGTTCACGGTGAACTAGGTCGAACTTATTTGCTACTCGGCCATCTGGCCGAACGGCAGAAATCCCCCGCCGACGAGAACTACGCCAAAGCTGTGGCGGAACTGACGCGTGCCTCTGAGCTGGCGCCGGAGGATTTCTCCATTCGACGTGATCTCGACGAGGCCAACTCAGCAATGAAACACTGATGTTGGCGACCGTCCGCTTACCGATCACGGGGACGGCGGGGGCGGTGCGTTTACGTAGTCGACCTCAAGTGGTGCAACAATAGGGTCGACCTCCGGCGAGGAACCGGAAAGCGTGACGTCAATGGTCCCCGCGTCGGCTAATCCACCAGAACCGACGCTGTCGCAGATGATATCGAACTTAAGAGTCCGGCGGGGGGGCGACGGAAGCGGGTAGGTAATACCCTGAGGGTCAACCTTCCACACTATACTATTGACAGAATCGGTGATGGTATTGATTGTTGTCGTGGCATTGAACCCGCCGCTGGTAACAGGCAAACGAATCTTGATAGTGCATTTGCTCCCTACACGTGCGCTGATAATCCCAGGGGCTACAATTTCTAACCATGCTTTGTCCATCTGGCACCTCGAAGTACTCGATCTTTAGCGTTGCGAATTCCAACATATTACGCATGTTGAAATTCCTGCTTCTCTAACTGAATTTGTATAGCCGATCAAGTGTCTGGGAAATAACTATTTACTGCACGCGTCGCATAATAGGCGACTGGCCCAACGCCGCAGTTCCATAAGAGTGGGGCGGCGATTGGCAACCACACGCTGCGGGAGTGTAGATTCCGACTTAACAGGACACACGCACGGCCAATGGCATCCGAACGAATTGCTCGACCAGTTCTCTCACCCTGCCAAATGTGAGGTCGTGCGAGCAACGGCGAACAGGTCATCCACCAGGGCTAGTCAGCTTCGTCCACATAGTCGACGTCCAGCGATTCGACATCAATAACAGCCCCCGTTGGGAGCGGCGACAGCGTGACCGTAATGGTTCCCGCGTCAGGTAACGGCCCGACGGGGACGCGTGCGTTGGCCTGAATGCTGTATTTTAGCCTTGTTAGATTCGACGACTTGAGGGCAGTAAAATCCCAACTTAAGCCATTGCCAGTGTCTGTTACTGCCGTAACGACAGTCGTTCGATCAAAACCCGGACCACCGGCGGGCGGGTAAATCTTGATGTGCGACTTTTTTCCCTGCTTGGCTCTGATTTGCGATACGAGTGTTATCGTCGCTTTAGCCATCCGTCACCTCCAAGAAGTCAGATGTAGCGTCGCGGCTTCCAATGTATTACACACGTTGGAATACCAGTGAATCTACCCTGGTCCGGATAGCCGATCAAGCTTGTCGGAAATCTAACCCTCTTAGTCCGCCAGGACGAAATCGCTGAGTGTTCCGTCGCCCGCCTTCACGTCTCGCCGATGTTGTCGCGTACGACCGTTTTGCCCTTGGCGTTGTTGACGACGCTGAACGGGGCGCGTGAGGTGTTGTCGCTGATGACGGCGTAGGCGACATCCGGCTCAAGCACGACGTGGTCGCGCGCAGAGTGGCCGTCGAGGATCTCGCAACCGCGCACCTGCATGCGGCCGGCCTTGGCATGGATCAGCGGGCGGGGCTTGTTGCGCGGATCGATGCAGTGGATGTGGCAATCCGTGAAGCTCACTTTCCCGCCGCCTTCGATGTGTGCCAGGGCGACTCCCTGCGCTCCCGTTACGCTGCCGAACAGACCGCAGGCGGTGAACTGGACCGGGCCGTGATTCGTGTTCTCGACGATGATGTCGCCGTAGAACTGGGAGTTCACGAAGCGGACGCCGCTGTGGCCCTGCAACTCCACGACGTGCACCGCGCGATTGCACATATCTGCACCGCCTCCGAGGATCTGCGCGTTGCCGCCGCCCTGGTAGGCCGGGTGCGTGGAGCAGCCGCGCAAGAACTGGAAGCCGGTCTCGTAGCTGATGCAGAAGCAATTGGTGATATGCTGCCAGTCGGTGCGGCCGATGACGAACGCCTTGCCCTCCTTGAGTCGGAACTCGCTGGCCGGTCCGGTCGCTCCCCAAAACGGCCAGAAATGGACGTTTTCCACCCGGCCCACGTCGAGGCAGTGATCGATGAACAGCCCGCGGAAAATCGGCGCGGCGTTGAGATTGCGGATGAGGTGACGCCCCGTCGCTCGGCCGCCGAAATCCACAGCCTGAAACGGATTGACGAGCAGCACGTCGATGATCGAGCAATTATCCGCGCCATGGAGCGACGAACTGATGGTCCAGGGGTAGGCCACCGGCGGATTCGTCTCGCGCTGCGCGGGATGATACACCGCAATTCCCTTGAGTGTGGCATTCGAACTGAGTTGTATGAACGGCGTTCCGTCGGGCTTGCCCGCGCCCTCGACGGCGAGCAGCACGCTGCCGGCCAATTGCGGCTTTCCGTCGGGAGTGTCGCTGCGCCAGGGCGTGGTCGGAGGAGCGGTGAAGATGCCCTCCAACGTGACGTTCTGCGGCACAAGGAGGTGAGTGGCGATCAGGTACCGCCCCGGCGGCACAAAAACGATTCCGCCTCCCGCTTGCTGTGCCTTGTCGAGCGCGGCCTGAAAAGCCGCCGCGTCATCCGTGATACCGTCTCCTTTCGCGCCAAGCGTGCGTACATCCAGGCAACACGATGAAGCCGCAATCGAAGCTTCCGCGGCGAGGCCGGATGCGGCCAGGGAAGTACCAAAAAGGCCAATTCCGGCGCTGGTAAGTGCGTGACGGCGGGTGATGGAGGTTGGCGGAGTCATCGGGTGTTTCATTTCCTGTTCGTTGGCGATCACATGGAACGGTTACTGAAAGACGGACTCGGTAAACTCGACCTCCGGCAGGTCGCCTGGCTTGGATTCTTGTCCGCCGAGTGGACACCGCACGGCATCATCGCAACTCGATCCTCTCGATTCGATAGGTCCTCCCGGGGGCGAGTTCGAACCATTGCCAGGCTCCCGAAGCCGAATCGGATTGGACTGTAAGGTCGCCGGCATTCAGTCGCCATCGCGATCTGTCGGTTCCGCGCAGGCCGGCCTTCAAGGGTCGCACCGCTCCGAGCGGGCGCACGGTCCGCGGGTGGTCCTTCAATCCGTCGATATCGACCGGACCTTCGGTGTAGAGCATCGCGCCTTCACCCAACGGATGGAATTGCATCATCGCGGCCTCGGGAAGCAGGTTCAGCCCGTAGATGCATTCGTTGAGGAAACCGAGCTTGCGGCCGTCAAGGTTGTATCCGAAGGGCTCCATCGGAACGAGACTGTCGGGCGTAATCGTGTCCCAGTTCTCAGGCTTTTCGAGGTGGATGACGGACTTGTCGGCCTGCAGGGCCGGGAGCGAGTCACACCATGAGTGTGCCTTGTAACGCAGGATCTCGGCAATGATGGCAAGCCACTGCGGCGGCACGCGTCCTTCGCCTTCCTTCAAGTAGTCGCGAAGGAAGGCCATGATGAACCCCTCCTCCGCTCCGTTGGCGTAGCAGAGATTGGCGCGGCAACTCGTCAGAGCGAACAAGTCGCGGTTTTTGAATCGGTCGTAATGCGGATTGAAGAGCCAAGTGTGCTTCAGCAGTATCGCGAGTTGAATGCACGACTCATCGAGATATTCCCGCTTGCCGGTCAGGGAATTCAACCTCAGCAGAGTCAATGCCGAAAGCGCAGGGACCTGCATTTCAAAGCCGCTGGCGAAACCGAATGCCGCCAGTTTCCGGGCCGACTCCTCCGCTTCTTCCAGGTAACGGGCGTTGCTTGTTCGCTGGTAGTGCTGCAGCATGATAGCGGCGTGCAGACCAGCGGCGCCGTAGTCGTAGTCGTAACCGGACTCGACCACGGAAGCAGAGTTGATGTCGACGAAAACGGGGAACGTGTAGTCGAGTCGGCGGGCGGTTTCCACAATCACATCGGCCGGAGCAGGCCCCAACTTCCGCGTGTCGGGGTCGTCCTGCGTGCGCAGGCACTCATTGAACACCCAGTTGGGCCAGAGGCAGCCCTGCCAGTAATCGGCCTTGGCGGCCGTTTCCCGCGTGCGATACCAGCCAAAGATCCCCTGCTGGCCAAAGTCGTTGCGGTATTCGGGACCAAGCTGGCCCTGGAACTGCTTGCGCGCCATGGACAGGAGCGTTGGTTTCCGCTCAGGCGAGAACCGGTCGGAGTAAGCCAGCAACGGCAGCAGGTTGAAATGGGTCGACATTTCCCAGTAGGCACCGTCCTTGCCTTTGCGACGTTCCAGTTCGGCAATCAATCGCTCGGTGAGTTCGCCCCAGGGATGGAAGACGGTGGCCGGCTTCTCAATTTCGCTGAAGATCGCCGCGTAACCGGCGATGAACCGGCGCGCCGACTCAACCGTTGAATCGATGGGCGGCGCGTCGGGGACCAAATGAAGCAGGGCATCGGACAAGCGGTAAGTGCGTCCGGCGGACAGAGGTTGCCGCGAAGCGGGAATGAGCAGACCGAACCGGAAGGGTTGGCCGCCCGGTGTGCCGAGGGCCCCCGGCGGGTGCTGGACGATATCGTCGTGGACCTCCCAACCGCTCACGCTCTTGAAGATGGCTGTGCCGCTGTCGGCGAAGTACGCATCAAGTGCAGTGAAGTTCGTGTAGTACAGGAGCGATGATCGCAGGATCCGGGAGTCTCCGAAGTAGACAAACTGGTTCATGTCCGACCGCCAGTGCCAGGTCTTGACCGGATGGGCGGCAGGGTTGTCGAAGTAAAACCGGGCGGCCGGATCGACCGGCAGACCGGAACTGTCCGCGTAGATGAGTTCCGGGCCCGTGTCGGAGAAGCGGCCGGGGTCGAGCGACTTCGCAGGAGTCAAATCGAGAGAGAGACGGATGAGCCCCGGGGAATCAGCGGAGCATGCGATGCCGAGCTGATAGTCGGCCCAGTCGAGCTTTCCAGATAGGGTGACGGTTTCGCGGGCGGCTTCTCTCGTTCGGGAGACCGAGCGGAGATGCTCGGTATCCAACAGCGGGAGTTTATCGGCGTTGCCGCCCGGAATCCAACGCAATGCCTGTCGATCGGGAATGACGCCCGGCCTGCTGATGCTGATCCAGCGATCTCCCGGCGCAAACTTGACCGCAAAAGCACCGGTCGTGGCTTCGAAGCCTCCTGCCGGCTCAGCAGCTTGCGATCGCGCGGTCACGCACTGCAGCAGAGGCACGAGAATGAGCGCCAAGAATCGGGCGAGCAAAACAGCGCAAATCGGAATGCCTGGCTTCATCGTGCAGTCTTTCTCGGAATGCGACGGTCGAATCCGGCCAAACCGCAACTGTCAAATAACACAGGATGCCCGCCGCTTACATCGCCCGTCACTTGGATTCTGCGGTTTGCCAGCGAACCACCTTGTACCGGCTCGGCCCGTCGTACCGGCCCGTCTTGATCGCGTGACCTGCGCGGCCATCCCAGCGCAGTTCGATACGGTTCTGTTTTCCATTTTCGAAATCGAGAGTCGCGCCATCGTCTTCGCAGAGCACGAAAGGCACAGGCTGCTGGCCGAACACATGCACGGTCACCGCGAACTCGGTGGTCGAAGCGACGTACTGCACCGGTTCAGCCAGCGGCAGCAAGGTGCCGCCTTTCACAAACACCGGTATCTGGTCCACGGGTTTTTCGACCTCAACCGTGCGACCACCCGTGAACGGCTCGTTCGTCCAGAAGTCGTACCATGTTCCCGAGGGGAGATAAATCGATCGCTTGGTCTGGCCGGTGAACAGCGGCGCCACCAGAAGGGACGCCCCGAACAGGTATTCATCGTCCACGCTCCAGGCACCGGCGTCATTCGGATAGTCCATCGCCACCGCACGAATCGGCGGCCGGCCTGTTTCGCGGTAATCGGCGAAGGCGGAGTACAGATACGGCAACAAACTCATGCGCAATTCGAGCAACCGTCGGCAGACCGTCTCGGTCTCCTCCCAGTTTTCCATAAACTCGCCCCGGTTGTTCCGTTCCTTGTTGATCTGCTTCCACACCGGGTTCTTCAAATACCAGCAGTCAATCTGCGTGAGCGCCGAGAAAACGCTCGTTTCCAGCCGGCGATAGAACTCCTCGAGAGAATTCATGTCGCGAACTTCCGGGCACCAGAGCAAGCCGGAGAATCCGGACGTGGCTAGAGCGCGGACGTATTGCCGGTGGTCGTAGGCATCGCTGTACAACACATACGGCAGCGGTGCCGCCAGTGCGCCGGACGCCCGCACCAGGCCAAACGTGCGCTGGTTTCTTTGCCGGTAGGGCGCGAGCAGCGTCTGCTGATAAAGCGAACCAAACACCAAGTGCATCTGCTCGCCGTCGAGGCCCGAGGGAAATTGCGAGCACTCCGGAAAAGACCAGGGAGTGGCGCTCAAAGGCTGATGATCGCACTCGTCGAGCTTGAAGCCGGAAACTCCCTTGCTGACCAGCAGTTGCTCATGGTGATCGGCAAATATCTTTCGTGCCTCAGGCGTCGCAAAATCCGGCACGAGCCCGTTCCAGACTTTGTAGTCGCCGCTCCAGGGCAGCAACGGTTGATAGAGGGGCGAAGTAGGGTGCGTGAAGGCGTGTTCCCACAGGTTCAGGTGATAGTCCTTCGCCTTGGCTTCGCCAAGCAATGCATCGGGATCGGGGTACTTCGTGCTCCAAACAAAAGAGCAGGAGTAAGCCTTCGAGTGCCAACCCGGCTCAAGGCCGAAGACGTCGCACGGAATACGTCGATCGCGAAATTCACTCAGGAAACCCAGCACTTCGGGCTGCCCCAATTCAGTCGAGGCGCGATACCAGACGCCCAGGCCCCACAATGGCGGCAGGCAACCGCCGCCCGAGAACAGGTTGTAGCGCTGTACGGCCTGCCCCAATTCAGGTCCGCCGAAGATGTAAACGTCCACGCCGCGCGCGACCGGCACATCGACGGTCATCACTCTCTTGCTCAATTCACGCGGGCGGTACAACTCCGCCACGCTCGTCGCCGGAGCATCCGCAACATCCGCGGCAGACGCTGCTGACTTCCTCTCCGGACCTTGTGCTTCGCGGACAGGATCGAGATTGCCGCCATAAAAACTGACGTACCGGGCGCTGTCCACATAGATGCCGTATCCCGACGTCGAGACATAGAACGGCACCGGCGCGTGCGAATCGCCCAAGGCCGTCCCCGGATCGTCGCTCACCCTGATGGTTCGACGACCACTCAAGGGATCAAACAGGCTCAACTGCAGCCCCAGTCCATACACGCGCTCACCGGCGCGCAAGGGAATTTCCACCACCGCGCCGCGTCCCGTCGTTTTGAAACCGATCGATGAGACGCGGATGGGCAGGCGAGGACAAGGCGGTAGAGCAGAGATCTCACTCATGCAGGCGGGCGCACTGCGGAAAGCGAGCGGCGTCAACGATTCGGGTTTCCCCAGACGCAGTCTCCAAATGCCCGGTGCCACGGCTTCCAGTTTGTAATCGCGGGCCGCTTGTTCGGGCGCAAGCTGGTTCCACTCCGGCGTGGGAATCGTCGCATCGGCACCGTCAGGGTAAAGGTGAGGCAGTGGTTCGCCGGCGACAATGCGAGCATCGGCCCAATCCGCGTGATCGCTGTCCACGCCATCGCCGCCATCCGCGACTCGCAGTTCCAGCACCTTCACGCCGGACAAATCTACATCCACCGGCTTTGCCGCGTCGCCCGCGGACATGACGCCGCTCTTCCACAATTCTCTGCCGTCGCCCAGCAGCAGAAACTCGACGCTGCCCGGATGGGTCTTCTTGCCATCGTCCACTCCCACGTTGGCACTGAACCGCAACGCTTTGCCGTTCAATTCAAGACTTAAGCTGCTCGTCGCATGACTTCCGACTCCGCGGGCAAACTGGCGACCGCCGATGGACAGCGTCTCGCCGGAAAAGGACCGATTCAAATTCGGCTGCTGCACCTGCTGCTTCATCCGGCTCAAATCGAGATCGTCCAGCCAGATTGTTACGGTCTCTCCCCCGGTCGCACGACTCACGCCGCACGACAACCCGACGAGAACCATCAGAACAAACTGCGTCAAGAGAACGCCGCGCAAGGCAGTCGATTGAGGTTTCATGATTACGTTTGCTTTCCGATTGCGCACGGGTTCTGGTTCCAGACTGCTCTCGGAACCCCGAGAACACCGCATTGCACGCTCAAGTTCATGTTCCTGGCTGGGCTATTTCCTGATTCATTGTGCAGACGCAGATTCGAGTTTCAAGGATGATTGCGGCGGGGATGGATGCCGGACGGAACAGTTCCTTCGTCGGGGCCGAAGACGAGCCGCGCACGCGACAACTCCGCCACTTCAAGCAGTAGTCTGATTTCGACCGGGCGAGGGACCTGATTCGCGCACCAGATTTGAGGTTAGAATGTCGGCACTTCAACCGACCTGGTACTTGCGAACGATGGTGCTTTGCGACGTGCGAGTTGGAGCGACGATGACCTCCGATAATCCTTACGCGTCCCCGGCCGAGGCAACTTCCCCGAAGAAACGACTGAAATGGATCCCGACCCTTGCAGGCGGACTGGTGGGGCTTGCAAGTGGTTTCGTTTTTCTGTTCCAGCCGACTTCGAGCACGCCGGGCTTTATTCTGTATCCAGTTCAATACCTGTCGGGATGGATGCAGCGAGTCTTTATGCCTCACAGCGACCCGATGGCAGCAATCGTGTTCGAAATCCCACTGCTTGTCATTGTGCCGACGCTCCTCGGTGTTTCGGCGGGATTCCTGCTGCAGGTTGTCGCGCCAAAATCAAGGTCGTGAGACGTTGGCTCTCGAACACGTTAGCTTGAAGGCAATCGGCAGAGGTGCACTTCCGCGTCGAGACGCCAGTCGCCAGCCGAATCACCGGCATCATTGTTGCAGAACTGCGTCCCTGGAAATAAAGGCGAGGGGGAACGCGAGATCGCAGATTACTGCGCAAATCGAAATTCTTATTCGCACGAATATCCGCCATCGCGGTATCGTCGACATTGTCGGCAGTCGTTGCGGCCGTTTCGGTTAACGCAGCTACGGCCAGATCCGACATCTGCCTTCACAGTTGCGGACGACCGCTTACGTAACCGACAACGGCCGAGTTCCAGCGAGACGTCCTGCACGGTGAAATCACTGCGTCTCTTCTGGCAGCAGGCCGCCAATTGCACGCTCGAGTTCCGCGAGCCGAGTCTGGTACTCGCCCACCGCCTGTTGGTATCGCTCTTGCTGGCTGTTGTACTGCCGTTCCGCGTCCAGTAATCGTAAGAAATCCACCTTTCCCGTCGTATAGTTCGCCTGTGCCGCCTGCAGATTCGCTTCCGTGGCAGGCAAGATCCGATCGACGAAAAGATGTACAACTTCGCGTCCCTGAGCGAGTCGTTCGAAGGCCGATTGCACCTGGAAACTGATCTCGGCCATCCGGCTTTCGTATTCCGCCCTGCGTTGCCGGATTCGAGCCCACGCTTCATCAATGGCGGCCGTTCGCTTGCGCTGCCAAACGGGCACGTTGACGTTCATCCCGACCATGGGACGCATCTGTTCATCAATCATCGCAGCGGCATCGTAGCGCGCGACAAGCTGCATGTCGGGAAGGTAGTCCTTTTGGGCAAGAGCCAGATTGGCCTCTTCCTCGCGAATCGAAGCGAGAATCGAGAACAGTTCGGGACGCGACTGCAATGCCGCCTGTTGCAGGATCTCGATAGACGGAGTCTCGTCTGCGATCTCGATCTTGGCCGGCGGAGGCGGCAAGGGAAAGTCAACCGGCCTGAGCAAAAGTGTATTGATGCGTGCAATCGCGATTTTTTCGTCTCGAGTCACTTCCGAGCGGCGTCCTGCCAGATCCGCAAGTTCGAGTTCTGCCTGAAGAACGTCCTGCTGCATCGCCTGGTCAGCCGCGTACTTGCCCAGCGCAATATCCCGGAACTCCTGCATCAATTGCCCGGTCTTCTGGTTCACCTCGACCTGCCGCCGTGCGACGTAATATTGATAGAACGCGGCTCGAGTCATCTGAATCAATTCCAGTTTCGTCACACCGATCTCGCCCTGCGCCATGTCGGCTCTGGCCTGTGCCGCGTGTCCGCGAATGCGGCGTTTTCCAAACCAGGGAATCTGCTGCGAGAAATCGAACACGTAGCCGGACTGGCCTTCCGGCGCGCCAACATCCGCCGTGCTGACCATGAAACCGAACATCGGATCGTCCAGGGAAATCACCTGCCAGTACCTCTGAGACGCAGCCTGCCACGCCGCAATCATTGCCTGGAGCGACGGGTTCCGGGCTTCCACAGCTTCAAGCAAATGACCGAGGGACAATTCGTTCTGGCCCGAGAACGGATCGTCGGAGGCGATTCCCACTTGCTGGAGATGTGCGTCGGAAGATAGTTGGACTCGGAATCCGCCGCCCGCCGCAGGGGCCGATGCCGCGTCGGCACCAGACGCAGGTTCAGCGTCGGCGCGAGGGTGACTGGCAGCAATCACAACGGCAGGCAAACGTCGATTGTGGCTATTGGCAGTGCTTTCCGCCGCCTGCAGCAACGCGAGACCAACGGGCATCGCAATCCAAGCGAGTATGCCGCAGCACCAGAGTCGACGATTCATTTCCGAGCGATCCATGGCGGTTCCGGCAGACTGCACAGCGATCAACTGGAACGACAATAACGGTTCTCCAATCTTCATCGACCGTTGTAATAGCTACGGCGAGACCTTCAGTTAAACGCGCCAAAACCGTTGGCTTGCGCAAACTCGACGCATATCCCCCAGCCTGCCGCAGAATGCCCCTGCGGTAGGCTGGTTGGTCGAAACAGGCCCCTGTTTGGGGGTTGGGCCGGCCGCATTCTGGCAGACGCCCAGGGGCCGCAGGGCAGTCGAGCCGCCAGACCGCCACTACTTCTTTTCGGCGTTGATCGACGCCGCATACAGCGCGTCGACTTTCTCGAGATACACCTTCGGATCCGCCTGCACCTTTCTTTTGCAGGCGGCGCAGCAAACGTACACCGTCCGGCCGGCGACAATCGTCGACGGTCCGTTTTCCGATATTGCCTTGTTCATCACCGGACACCTGCCCTGAGCCTTGGCCATATTGACGTGGATTGCGGCCAAGTGGTCCTTGTTGACCTTACCGTTGCGGCACTCCTCACAGCAAAGAAAGAGTTCTTCCTCACCGATCTTGGTCTTAACCGGATCGCCCATGACACCGAGCTTCTTGCCCGACATTGGACAG
The DNA here is from genome assembly GCA_903863885.1 of uncultured Planctomycetaceae bacterium. Classification (GTDB taxonomy): domain Bacteria; phylum Planctomycetota; class Planctomycetia; order Pirellulales; family Pirellulaceae; genus CAIPEB01. Next base: position 53,563 of record CAIPEB010000087.1, on the reverse strand, counting down.
ATCCTCTGCACCGCGATAAGCAACTGGTCTTGCTTCTTTTGCTGCTGGTCTTGACCGGTCTTTGCGGCGTCTTCAGCATGACCGGCGTGCAGCACGAATGCGAAGTGTCCGATTCCCACCAACAGGGTGGCCGCGACGAGCAACGTAAGATTCTTCATTTCTTTCTCCTCATCATGAAACGAAATTCCGCAACGAACCAGAAACCTGTCGCCGTAAGTCCGGCAGTGGACTCTCGGGTGTTCACGTCCGCGGCGCATCTGAAGGAGCGCCGTCACCGGATGCTGCTTCTGTGTGTTCTCCCGCCGGAGCCGGCAACTGAAACGCGGCCGCATCGGCTCCGCGTTGATTGTGCGAACGAACCGCCTTGTCATAGCCAGCAGTGGACTCGTCGATCCCGTGCATTTTCAGCCATCGCCAACGGCGGACCCAGTAGAAACGCACAGGGATGAAGATGTCCACGACTTCATCTGCAATCAGAAGTCCGCCAAGTACTGGAGCGGCCATGGCGGAAATAATCTCGTGTCCCACACCGCTGGCCCAGAGCATGGGAGCCAGGGCGATAATGGCAACGCCTTCCGTGAGCAGTTTCGGGCGAAGTCGATGCACGGCCCCTTCGATCACGGCGTGCTTCAATTCGTCGAGCGAGCGGATGTTCTCCAACCCTCCGTGCTTCTTCAGCGCCTCGTTCAAATAGACAAGCATGATGATCCCGGTTTCGGTGGCCATCCCAAAACAGGCAATGAAGCCGACTTGAACGGCCACACTGAAGCGGTAGTCGAAAAACCACAGGAACAGCACACCGCCGACCATGGCTTCAGGAACTGCCATCATCATCAGCCCCGTGTCGACGAAATCGTTGGATGTGATGTACAGGATGATGAAGATCAGCAGCAGCACTGCGGGGAAGACCACCTGCATGGTCTTCCTTGCGTGGATCTGATTTTCGAACTGGCCGCTCCATTCGAGATACATACCCGAAGGCAATTTGACCTGTTGGCCGACAATCCTCCGAGCTTCCTCGACAAACCCCACGATGTCGCGATCGCGCACGTTGAGTTGAACATAGGAGCGAAGCATGCCGTTTTCGCTCTTGATCATGGCGGGTCCCTCGACGATTGCCACATCGGCCACCATCGAGAGCGGCACCTGCAGCGGCCCGGTTTGCGGACTGCCCGAAGACCGTCCGCCGGCACTCGCGCCTGCCGCAATTCCCATGGCCCCGGAATCACCGACGGCCGGCATCCCGCCGACGGCCGCGTTCACGAGCAGGTTTTTGACGTCCTCTTCATCCTCGCGGTACGACCTGGCGTACCGAACTCGCACCGGAAACCTCTCGCGGCCTTCGACCGTCATCGTGATCGCTCTGCCGCCGAGCGCAGTCTCGATAACATCCTGCACGTCGCCGATGTTTACCCCGTATCGCGCTGCGCGATCCCGGTCGATGTTGATCTCGAGGTAACCTTTGCCAACCGACTGGTCCGCGAATACGTCGACGGCTCCGGGAACTTTGCGCAGCACACCGGCGACCTGCTCCGAGACAGCCTGAATTTCCTCGAGGTCGTTTCCGAACACCTTCACTCCGATCATCGTCCGCACGCCGGTCGCCAGCATATCGATGCGATTGATGATGGGCTGTGTCCAGATATTTGCCCAACCCGGAACACGGATCGAGCTGTCGAGTTCCTTCAGCAGTGCATCCCTGTCGTTCTTCCAGAGAAACAGATGAGGAGCCCAGGCTGTATCCAGCTCCGAGCGAAGTTCGTTAAGTCGCCGCTGTTCTGCCGCTTCGTCGTTCGTCTCTGCCCAGAGTCCGTTCTGCTGAGCGACCGCGCGCAGCTCGTCAAGCGCGAAGCGATCGTAGGCTGCGACGGCCTGGTCAAAGACCTCATAATCCAAATTGCGTGTGTGTCCGCGCCACAGCGACTCGCGCCTTGTCGTAATGAAGTCCAGCATTTCCGTGAAGAGCGTGGGCCGCTCGCTGCCGAGCACACCGACGAGACCAAGCCACAGCTCCCGCGGCCTGCTGAATCGGGGTGAAAGAAGACCGGGCGACATAATGACAGTCTTCTGGGCCGCCAGCTTCTCGGCAATTTTCTGAACGAGGCGATTCACATCCTCCTGAGCGGCACCTGCCGTCAGGATGTCTGCAAACTCCTGCTGCAACTCGCCGACAAGCCGAGCCATCTCGGCTTCGCCCACAGGCCGTCGCAACTCACCGGCCCGGCGCCAGCGGGCTGTCAGTTCCTCGACAAACTCCCGCAGCAGTCGAGGCCCCAGATCTGCCTCGAACTCCTGATAACGCAACTGGACGAAGCGTCGCATCGTCTCGTCCATTCGCGTCAGGGCATTCATCGTGGTTGGGTCGAGCACCGCGAGGCGCTCGCTGTCATCGCGGATCGGCTCAACCAGTTTTTCGCGCTGGAGCGCCGCGAGGATCACGGCCGACTGCCTTGCGGCGTCATTGTATCGCAGTTTGCGTCTGGGCCAGAACTCTTTCGGCCGCAAAGTGATCACCGACTCGACCATGTCCAATGGCGAAGGGTCGGTGGGAGTGTCTGCCCGCCCCGCCTTGCCGACAACCAGTTCCACTTCGGGAAACTGTCGCAGCAGTTTGTCTCGGGCCTTGAGGTCATCGGTGGCCTGCGTGACTGACACGCGCGGCGCCGTGACGGGCATGTCGAGAATGCTGCCTTCATCCAGCGGCGGCATGTAGTCGGTGCCGATCTTGGGAAAGTTGTAGGATGCGAGGGCAAGCGCGGCCAGAGTGACGAACGACAATGCTTGCCACTGCGGGCCCACAATGAAAATGAGCGTGCCCAGCATCGTTATCCCGGTGATCGCAAGAAAACACGTTCGCCATTCAATGCCCACTACGGCATCCAGCGGAAACAGGCCGGCGCCGACGATCAGCAGCGCCGAGAAAGACCACATGGCCAGATTGCGGCGAGGCATGAGCCACGTGAGCCACGGCTTGTAGATGCCGATGAGGTTTCGAACCAGCCAGCTTTCCTCCTCGCTGCGAAGGCGTCCCTTAATGAACGTTGGGATCAAGGCCGGCACCAGCGTGATCGAGATGATCGCGACGCCCAGCATGGCAAAGCTCTTGGTGAATGCCAGCGGGTGAAACGTTTTGCCGTCGCGGCCACTCAGCGCAAACACAGGGATAAACGAGATCAGTATGATCATCACCGAGAAGAAGATCGGCCGGCCTACCATGCGGCAGGCGGTGATCACAATTTCGCGAGTATCGCCGGTGATCTTGCGATGATGCCCGAAATGCTCCGTCAAATGATGCGTGGCGTTCTCGACCATCACAATGGCCTGATCGACCAGAATGCCGATTGAAATCGCGATGCCCGAGAGGGACATGATGTTCGACGCTATGTCGAAATGGCGCATCAGGATGAACGAAACGAGCGCGGCAAGCGGCAACGTGATGCAGATGACAAAGGCGCTGCGGAAATGCATGAGAATCAGGAGAATGGCCACTGAAGCGATGATCATTTCGTGCAGCAGGGTTTCGCCAAGCGTCTCGATGGCTCCGTGGATGAGCCGCGTGCGATCGTAAAACGGGACAATTCGAACTCCAGCGGGAAGCCCTGCCTGCAGTTGCTCGATCTTCTTCTTGATGCGGCTGGTCACTTGAAGTGGGTTCTCGCCGTGACGCATCATCACCACGGCACCCACCGCCTCCTGACCGTCCTTCTCCAAAACGCTTCGCCGGAACTCCGGCCCAAGCGTGACCGTGGCGAGGTTGGAAATGTAGATTGGCGTACCTCGCTTCTGGTCGGCCTTTACGACGATCTTCTCGATGTCCTTTGTGTCGCGAATCCACCCGACGCCCCGCACGATGTACTCGGCGTTCCCCTTCTGGATGACCTTGCCCCCCACTGCCGAATTCGAACGAGCAACTGCCGCGAACAACTCCCCCAGCGTGACGTCGTAGGCACGCAGTTTGTTGGGATCCACATCCACCTGGTACTCGATGGGAAACCCGCCCGCTGAGGCCACCTGTGCGACGCCCGGCACCGAATTCAACTGGTAGCGAACATACCAGTCCTGAATGGCCCGCAACCGCCCGGCGTCGTAACCTTTTCCCTCGACCGTGTACCAGAAGATCTGCCCTAACGCGGTCGCATCGGGTGCCAGATAGGGAACGACGCCCGGCGGCAGGAAAGTCCCGGCCAACGTGAGACGCTCCATGACTCGCTGGCGCGCGAAATAGAAGTCGACGCTGTCCTCAAAGATGATATTGATCATCGAGAAATTGAACTCGCTCGACGATCGTACCGCCTTGACCCCCGCCAGTCCCTGCAAGTTCACCGAGAGCGGATACGTGATCTGGTCTTCAATCTCCTTCGGGCTGCGCCCCATCCAGTCGGTAAACACGATCACCTGGTTTTCTGAAAGATCCGGTATCGCATCGATCGGAGTGTTGACGACCGCATAGATCCCCCAAACCACTACGCCCAGGAAGAGCAGAATGACAACGAATCGATTGCGTATCGAAAACTCGATGATGTGTTCAATCATGGAAAGCTCTCACAGACGACTCGCATGGCTCGGGGCAGACGTCGGGAGGCTGTTCAGTGTGGCGACTTCGCGCCCTTGGACGACTGGCTTGCGACTGCCGATTTCAGTTTGGCCACCGTCGCGAGCGTCTCTTGCGGAGCACGCTTGGCTTTGCCAATGCATCCCTTACAGCAGACAAACACCGGTTGTCCGCTGAGCATGATCTTCAAAGGTGCTCCCATGGAACCCAGCGCCTCAAGCGTGATCGGGCAATCTTGCTGGGCGAGAGCCAGTCTGCGGTCCTCTTCCGGTAGAGATGCGATGTTCTTGAGATCTTCCGGTGATGGAGTCACGAGAGCCGTATTGTCGCGATTGGCGTGCCGGTCTGGCGTCGAGCCCTTGTTCGACGAATCGGGTGCGGCATTCGTTGGCCGTTCTTCGCTGGCCTGTGGACCGCCGCTGGCACCAAAGAACGTCGAAGCCGCGGCCGGATTGAGCCGCGTCTCGGCATCGATCAGAAATCCGCCTGCCGCCGCGACCTGGTCCCCTGCGCGCAAGCCTCGAAGCACCGGATAGTAGTCGTCGTTGCGCGGCCCCAATTCAACTTCGACGCCTTCAAATACTCCATTCTCACGTGCCACATATACGATCCTCTTCTTGCCGCTATCCACGACGGCCCGCTCCGGAACAGCAAGGAACTCGCCTTGCTTGTGCCCGGTGTCCTTGCCGGCTGAAGCCAGCACGTTGGCCACGCCCGTTTCCGCCATCCGATTGAACGGGCCGATCGCATCGAGAGGTGTTTCAATTGCGACTTCAGCGAACATCCCCGGTCGTAACTCTCGCGCCGGATTCGCGAGGCTGAAACGGACGCGGTTCGTGCGAGTCGCTGCATTCAGCTCGGGATAAATGAGACTGATGCTTCCTGCAAATTCGCGATTCGGAAACGCTTCCAAACGTGCCGTCACCGCCTGGCCTTGCTGCAGAAACACGACATCCTTTTCAAAAACGTCCGCTTCGATCCACACCTGCGAGAGATCCGCAACATCCAACAGAGTCATTCCGGCTTCTACGCTTGCACCTGCCACGATCTTCTTATCGATGACATAACCCGACCGCGGCGAACGAATCACCAGACGCGGTGAAGCGACGCCGGCTTTCCGGATTGCATCAATCTCCGGTTCGCTGACACCCAGGAGACGGAGCTTCGTGCTGACAGTTTGAGTCAAATCGCTCAGATTTGTTTGCTTGGAAGCAATCACCAGCTCTTGCGCTGCGCTGAATAGATCCGGACTATAGATCTCCGCGAGCGGCTCTCCCTCATTCACTGCGGCATATGTGTTATCGACGTATAGTCTCTCGATGTAGCCTGAAACGCGACTTACCACTCGCGACAATCGGGTCTCATCGAACGTGACATAGCCGACAGTGACGGTCTGCTTCACCATCGGACGGTAGGTAACCGAAACGGTTTTGATACCAGCCATCTGCACTCGCTCGGGAGAGAATTGCACTCGGCTGGCAATCCCTTCCGGCAGAACCGGCGCTTTGCCTTTCTGCCGGACGGACAACGGCATTCCGCAGATAGGGCACTTGGGAACATCGCCGTTCTGCTCATAGCTCGCGCGAATCACCTGCGGATCCATCGGACAGAAGAACTCCTGCCCCGAAGACAACCGCTTTGCGGCAATCGCCGAGGGCCGGGTGAACTTGTCCCAGTAGTTCTTTACCGTTTCCCAGTAGACGATGAACATGCCGATGCTCATCAGGATCAGAATGAACCGCACACGCTTCATAATCACCAGAAATACAAGCCACGCCTTCTGCCGGCCCGTTGTCGGCAAGTCGTCCGCATATTTGGCGGATGCCGCAACCTCCGGAGACTTAACCACAATGTCATTGGGCGAATGTTGATCAGTCACGGCAACCTCCTCACATCACATCAAAGTGACGGTGCGATCCGCTCTTCCAGCGGCCGTTCGATTGCGAGCGACGCCAGTTTTCGGCAAGGCGCTTGAAAACACAGTGGCGCAGGACGAATCGTCCGCCGTTGATCCGAGACAAATTCAGTTCTTTTCCGGTTTGAAAGTGACGACGCCCCAGAACCAAAAACAACTATCGAAGACAAGCCGTGAAATCAGAGCCCAGAGATAGGTCTCGCAACAGATGCAACCGCGACAGACGGCCCGGCTGATTTCTTGCGAGTGCGCGCGGAATCTCTGCGGCGGGAGCGGAATCAGATCAGAAAGCGGCAGAACAGGACGCAGATATCGGAGACAGATTGCAGGTTTGGACCCCAACTCACGATCTGCGAAACGCAATTAAAGTGCGGTATGGCGGAGGCATCAGCGTGGGGCAGGGCCCACGCCGGAGTGCAGACCCGCTTCAGAAGCAGGCCCTGCCCTGGGCTGCCGGGCGATGAACGCGAGTTGCAGAGGCATCCATCCGCACAGTCACAATCGTGCTGCCGCTGGCTGGACCTCCCTGCAAAACAACTGGTGGCTCGCGTCTGCCAATCGGAAAGGGCAGTTTTCAGTCCTCGATGGCAACAGCACGAAGCGGTCCGCTGCGACGCCGCGGCACATCGAGGCTTTGCCGCGTCTGAAGTGCAAGCGCACGAGTAGGTAGTAAACGAATGGATCGGCAGCAAGGCTGCCGCTATCCACACCACCGATCGGCACTTCATACTGCGAGCATAACTCATAACGACTCAACCGCTCGAGCGGCCCGGTCGATTTACAAAGCGCCGGCTGTCCAGTATCACCGCCAAAACGTGCGGTTCAAACCGAGTCCGCTTTTTGTCCGATATCGCCATCCGATGGGATTCTGGGCGTTGGAGCAACGATCGTCAATGCGAAAGTTGCAACCAGTCCCGAGCCTTAAACGCCGAATCCGCCGGAGGACTTGCTCAAGCCACTGCCGACTTGGCAGTATCGCGCCGCTGGCTGTTGGATGCATCGCGACACAATATCATTCTTGTGAACTCTGCACTTCTCGGACAATTCGCGTGTTCGCCGGGCCGAGTCAGTATCATCGCGATCGTGTCATCCACCGGGCCGTCAAAGCGCGGGCATTGCAGCGCAATTCAGGATTTCTTCGGCCGCAAGCACGCGCCGGTAAATCCGGACGTCATCGAGCAGGCCCTGGAAATACGAGGGATGCCCCACATCATAACTGCCCAGAACAAAGCGGCCGTCCGTCGGCAAAAGAACGCCGGGGCGAGACATTGTGCCGCACTCTTTTCCATCCATGTAGAGTCGCATCGTACTGCCGTCGAAAGTCGCGGCAAGGTGCACCCACTTTCCGACCGGCAGCGGCTCGTTGCCGATGAGATGATGGCTCCAGGCGGTCTGCGGCACCTGGAAACACGGCTTGCCGTGCAGCACCCCCAACCGAAAGCCGCTGGTTGTGTTGTTATTGAACACGCTGTTGACGATCCAATGATTGTCCTGAGCGGCGAGGTCGGTCCGAACGCGGCACTCGACTGTGAATTGCCGGAGCGACCCCAGCACCGGGCTGCGCGGCAGAAGAACGCTGCCGCCATCGCAGACCAGAGCGCAGCCTCCCAATCCCGGCGCTCGCTGCATCTTTTCCAGGAAGCCGCCATTCCTGTGACCGGAATAGTCGAGCGCGACCGGAAAGTCGGCAGGCTCGTCGAACGTCCACCACGACACCAGTCCCACCGGCGAGTCTGCTTTCTTGACACGCTTCGAGGCGAGTCGTTCCTTCTGATTTCGGTCCTCGAAATACGTGCGGACGTCCGCATCGTATGGACCTCGGCCAATGTCTTCCGGCAGAAGGTCGTGGTGCTCGTCCGGCGCGGTCGAAAAGACTCGACGCACAGCGTCGAGATAGCCGAATCCATATTCTCGATAGGGCGCGATATAGTGGCCTTCGCCCCATTCGTTCCAATTATCCAGCAGGAGCATTCTGCTGCCAAGTTGCTCCTTCGGCAGTGCCGCCGAGAACTCCTTGGCCAGTCGCAGCAGCGTTTCGAACTTCGGCGGAGGGATCTTCCAGATGGAACCTTCGTCGCTCCACCCGCTCCAGGCCTGAGATACGGTAACCACCTGCGGCAGGATATTGAGATCCTGCGTTTTCCGGATGTAGTCCATCTGCGTCTGGATGGCCTGCTCTGGAGCGGGACTTCCGTGCACGTGCCAGCAATAGGCGAACGTGTAGTCGAGCCCCAGGCTCTTCATCAGCTCCAGGTGTTTCGGGTCCGTGCCGCGGTATTCCCCCAGCAGATATAACCCGTCAAATCCGGACTCGCGGCACACCTGCCGCATGCGCGAGAATGCCATCGCCACGTTCGCGACGCCGCCAAGATCATCGACGAGAAACTCCGGCCGGTAAATGAACAGCACCGGCTTGTTGTCCACCTTCAGATAGCTCGGATGCTTGAAATAGTTTTCGATCCAATAAGGGAGCAAGTTGGTAAACAGGTCCTTTTCGTCAGCCACGCCCGCCTGGCCTCGCGACTGGTTCTCCCACATGAGCGTAAATTTCATCTTGTTCACGAAGCGTGATTTGAACAATGCGTCGTGAATCGCGCTGCCGAACCGCGTCTTCACCGCGCCGCCCTGCTCCGTGCGGTACCAGCAGTAGACGAAGAATGAGATGCCGTGTTCGACCGCCCACTTGGTTTCCCAATCGGAGACCTCCGGATTCTCCTGCGAGTAGAATCCGAGCGCGGGCGTCCTTTCCGGATGCTTGAGGACGTTCAGCCACATCTGCGGCTTATCCGCCTCCCACAGCGGACAGTGATGCGCGCCGACGAGCATCGAGGTGGGAGCCGCCTCAGGCTCAGGAATATAGGGAGGCGAAGACTCTTCCACGGGCGGTAGAAAGAGCATCCGCAGGGACTGTTGTGCGACAGGGGCCCCGTTCGCCGTCTTGAGTTCCAGAACCAGGTCGGCGGCCATTGCTTCGGCAGATTCGAGAGTCCATGTCAGCCGCGACCACCCTTCCGACGGCCGGACAGAAACAGGTTTGGTTGCGTTGGAAGTCACCAGGCGGACTCCGTCCGGCAGCGAGAGCGTAACGTCCAGATCAACATCCTCAGTGCCGAGGTTTTCCAAGTCCGCGGAGACCGAAGCCACACGGCGGGCGCGGGCCAACGGTTGGTCCGGCTGAAAGCGGCGGATCTTCAATTGCGGCGTTGGAACGTGGGAGCCGGGTGCGGAGCTCGCGACGGACACGTTGTCTAATGCGGGCGTCGTACCGTTCAACGCATGAAATCGAATGACGACGGGTGTGCCGGCGGGCACTTTTCCCGCAACCAGACGCTGCGCGCGGCCCGGTTTGAGTTGAATACCGCAGAGCGTCTCGCCATCCGCATCGCGAATTTCCGCACTTAACTCTGCGCCCTTGTGCCAAATGTCGGCCACATCCACGGTGAGCACCACATCGGCGTTCTGAGCTAGTGTTCCGACGTTCTGTTCGAGGAAGCCGAGCGTCGATGGATTGCAGGCTGATTGCTTTCCGTCTTCGCCCGTGTGGACCGAGTAAAACGGCGTTTCCGCTGATGACTTCCAACCGGCAGGAAAGCCCTGATACCATCCTGACCCGCCGAACGGCTTAAGCCCGCTGAGGTCGCTGAAGTCGCCATTGACGACACGCAATTGCGTCGGCGAGTCAGCAGCGAAAACCGCCGCATTGATCAAGAGAAACAGGGTGACGAGTACTTGGTGCAGTTTCATGGTTGTTTGCCTTCCCCAAGCGGCATGCCGGCATCCACCAGGTCGGTGACGGCCTCCCGGACCGTATCGCTGGCTCGAATACTCTCCCAGTTGAATATGCAGACGTAGCGGCAGCGCGGGTCGGAAAGAGTGTTGCTCAGAGCGGTCCGCCAGTCGTCGGTCTTCAGGGTGCCCTGCAGCAGCCATTCCGCGGCCGCCCAGTAAGGCGCATCGGATTTCTTTAGATTTCGCTGCACGCCCGTGTCCTTGCGCGGATCCGCAGCGTGACTGTAAAAGCTCCAGCCCGGACAAGCGTAAGGATTCACCGGCACGTCGTAGACTAGTTCGTCGTTCTTCCAGCCGGCCCCGTGAGTGAAAAGATGATCGCGGGGCACGCCGGCATCGGCGGCTTCCAGGCAAAGCATTTGCAGATATCGCTGCGCCACATCACGCAACTCGCTTTCCGTCGGCACGCCCGCGACGCGTATGCCGGACGATTTCAGCGCCGCGTAACCGATCTGGGCCACACCTCGCGACAGCACGTCCGAAGTGTCCAAGCCGCGGACCGGGTCTTCCGAAGCGGGCTTATCAAGCAGGTCGTTTCCCGCCGGATAGTGGAAGGCGTTCACTCCGATCGAAGTTTCGTGCCCCAGCTTGATGCCAATCAGCAACTGTTTCTTGTTCTGCGGCAATCGTGCCTGCCAGTTCATGACAATGGGCACGAGCCGCCGTATTTCCTCGCGGCAGGCCGCCGTGTAGCGGGGACTGGCCAGATTGGGCGGCGGCAGAATGCGGAACTGCTGGCCCCAATTTCGCCAGGCAATCTTGATGGCGCTGTCAGGCGACCAACTGGTCCATTCCACGTTCTCGCGATTGGCCGGGTCGAATCCTGGCTTGCCCGGGTCCCACCAATTCCACAAGTCAGGGCGGGCCTCCCACCAATGTTCCGTGTCAATCTGCACCAGTACGGGAGTGTTCGTCTCTTCAGCCGTCGCCAGGAACACCTTCAAGGCGGCCACGGTAGTATCCGGAGGCGTGCGAAAGCAGGAGAAGATGTAGCTGATTCCGGTCTGAATATGCGAATTGCCGCGATTAGGAAATCGTGCCAGGACTTCCTCGAACTGCTTGCGACCGAGCGAATCGGGAATCGCCTGGTACATTCCTTGCCCCGGTGCCCGATTGAACAGGATGTACTGGGTCGTCGAGTTGGCCGCAGCCGAAGCGTTCAGCGATCTGAGTCCTTTCGCGTCCGGAGGGGACGCGGCTTCTTCAGCGCGACATACAGGTCCGGCCGAGACCAACAATATCAACAACTGCACGGCCAATCCGCCCATCCGGAGGCATTCGTATTCCATCAAGTGCGGTGCCGCGGCCTTGCCAATCGCGTGAGACATCACGATGAGCTCCTTGTTCAGCGTGCCTATCCTGGGTCGTTTCCGACCAATGCGGACTGGGTGGGAAAACGAGCGGCTCTCCTGATCCACTCGGCGGGCAATTCGGCGACAATCCAGCTGCATTAACGCCCGTAAGCGTTCGGCCATCCTCGATATCGCCGCAATCACCTCACTTCGCCTCAGTATCCTGGATCTGCGGCGGGCGGATCGGCATCGAGTGAGCATTTTCAGCGTGGTAGATTGTCGTCAACTCGTGGAAAGCGTCGCGCAGATTCCTGCCTTCGAGCTTGCCTTTCGTCTTCAGCAGTTCGCAGTCTATCAGCGCACGAAGGTAGACGATGCGCCATCGCCACGCTGCTCGTGCCTGGGGAGTCAGCATCGACTCGATGCTCTTGACGCGATCAAAAGCCTCTTGAGCACATGGGCCAATCTCTCCACGCACATGGTTCTTCTCAAATGCCTCGACGACTTTGACCGTCTGGTCCGCCACATCGGGGGAGAATTCGAACGCGGCGTACTCTCGAACCGTCTCGAGGGCTGGACGCTCCGCATCCCAGTAGAACTGGCTGCAGATCGCTTTATTGATGTCCTCGTAGATACCTTCCGAGTACGGAGTTCCACCTGAGAGTCTGCGCTCGGTCTGGTTCCAAAGCCGCTGGAGTCTGGCGGGCAGCGGGTTTGCACCGTAACCGCCCCACGGCCCCTGCCCCCACATGCTGATTTCGGGAAAATTCAAGAGCGGCAAATTGCCGGGCACGCCGCGTTCCAGAGGAAAACGCGGAAAGTCCTCGTGCGCGTCGGCCTGAATGAAATCAGCCCAACTCTTGTCTTCTGCCAAAGCCCTTGAGATCGCATCCCACTCGCCGCAGGGAGGCGTATCAAAGGTCCAGGTCGAGACGATGACCTTGATGTGCGGACATTTCCGGCGGACCATCGCCGAAACGGCGCGCGACAGATTCAAGTATCCCTTCGCTCCCCAAGGCCAGCAGTCTTTGCAGCCGCAGCCACCCTCGTCGTACGGCCAGTACACAACACAGTCCAAGCCCGGGTCGGCAAACTCATCCAGAAGCCGCTCCCAGTTCTTCACCATCAATTCCGTGGCGACCGGTTTGCCGGGGCAGAGGTTCACGCCGAAGTTCCCGTGTCTGCCCAGAGGATCCGGTACCGGAGTACAACGCATCTCGTTGGGCGTCGACGTAAACCCGCTGTTGAGCGCGTCCCCGATGGTGACTCGCATGCCGACTCCTTTCGCCACTCGCATGATCCGACGCAGATGTTCGGCCATCTTGCGCGCCGCCGGGTCATCGTAGCTTGAATACTGCCAGTGCGGATAAGTGACTGACAGCACATTGAAGCCCCACAGCGCCAGATCTTCGATGTAGCATTCCATTTCCACCGGTGAAGCCGCTTCGTAGTAGTTGTTGAAGTGCGTCGCGAGGTAGATTCCGCGCATCGGGCATTTCGGCAATGAAGTGCCGCGCCATGTACCGGGGGTAAATCCGCCACGGTCAAACCGCGAACTACGCAGAAACTTGCCCACCCCGTAAAGCAAACCGTTCTCGTCATTGCCAAAGATCCGCACGTGTCCGCTCGGGCCGTCAGCTATTTTGAACCCCTCGGCCCCGATGCTGGCTTCGGTGGCAAGTTCAACCACGCAATCAGCCTCACCGGTTGTCATGACCTGGGCGCCGCAGCGTGCGGTGATTTGGCGAGCGAGAATGAGTGCGGCTCGTTTTGCAACGATGCCGGCGTCAGCAGGCGTCACAACGCGCACCACCGGCGCAGGAACTGCCGCAAGGCATGTTCCCTCAAACAGAGTCAAAGTGGCGATCAACAAACCAAGATGCAGCTTCATGGCAACTTCCTGCGAATCGGGTTTCTCCGGCGGACGATCGCCCATCATACGCCCGCAACCGCCGTCACGCAGTCAGGGGATTGCCCCGCAGAGTACCTGGGCGCGAAGTTCGCGGTGTCGTTCGGCGTTGTGCGCGTTCTCGAATTGCGTCTCGGCCAGCAGGGTGTGGAGGGCAAGAGGCCGCGGATGGAACACGGGACTACTCGGCCCTTACCTGCCGTCCACCGATTTCCGACTGCCGGCATCGTACTCTCTTCGTGCGTGTTGAAATCACTTCATGTCTGCTCCGCGAACGCTGCCGGTCTCGGAGTTGTCATAACCGGGCAGTTCCCCGAGCAGCTTTCGATAGGCAGTCGAGCGAACGACGCCCAGAAACGCCTTGATACGGCGGTCATCGGCAAGCGATGTCGGGAAGCACAGGTCGTAGGCCTCTTCCTGCACGGAAAGAAAATCGAGCCCCGCTTCGGCACTCGCCAGTTGAACGCACACGCCGGCATCCGCCCAGCCAGACCGCACGGCCTCCGTCACTCCACGGTGATTTCTTGCCAGCCGACGAGGCGCCGCACGCTCACCCAGTAGCCGATCCATACACTGCCTGGCGCCGGATCCGGCCTCGCGGCCCACCCACGTTAATCTCGCATTCGTCACCGCGCGCAGTGACCGGAGTTTCGCAGTTGGCGCCAAAGCGATGCCCTCCTGCCATCGAGCAATTCGCACGAGTTGATGATCGATTCCAAGGAACTCACGCACTACATGCGCATTGCGATCCGGCGTATCGCGAGTCTCCAGATGCAGCCCTGCCATGTGAACCGTTCCTTCCCGCAGCATTTCGAGAGCCTGCCGACTGGAGAGAGGCAACACCAGCAGCCGCATCCCCGTAGCGGAGGCGAACTGGCTGGCAAGCAGTCCGGCGGCCGGATCGCAACACGCGATGACCAGCGTCTCGTCCGGTTTGGCCGCCAAGCCGAGACTCGCATCGTCCGGCAGCGGAGTCAACATGGGCAGTGAACTGGCCGGATAGCGCACCGATCGTTCTCCGATATCGGCCCGCCAGAACTGTCTGGAAGCGGCACCTTGCCACGCCCACACCGGTTCCGCGATCGCGGCGTCGCGTTGGCCGAAAAGTTCTTCCACGGTCACGGACAACGCTGCGGCCAGACCGAGGGCAGCGGCCACGGAGGGGACCAGACGCCGTCCTTCGATTGCGGTCACCGCGGTCCGCGAAATCCCGGCCTTGATCGCCAATTCGGCCTGCGACCAACCGCGTTGCGTGCGGTAGAAACGGACCCGATTGTCGTTGGATTCCGCGTGTGTCATAATACTGCCACTTTACGCTACGATCATGACACCCACAACCGTTACTGTTGTATTTCATGTCGCGATCTGCTTTACGCAGGGCATTCACGCTGGTTGAGTTGCTCGTGGTGATTGCCGTCATCGGCATCCTCGTGGCGCTGCTTTTGCCGGCCGTGCAGGCCGCCCGCGAAGCCGCGCGGCGCACCGAGTGCACGAACAATCTCAGGCAGATCGGCCTGGCGATGCACAATTATCACAGCACCCACAACACTTTCCCCCCCGGCCGCTTCGTGAATCCGGTCGACACTCAAGGGCGGTGTTTTTCCGCCCATGCGCACCTGCTGCCGTTTCTGGAGGCCAACACGCTCTTCGGCCAGATCAACTTCAATGCGAATCCCGAAGACGCGAGCAATGCTGTTGCGATCGAGCAGACGATACCGTTCTTCCTCTGCCCAAGCGATCAGCATCGGAAGTTGCAGGGGAACAGCGCCGTACACAACTATCCGCTGAACACGGGAACGACGTACCCGGTTTCGCCGCGTAATGCATACGGTGAACGCGTGACCGGCGTTTTTTTTGAAAACTCCCGAATCGGTTTTCGTGACATTCTGGACGGAAGCAGTCAAACCGTCTGCATAGGCGAGACGGTCAAGTCCGAGGGAGGGCCATCGACGTGGGACGGCGTAAGCAAGACCACTGGATTCGTCTTGACCGCCGGCAACGACAATCTTTACTCAGGTCCGGCACTGACAGACTACGCCACGCAGTGCCACGGCAGCGGACTGCTGCTGCAGCAGACGCGCGGCAGCCGCTGGCTGTACGGCGCTCCGGGACACTCCATGTACAACCACATGCGCACTCCGAACGATCGGGACGTCGATTGCCGCGGCGGTATTCCACACAGCATCAAGACCGACTCGCTCTGGCGGGCGTTGTCACTCAACGTAGCGGCCCGCAGTCGGCATCCCGGGGGCGTTCAAACTCTGTCTTGCGATGGGCACGTGCAATTCGTTGCCGATTCGATCGCCCTCGCGACGTGGCAGGCACTGGGCAGTCGCAATGGAAGCGAGGTAGTCGGGGAGTATTGACGGTATGCGGCCATCAAGCGAACAAAGCGGATTCTCGCGGAAGAGGCCATGGATTGTCATCAAGGAACTTCACAGCGCAGCAAGAAATGCCGAGTGCCAAGAAAAGCCAGCCCGCCGCGGGTTGAAACCTACGTCTGCCTTCATGCCGTCGCCACACGACTCCAAGTTCTCCCGATCGGTGACAGAGAAAAATGCGGCCGCGATTTGCAGCGACACAGCCCGTACAGAAGGCTCGTTATCGGTCTGCCCGGCGGATCATTCGCCAGGAAGTTCACGGATGTCAACCGCCGGGGATTCGCCAGCGCAGAACATCGAGCCCCGGTATTTCGGCTTGAAGATCGGCGACGGCATCGTCCGAGACACCGACCATGGCGATATTGAGTTTCTTGAGTTTCTTGAGATTCTTGAGCAACAAAAGCCCCTTATCGCCGGTCCGCGACAGTTCCAAGTCGAGTTCCTCGAGGCTCACGATCTTGGCGACTTCGGCCAGGCCCTGGTCGCTGACTGCGGTCTCCGCAAGCCGCAGATAGGTCAGCTTTGACAGTCGGGCGAGGTGCTGCATGCCGGCGTCGGTCACCGGCGTCTTCCATAGGCTTAACCACTGAAGTCCTCTCAAAGCCCCCACGTGCTTCATGGCCTCGTCGTCGACTTTCGTTTCAGCCAGATCAAGCCGTTCCAAGCCCGCGCCGCTCTTGATGTGGGCCAGGCACTCGCCGTTGATCGGAGTGCCGCGGAGAAAAAGCAGCCGGAGGTTCGGCATCCCGGCCAGCGCGGCGAGTCCGGCGTCGCTCACTCCCCGGCAATGAGTTATCCGGAGACTTGTCATCTCTCGAAAATTCGCCAGCACCTTGAGCCCTTTGTCGGTGATGGTCGCCGGGCCCTCGATGTACAACTCGTTGAGTGTGTTTAGGCCGGCCAGAGCCGCGAGACCATCGTCGCTGAGTCCCGGTGTGCGGAGTCTGATCGCGACGAGACGCTTCAGACCGCTCAGGTGCACAAGGCCCACGTCGGTCACCCGCTGGCAGCCCCGGAGATCGAGAAGCCGGAGCCGATCGAACCGCCCCAATTGGGCCAGGCCTTCGTCCCCGAGATCGTTGTCGCGTAATTCGAGAGACTGCAGATCCGGGCACTCGGCGAGATGCACCAGTGCAGCGTCTGTCATGCGCGAGGTTTCGCAGAGGGCCAGTCGCCGCAGACTGCGCAGCTGTTTCAAGCGGGCGACTCCATCGTCGGTGATGCCCGTACCCTCAAGCGAGAGATAATGCAGATGCGGCAGGTCGGCGAGGTAGCCAGCCACGGCGTCGGTAATCCCCTCGCCTCGAAGCGACAACTCTTCGAGGTCGGTGAGAGCCGCGAGCACTTTGACATCCCCGTCGCTCGCGGCGAACTTCTCGGCACGCACACCGACTATTTTCTGGCCGTCGTGGCGAATACTGCCGGCCAGCCCGTCGACGCAATCGAGGGCCGCCTGGACCGCCGGACGTTGTTCGGCCGCTGCGGATTGGTGAACATCGGTCCCGAGAACGGGCAACAGTGCAAGAACTGCTGCTTCGCAAAAACAGGCGACGCGGAGCCGTTGATTCAGACTGGCACACGATGTGAGCATCGGCACGTATCTCCGTCGTTGGACCGCAGGCCTCCGTGTCGAAGCCGCAGAAGCCGGCGGTTGCAGCGGCACCAAATGCGCCGTCCATGTTCGAACTGCGAAGGTCTCCGTCAGAGCTTCCAGCCTTCGCGATAGGGCTGGCGGATCTTCTGGTCGGCCTGATCGTGGTTCACGATGCGGCAACTGACGGGATCGAACTCGAGCGTCTTGTCGGGGAACTGCGTTGCGATATTGGCCAACAGGAACCACTCGGCAAACGGCCCACTGAACGTGTTAAAGCCGCTCATCGTCGGAGTTCCGTTCTTTATGCCGTCTGCCCACCCGCGCAGGAAACCGCCGGGCAGCGGTCGCGGCAACGATTGCGGCGGCGCGCCGATGTTCTTGAACTTGCCTTCCGGAAACATGTCCACCGTGGTGTCGCCGTGGCCGTACGTGTACATGATCCCTTCCGAACCGACCCAGAGATTCCCCACCCAGTTGCCCCACCGCTTGTCGTCGACGCTGCCCCATTGCGGATGTTCGCTGAACAGTTCTCGCAGATAATCGCGACGTCGTTTCTCGGCCTCGCGACCACCTGCATACCAACTGATGCGGATCGGCGGCATGTCCATTCGGGCCGGTATATCCCAGTGGACGATGCTTGAACTGGGAAAGGTGAGGTCGCAGACTTCGCAGCACTCGGCAGTGACCTTGATCGTTTTCGACCCCGCGGCCGGCGGCTTCCGGTCGATCGACCAGAGGGTCTCGAGTTTCATCGCCTTGAAGAGCGTGGCCCACAGGTGCGCGCCCCACCAGCCGGGATGACCGCAAGAAAAGTCACGCCACATCGAGTGGTTCATCCATTCGGGGTGGTAGGGCCGGAAGGCCGCCGGGCCGAGCCACAGATTCCAGTTGAGGTAGTCCGGCACTTCATGAGTCCCCGACGGGGCCTGCCGCGCGCCGGCACCACCGCCGCCCCACATGTGAATGGTCTGGATCTCGCCAAGCCTCCCCGCCCACACGTTCTCGATGACGCGGACGTTGTAGCCGGCCTGATTGCCCATCTGCGTCGAGAGTTTCTTCTCGAAGGCCAATTCGGCGAGGGTACGGGCTTCCTGGATCGTGCGGCTCAGGCCCTTTTCGCAGAAGACGTGCAGACCGGCCCGCAGGGCAAGCGCCGACGGAGCGGCGTGGACGTGATCGGGCGTGGCCACGACGACGGCGTCGAGTTTCGAGCCCATCTCGTCGATCATCGCTCGGTAGTCCTCGTACTTGGGGACATCCGGATAGCGGCCAAAGGGCTCGGCCGCCTTCTTCTTGTTGACATCGCACAGCGCGGCGATGCGGCCGCCAGTTTGTTGGCGGATCGATGACCAACCCTCCTCGACGGCGTAATCCTTGCCCCGCCCGCCAAGGCCAACCACTGCCACTTGAATTTGTTCGTTGGCCTCGTAGCCGAGTGCCTTGTTCCGAGTCAAGAGCAGAGGGGCGGCCGCCGCCGTCGCGCCCAGGAAGTTTCGCCGCGTCATTCGCGATCTTGCAGAAGAATCCCGCTGGTCTTTTCCGTGCTTCGCCATCGCCATGTGATGCTCCCTGTCAGTGTCGGGTAGTTGTCGGGCCGAAGTGACGAAGTCCGCGCCCCTGGTTTCTCGCCCACTTCTATATGATATAGAAACTCGAGTGCGGTTTTGCAAAGAGAACTCACCCTGAGGAATTGAAACGAAGGGGATTCAAAACGCAGGATGACGCCGTTACCCAGCGGTCGGTAACTGCTGGCTGGCAGCCGAAAGCCAATTGTGTATTGGCCTTCGTCAGCGTGAATCCGTGCCCATCCGTGGCCCGTTCGATCTTATCGCAGCCTTTCCCAACTGGCTGACGTGATGCCCGGCTCGATGTTGATCCGCGACATGACGTCCTGCATGGCGTGATCGTCCCGAATACTGGAGTAGATATTGGCGATGACCAGCTTACGTCCGGGTTGATCGGCAGCCTGGGTCGAGAGCCCCTGGACAACCATGTTTGGATGCGAATCGATGTGCCGCATAATGAGCGTGCGGATGATGCCTTCCTGCTGCTCATCGCAGACTGCGCGCAGCATGTAGGATGTATCGATGTTCCTGGCCTCCTTGCACCGCTTGTCGATCCATTTGCTCAGCGGATGGAGGCTGACGGTCGTCACCAGAATGACCAGCGTTCCCATCAAGGCCTCGAGAGGAAAGCCCGCGCCGGACAGCGTTCCGACGGCGGCACTGCACCAGAGTGTGGCAGCGGTGGTCATCCCCTTGACGTTGATCCCCTCACGCAGGATCACTCCGCCGCCCAAGAAACCGATTCCACTGACAACCTGCGCGGCAATTCGCGTCGGGCTACCCGCATCGCCCATGAGTCGCGACAGTGACACGAACAGCGCCGCTCCGACACACACCAGCGCGTTGGTTCGAAGGCCGGCCGGATGCTGGCCAAATTGCCGTTCAACTCCGATGGCCAGCCCCATCAGCAGGGCGGCACCGACTTCCAGGATGAAGTTCGATTCCATCAGTCTTCCTCCGAAGCCATCCGCTTATCGGCGACAGAGGAGTCGCCGCTGACTGATCTGCCTGGCGACGAACCGGATTCTACCATCATCTCTCCATGTAGACGAGTCTCTCCGAGACTCGTGCATTTTCGCCACTCGGAGTGACGCCGCTGCGCGGCGGCGGTACGAGTTCCGGAGAGACTCGGCCACGCGTGTAGCCGCTTATCCGCCCCGGAGATGATCCCAAGCTGAGTGGGCACATTCGCCCCTGTGAAACAATGGGGCTCTTGCGCCAAGCCAGACATTCGCACAACGCTACTTCTCAGGCACCGCCTTGAGAACCGTTGCGGGGTCGCAGGTCAACCCTCCACGTATGACGCTGTGAATCTGCCGCGTGTGTCGGATATCAAGCGTCGGATCGGCGTCAAGGATGACCAGGTCGGCGAGCTTGCCTGGCGAAACAGTCCCCAGCCGGTCCTGCTGGTTCAACGCTTTGGCGTTCTCGATCGTCGCGGCGGCCAAGGCTTCTGCGGGAGACAAACCCGATGCGACGAGCAGTTCCAATTCCTGATGCACTGAATACCCGGGCGGAACATATGGCTCAGGCGTGTCCGTGCCGACCAGCAGCGGCACGCCCGCCCGGTGCAGCACACCGACCAACTCCAGGTACTTGTCCACCTCTTTCTTGCGTGACTCACGCGTCGCTTCGACCAGCCCGCTGCTTGTGCGATACGAGTTCCAATAGTCCAACATCCGCCGCGGCACTCGAGCCAGGTCGGGGTGATTGTGGATCTCATCGAGATCATTGAGATAGATCATGTTGCGAAACACCACCAAGGTCGGATCAACGTAAACCTGGCGCTGCGCCAAGTTCGCGATCAGGTCTTTCGCCTTGGGGTTGTGCAGGTCCAGGTTCGAACGGTGGTCCGGTTGGCCGGCGACTTCGTCCGGGATGATGTAGTTGAAAACGGACCAGATATGTTCCAGGCTATCCACGCCGTCGAGCACGGCATCCTGAGCGGAGTAAGCGCCAAGATGCGCCATGACCTTCATGCCCGCCTTGTGACCTTCTTTGATCACTTCACGGCCGACGTTGCGTTGCGTGCCCGCGTAGATCTTCAGGGTGACTACATTCCATTTCGCCATGTCCTCCGCGAATGGCCCGACCTTCGCTGGATCGGTGAGCGCATATCCGACATCACGATGCAGCGGCGGATCGGCGTCGATCAGCGGACTGGTCAGAAACACCCGCGGACAAATCTCCGGGCGAAGTTCGGCGACATGTGCAATTACTGATTGCGCGACAATCGCATCTCCAGCGTCGCGCACACTGGTCACACCATTTGCCAGGAACATCGGCAAGACCTGGTCCCCGGTCACGTGCGACTTGTCAGCCAGGTGGACCAGATGCACGTGCGCATCGATCAGACCGGGAATAATGAACTTCCCGCGGCAGTCCACAATTCGCGCACCATCGGGCAGTTCGACATTCTGCTCCGCAACGCCACGGATACGATCGCCTACGATGACGATGGTCCGGCCGGAATGGAAAACCCCGGCGACAGGATCGAACACTGCGCCGCCTTGGAGAACGAGCGGACCTTGCTCGGCGGCATCAATGAAATGAGCACAGGTGCAGAGCAAACCAACGATGACCGCCAGGCAATTGACGCAACGCGTGACGGCAATGGGAAAGAGGCTGAAGACTAACACAGATGAAATTCGGATCATATCGTTCTCCGGTCTCCGCGCGTTTTCGCGCGCCGCCTCCCTCGTTCAATTCCAGGCGGCAGGGAAGCGGTGAATTGGTGCGACGCGGGCAGGATACTGCAGGCCGCGAACCGAATCAATCAACTGCACACCGAGCGACGCGGCGGTCTCGATGCACGCCCCAACGACTTGTACCGGGAACTTCTGGGCAAGACAATCAACTCATAATTGCGCAGGTCGCGAAAGGAGACCCCGAACATGGAACGAAACCGGTGGGTGCAATGGGATCGTTGGATGCGGGCCTCGCATTTGTATACCGGACTGTTCCTGGCGCCTTGGATGACGGTCTACGCCATCAGCGCGTTCTGCCTGAATCACAGCACGTGGTTCAGCGATCCGCCCAGGACCGGACCCAAGTGGACGGTCGTGCGGGAAACGGACTTTCCCCTGGATGCCTCGTTTCCAGAGGATCCGCGTCAGCAGGCCACTGCGATCCTCAAATTCCTCGACTTGGACGGAGCTTATCGGATGCCCGGCGACCCCCAGGCCAATCCGTTGGTCATCTACCGCAGTTGCGCTGCGGGGCAGTACCGGGTGAATTGGCACCGCCAGCCGTCTCGATTGGTCGTGGAGCGTTACGGTCCAACTTCGTTTTACCTGGTGGTCAATAACTTGCACTTCCAGCACGGCTATGATCAACAGACAACCTTCTACCGGGCCTGGGCCGTCATCGTAGACTTTGTGACCGTCTCGACGGTCGTTTGGGTCATCTCCGGAGTCTATCTCTGGGCTCGGTGGCCGCGCAAACGAGTGCTGGGGACAGTGTGCCTCGTCGCCGGCTGCGTGCTCTTCGCTTGGCTGGCAATTGTCCTCTGCCGGTGAGTTCGGAACATCACGTGCCGAGGTCGTGGTTTCCGTGCTGGAAACCGCGGCGTCTGACGCGCAGGTTGCGGTCGGCAATGTGCCGGCGGATGATACGCCACGCGTCATGTGCGACATTGGATGAACCGTGCTGCGTGGTCGCCCGAGTTGTGCGCATTTACATCGGCAAATCACGTGTCCAAAATACTGCAAGAAATATCAACGCGCTATGCCTATTACGGAGCGGAAGGAGATTGCCCGATGCTCAAGCGACTTGTTGTTGCAGCGGCCTTGATTTGGACGCTGTGCGGTAATGCGATGGCAGACGACATGTTGGCCCGGGGCTTCCTCGATCCGCCGAATGAAGCTCAACCGCGTGTTTACTGGTGGTGGCTCAACAACCTGGTCAGTCGCGAGGGGATCACGCGCGACTTGGAACAGTTCAAGGCCAAGGGAATCGGCGGCGTTCTGCTCTTTAATGCCGGAATGGCAGCGGGCAAGATGCCGAACGGGCCGAGTTTCATGAGTCCCGAATGGCGAGAGCTCGTCAAGCACGCGGTGAGCGAGGCCGATCGCCTGGGGCTCGAGGTCAGCATCAACCTGTGCAGTGGCTGGGATGCCGGCGGGCCGTGGATCACGGACGAAACCGCCAGTCACCACTATGTCCAGGCTGAGCTCAACGTGACAGGTCCCGCGAAGTCCGCAGGCAAACTGCCGCAGCCTCCCGGCAATGCCAAAGCCTATCGCGACGTTGTGGTGCAGGCGTTTCCCAGACCGACGAATTCCGAAAAGTCATTCACGCCTGGACCGCGAGGGACCGCCAGCAGTGCACAGCCAAACTACCCGGCAGAGAATGCCATTGACGGAGACGCTGAAACGATGTGGGTCTCCAACGGCTTGAAGGCCGGCGACGCCCCGACCGAGGCACGCCCCGAGTGGCTGCAGTTGGAATACCCGCAGCCCATCTCCACCGAGCAACTGTGGATTACACCCAAGAGCCCCTACGGCCCTCGCGAAATCGAGATCCAATCGTCGAGTGACGGGAAGACATTCACCACCCTCAAGAAACAAAGTCTGAAACGCGATGGAGATCAGATCATATCCCTGCCGCAGACGCGTTCGCAGTTCTTCCGCATCCTGGTGACATCTTCCTTCACTGTCGAGAACTGCCAGATCGCTGAAGCCGGATTTACTCCGCCTCAGAAATCCGTAGCGCGCAGACTCCTGGCCATCAAGGCGGGACGCGATTCCATCAGCGATATGAATTCGGTCCGCGCCGGAGTCGAGGCGCCGCTTGGACCATCGCCGTTCGATCCGCAGGCTCCCGTCATTGATCCCGCGACGATCGTCGACTTGACCGGTCGGCTCCAGCCCGACGGAACGCTGACTTGGGAAGTGCCGGCCGGTGATTGGACGATCATTCGCACGGGCTATACCACCACCGGCGCTGCGGTCAGTTGCAGCACCCAAGGGGGCGAAGGGCCCGAAATGGACTGGCTCGACACACGCGCGATGGACCTGCACTTCAAGTCCATGGCCGACGTGTTGCTGGATGACTCCGCGCCGCTGGTCGGCAAGTCGCTCAAGTATCTCCATGACGACAGCTGGGAGGTCGGCCTGCCCAACTGGACGCGAGGCTTCCTGGATGAGTTCCAGAAGTACCGCGGCTACGACGCACGCCCCTACTTGCCGGCGCTGGCCGGTCACACGGTGGGTAGCCCCGAGGTCTCCGACCGGTTTCTGTACGACCTCCGCAAGACCATCGCGGATTGTCTGGCGGAGAATCACTACGCCCGCTTTTCCAAACTGGCCCGCGCCCGGGGTATCGGCATCCATCCCGAAGCGGGCGGCCCGTGTTGGCCAAAGGTCGTGCCGATGGACGCGCTGAAGAACTTGGGCCATTGCGATATCCCGATGGGCGAGTTCTGGCAGTCGCAACACTGGCATGAAGGCCCCAATCAGAACACCAACGGCAAGCAGACGGCCACTGCAGCACATGTTTATGGCAAGCGGTGGGTCATGGCCGAGGCTTTCACCAGCATAGGACCGCATTGGGAAGAAGGCCCGGCCGAACTCAAACCAACAGCAGACATCGCTCTCTGCGAAGGCATCAACCGGTTCGTGCATCACACCGCAACCAGCACGCGCCCCGAGGATGGCCAGCCAGGCTACGAGTATTTCGCGGGCACGCACTTTAACCCCAACATCACATGGTGGGAGCAGGCTGGAGCCTGGACAATTTACATTGCGCGTTGCCAGTGGCTGCTGTCGCACGGGTTGTTTACGGCGGACGTGCTGTACTACAACGGCGACGGCGCACCGAACCTCGTTGAACCCAAGCACGTCGATCCCTCTCTGGGCGCCGGCTACGACTACGACGTCTGCAACTCCGAAGTGCTCTTGTCGCGGTTGTCGGTGAAGGACGGCCGCCTCACCCTGCAGGACGGAATGAGCTACCGCATTCTGGTGCTGCCGGATCGCCGCAGCATGCCGCTGGAGGTTCTGCAAAAGATCAAGACACTGGTCGAGGCCGGCGCTACGGTGATTGGTCCGCGGCCGGAGCAGGCCCCCGGCTTGAAAGACTACCCGCAGTGCGACGAACAGGTCAGGAAACTGGCTGGCGACATCTGGGGCGACTGCGACGGAAAGACGGTCAAGCAGCGTCAGGTTGGCGCCGGCCGCATCGTCTGGGGACAAACACTGCGGGATGTCCTCGCCGAGAAAGGTGTGACGCCCGATTTTGAATTCGCGGGCAACGACGACAAAGCCTTCCTCGATTTCATCCATCGCTGCGACGGGGAGACCGCAATCTACTTCGTCGCCAATCGGCTGAATCGCGACGAAGCTGCGCGTTGCACCTTTCGTGTCAGCGGTTTCCAGCCTGAACTTTGGGACCCGGTCAGCGGAGACTGCCGCGACGCGACGGCTTTCACTCAGGATGGCGGTCGAACCACAATTCCCTTGGACTTTGCGCCATATGGCTCGACCTTCGTGGTCTTCCGCAGACCGATCCCGCGCGACCGGCAGGGAACTGCGCCCGACAACAGCCTGCATTTCTCGGAACCCGTCGAACTGCGAGCTGCATGGACGGTTAAGTTCGCTCCGGATCGCGGCGGTCCCGAATCGATCCGCTTCGAGAAACTCTACGATTGGTCAAAGGCGGAACTCGACGGCATCAAATACTACTCGGGCACGGCCGTCTACGAGTCCGAGAAGTTCGCGTTGGCGGCGAATCTGATTAACAACCCGCCAAAGGCGATCTATTTGGACCTGGGTGACGTCAAGAACATTGCCCGCGTGCGGCTGAATGGAAAAGATTTGGGGGTGCTTTGGACGCGTCCGTTCCGTGTCGAGATTACCGGCGCGGTGCAGGCCGCCGATAATCGGTTGGAGATAACTGTCACCAATCTCTGGCCCAATCGCTTGATCGGCGACGCGGCGCTGCCGCCGGAAAAACGCTTCACGCGCACCCACGTCACCAAGTTCACGAAAGACACTCCGCTGCTTCCCTCCGGCCTGCTGGGACCGGTGCGAGTGATGGCTGCGAAGTGAACCGATCCGGTTGAGATACCAGCAATCAGACTGAGAGTCGGGAGGCAAAGAAGCCACGGATCGGCACGGATGAAACAAGGGGCAATTCATCCGCCTGTCTCCGGCGTCATCCTGCGTTATGAATTTCCTTCACTTGAATACTGTGGAGCAGAAGATGATTCGAAACGGGTTCATGACGTGTTTCATGCTCGCAGCCTTGGCGCATGGCGTCGTGTGTGCAGCGGAGGAGAAACACCCGTCGGCCCCGAAGCCGTTCATCCGCGACGTCGAAACGGGCTATCTTTTAAACTGTTTCTTCCTCTCGCCGCGGCCCTATAGCTGGCCGCAGAAAGAGACCGTCAGGCTTTCGGGTTGGGATGTCGACAAAACGGGCGGCTATTTCGACTATCAGCCGAACTGCGAGTATCCGCAGGGATTCGCCTTTCACAGCGATTGGTTCAAACTGGTTGACACCAGCCCGAACTCGGGAATCACACTGAAGCATCAGATCGCCCGCCAAACGAACGGCACGCTTACACTGGAGTTCCGGTTCAAGCTGCCGAAACTGATGGACGGAGCCTGCTGGCAGTTGCGCGATCTGGAACAGGCCGGCGTCAGTCTGATTACCCAAGGCGGGAATCTCTGCTGGGAATCAGGCCAAGTCATTGTCCCGCTTGAAGCCGATCGCGACTATGGCGTAAAGGTCGTGGTCGATCTGGCAGCAAAGAAGGCCGACGTCTATGTCGATGGAGAACTAAAGGCCAAGGACGCTGCCTTTCAGCGGCCCATTCAAAGCATTGACGTTTTCCTAGTCAAAACGGGCGATGCGGCCACCGGTGAGATGTATCTCAATCCGGTAAACATATACAGAGGCTACATCCTCAATGAGACTTTTGTCACATGCGCCCCGGGCAAAGTCCCGGCGGGCTGGGAACTCCGCGACGCCGGGATCGAGAAGTTCGAGTGCGGCACGAAGCCGGATATCCTCAGCCTCAAAGTGACCGGTGAGGCAACACGGAAGATCGGTAAATGCGAGGGGAAAACGGTCTTTGAATGCAGATTTCTGCTGCCCAAAGGCGCCGATGACGTCTTTATCCATCTCGGCGGAGTAGGTCTGGAGTGGCTCATCACCTATCGGCCGAACCTGTGGTACATGGCCAAAGTCGTGGCGGATCCCAAGACAAGGACAGCCGACGTCTACCTCAACGGAAAATTGTTGCCGCAGAAACTGGCATTCGCGGAGGGTGAGGAGTCGATCCTTTTTTCTGGCAACGTGTGGGCGGACGATCTTCAAGTCTATCCCTGGCGAGACTATCCGGATGATTATGTACCCGAGCCTAAGCCCGTGAAGTCGGAGATATTGCTTGGAGTTCAAAGCTGCAATCTCTGGCGTGAAGGAACTGCCTACGCCGGATGGGATTACGTTTATCCTCATCGGGACAAACGCCAGCCTTACCTGGGGTGGTATGAGGAGGGCAACCCCGAGGAGACCGATTGGGAGATCAAATGGAAGGCAGAGCACGGCATCGGGTTCGAGCAGCACTGCTGGTACCGGCCGAACAACGCGGTCAATCAGCCCATCAAGGACGGGGTGCTGGACCATGCGCTGATCAGGGGCCTGTTCCAGGCGCGCTACTCGCAACTGGCCAAGTTCACAATCATGTACACCAACGAAGGCGCTGGCGCGACGAATCCGCAGGACTGGCGCGAGAACATCATTCCCTATTGGATTGAATACTTCTTCAAAGATCCGCGTTACCTGACGATCGACGGCCGGCCCGTTCTATCGATTTACAGCCCCCGGAATTTTCAGACGACCTTCGGCAGTACACCGGGGGCAAAACAAGCCATACAGACGTTGCGAGAAGAAGTGGCGAAGGCCGGGTTTCCCGGGATCATTGTGCTCATGGAAGAACGCTCCGGCGAACCAGCGAACGTGAGGTTCATCAAAGAACTCGGCGCCGACGCTTGCTATGCCTATACGTGGGGCGCCGCCAACGCACAGGTGCAGCGTGAGAAGAACCTCCGGCAGAAACAGACTGCTGATTCGGTCGGACTTGGAATGCTGCCGAGCATTTCCATGGGGTGGGACCGGGAATCCTGGGGTGTGCATGACGGATTCTGGCTGCCGCCGCAGGAATATCAGTCCTTGGCGCGATGGGCCAAGGATGAGTTCATGCCGGGATTTGCGCCCGAATCAATGGGGCGACGCATGATCATGCTTGCCAACTGGAATGAGTTCGGCGAAGGCCATTTCCTGCAACCTTCGACGCTCGCCGGATTCGGCTATCTCGACGCCCTGCGCGAGGTGTTCGCTGCCGGCGGCGACCACGAAGATGCGAAACCAAGCGAATCGCAAAAGCGAAGATTTAACACGCTCTTTCCGCGCGATTGAAAAATGGCCTTGCCCAATAACTCGAGACTGACGACGGGGAGGACACAGATCATGCGAATCGCGGCCTTCAACTTAGCAACCGGCAGTGCGGTGTGTGGGGCTTGGCTGATTCTTGGCGGAATACTCTTCGCGGGACCGACCGAGGCGAGCGATGCTGCGCCTGCGCGCAACTTCGAGCCGTTCGTGTGGAAGTCTGAACCACCGGCCGATTGCCCGTTCGAGAAATCGACTAGCTTGACGGCCATCGAATTTCTCGGACTGCACAGCGATTATCGAGTGGCCGATACCTGGTATCCGTCCTGGGCCAGTGACGGGAATCTCTACTCGCCCTTTACGGATGGTGCTGTCGGAGAAGACCTGAGCATCTCGGACTCACTGTGGAACAACCAGGGCAAGGACAACGCCCGAACCGGACAAGCCGTTGCAATCGGCGACGATCCGTTGAAATTGACGATTCGCAGCCTCGGAATGGTGAAGGCCAGTCCAGGGCCGGACTACGGCGGCCGCTACCCGTGCGGCTCGCTGGTCCACAACGGAATCTGGTACTACGGAACCTACTGTCTGGGCCCTCGGGGCCAGACAGAGCATCAGGGCAGCACTTACAACTGGCCCGTCCTCGGGCCGATGCCCGGCTTCCGCATCTCTCGTGACTTCGGCAAGACCTGGGAACCGTCGCCTCACTCGCCGGAACGACCGCTTTTCCCTGAACCGACACGGCCTTACGGGCCGGTCAAAATCGGTTCGCCGCATTTCGTTGACTTCGGCCGGAACATGGAGGCATCTCCCGACGGTAAAGCGTATCTCGTGGCCCACGGGTCGACCCGAACTTCACCGCCGGCACGCTACGCCCACAACAGCTGGATCACAGGTGATCAAGTCTATTTGCTCCGCGTCAAGCCGTCGCCGGAGACGATCAACGACCTGAAGGCGTATGAGTTCTACGCCGGACGCGATGAACAGGGCCGTCCATCCTGGACCGGAGATTTTGCACAGATCAAACCGCTGTTGGAATGGAACGACAATCTGGGATGCGTGACTGCCACTTATGTCGCGCCGCTGAAGAAATACCTTCTGTTCGTCACCGACGGCGGCAATACCTGTGCGCGAATGAACACGATGATTCTGGAAGCAGATATGCTGACCGGTCCCTGGCGGCTGGTCAGCTATTTGAAGCACTTCGGCGAACAAGCGTACTTCGTGAACTTGCCCTCGAAGTTCATCAACGCCGAAGACGGCACAGCGTGGCTCTGTTACTCCGGCAATTTTGCCCGCGATTGGAACGGTGAGTCGATCCAGACCAACCCGCCCGGCAGCCAGTACGGACTGGTTCTTCAGAAGATCCGGTTTCGAGGGTCGGCTCGGTAACGCGTATAATTCCACGTCCTCGCAGGACGGTGGGGAACTCTTCCATGACCGACGTCACGCGAATCCTGAACGCCATCGAGCAGGGCGACCCGTCGGCCGCTGAGCATCTTCTGCCCCTGGTCTATGACGAGTTGCGGAAGCTTGCAGCTCAGAAGTTGTCCCACGAGAAGCCGGGCCAAACGCTCCAGGCCACGGCGCTGGTGCACGAGGCCTACGTCCGCCTGGTCGGCAAGAATGGTTCAACCCAGTGGGACGGACGCAGGCACTTTTTCGCGGCCGCCGCGGAGGCGATGCGGCGAATTCTCGTCGAACAAGCCCGTCGGAAGAACCGCATCAGGCACGGCGGGGAAATGAAACGGGTGGAAATGCTTGACGCGGCCGAATCGAGTTCGGGACTTCATCAGCGTATCATCGAGGTGGATGCCGCGCTATCCCGGTTGTCGACGGAGGATCCCCTTGCGGCGGAGGTGGTCAAACTCCATTACTTCGCCGGACTGCCTCTTACAGAGGTCGCCAAGCTGCTGAGACTGTCGCGCCCAACCGTTTATCGCCAATGGAATTACGCCCGTTCATGGCTAAAGGTTGAAATCGAGCACTCTTCCTGATTTCGGAGCGAACGAAGTTTTTTTCTCATTGTCCTTGAGATTTCGTGAGACGATTCGGGACCCGCGTCGCATGGACTAATAGAACTCTCACGGAGCGAACCATGTCCTACGAACCGAGCGACGCAAAAAGACTGTTCCTTCAAGCCGCCGAACTGACCCGTGCGGAAGACCGCATCGCCTTTCTGGATCGTGCCTGCGGCGATAACGAGGAGTTGCGTGCCCGCGTCCAACAGCTCCTCAAGTCACAGGAGAATCCGGGCAGCTTTCTCGGGCAACCGGCGCTGGCGGATCTGACGCAGACGCCCCGAGACGAGGGCTCTGCCCGTCGCGGCGACGACGCGCCGAGACCCGGCGGGGCCGGCGACACAGTGCCCTCAAACGGGAGTGTGTCCTTGGACTTTCTCGAGCCCTGTTCGACTCCGAACCGCATCGGGAAGCTCGGGGTGTATGAGATTATCGGAGTCATCGGGCACGGCGGCATGGGCATCGTTTTCAAGGCCTACGACACCAAGCTTCACAGGGTCGTGGCCATCAAGTCGCTCGCGCCGGCATTGGCGACCAACGGGACGGCTGTCAAACGGTTTCTCCGCGAGGCGCGGGCGGCGGCGGCCGTCAGCCACGTACACGTCGTCACGATCTTCGCAGTCGAGGAAGCCAGCGTTCCGCCTTACCTGGTCATGGAATGCATTGCGGGCCAGTCGTTGCAGCAGAAAATCGACCGCAGCGGACCGTTGGAGGCTACGGAGATTCTGCGGATCGGGATGCAGATTGCCGAGGGGCTGGCGGCTGCCCACAAGCAGGGACTGATTCATCGCGATATCAAGCCGTCGAACATCCTGCTCGAAAACGGCGTGGAACGCGCGAAGATCACCGACTTCGGCCTGGCCCGCGCCGTCGACGACGTCGCCATGACCCAGACGGGACACGTCGCCGGCACGCCCGAGTACATGTCGCCCGAACAGGCGAAGGGGGAGCATCTCGACGCCCGCAGCGATCTGTTCAGCCTGGGCAGCGTCCTTTACACAATGTGCACGGGACGCCCGGCGTTCCGCGCTGACAGCACGGTGGCCGTGTTGCGGCGCTTATGCGACGACACGCCGCGCCCCATCTCCGAGATCAACCGGGCGATTCCCCAAGTGCTGATTGCCGTCATCGACCGACTGTTGGCCAAACAGCCCGCGGAGCGGTTCCAGTCGGCCGCGGAGGTTTCCGAACTGCTCAGCGCGGCTTTGGCCTGGTCACAACAACCGGAAGGGAGAACGCCCCCGCAAGTTCCGCATCCGAGCACGCCGCGAAAGCGGTGGCGGAGCCGCTTGCTGCGATATCCGGCTTACCTGGCGTTTGCGGTGTTCGTTCTCTGGGCACTGCTGTTTCCGTCATTCCGCCTGCTCGTCTCCAATCAGGCCCAGATCTATTTCTTCCAACGGGACGGCGACACCGTTGTCGACTTGTTTCGCGATGGTCAGTTGATCGCGACACACGTCGGCTATGGACGCCGCGACGTTCCCGCCGGAACTTACGAGTTCCGCGTCCGCGAAAAGCCCGATTTGCGACTCTACAATCTTCTGCTCGAACACCAGACCTGGTGGTTTCATCGCACGCTGGTGACGTTGAAGTCGCCGCCGCAATCGTTACCGCTCGAGCGAGGCGATCAGTTGACAGTTACGATGGCCTTTGTCGTCGATTCCAAGCACAGCGAAGCGTCGCCAAGCGACTCCGGTCGCGACAACGGCACGAAAGACGAACCGGCGTTTGCCGCCGTGCCTTTTTCCGAAGAGCAGGCTCAGGCGAACCAGCAAGAGTGGGCCCGACGCTTCGGCATCCCGGTGACGTTTCGGGATCCGCTGGGGATTGATTATCGCCTGATTCCGCCGGGATCGTTTCCGATGGGTAATGCGCCGGAGGAGGTCAATGCCTTGCTCCGAGAGCTGGAATTCAACGAGGCCGACGCGTTTGAGAAGTTCGTCGCGCAGTCCAGCGTGCCCCTTCACCGGGTGCGGCTGACGCAGCCATTCTACCTGGCAAGTCACGAGGTGACCGTCGCTCAGTTTCGGAAATTCGTGGACGAGACCGGCTATCGAACCAGTCTGGAGGCTGTCAAGTCGCCGCCGTTCACCTGGAAGACTTTGGCCGCGAAACAAGCTGGGGACCAATGCCCGGTGATTGGCGTCAGTTGGGAGGACGCAACTGCGTTTTGCCGCTGGCTGGGCAAACGGTTCCGGCTCGACTGCGCACTTCCCACCGAGGCTCAGTGGGAATACGCCTGCCGCGCCGGCAGCGCCGCCAAGTGGTCGTTCGGCGACGACACGACCGATCTGGCAAAGCATGCGCTATGCGAGAAAGCTGCCAACGCCGGTCCGGCTCCGGTTGGCGGAATGCAGGCCAACGCGTTCGGTTTGTTCGACATGCACGGAAACGCCGACGAGTGGTGTCTCGATTGGCACAAGGTGGATTTCTACGGCCGGTCGCCGGCCGACGATCCGGCATGCCTGGAGTCGACCACGGACCCGGCGTCGGGACGGGTGGTGCGGGGCGGCGCATGGAACCTGCCCGCCTGGTGGACGCGGGCGGCCAGCCGCAGTTACGATTTTCCCGGGCTGCCGGTCCGTCGCCACGGATTTCGCGTCGCTGTCATCGGCGATCTGAAAAAGTCCCTCGGCGACAAGGCGTCCGCCTCCGAGTGACCTGCACTTTTGCACTGAACAAGTCGCCGTTTGCCGCCGAGTCGAGAGATGGCGCAAGTCGATCCGGAGAAACAGCCGTGACAGTCGTAACATGTGTCTGCGGCAGCGGTTTTCAGGCAGCTGCTCACCTCGCCGGACAGACGGTCGCCTGTCCCAGTTGCGGTCGTCCCCTTCACATCCCGCACGCGAGTCCCATTGGGTACGGGGCGAACGCTCTTCGGGGCGAGCCCCACGGCTACGCGGTTGCCCCAAGACCGGGTTCCTATTCGCCCGGACAGCAACCGGCTTTTCCGCATTCCGCGACGAACGAGCCGTCATTCCCGATCGTCTGGATCGTGGCGGTGGGGATCGGCGCCCTTGCGCTGCTAGTGCTTGCAATCGGCGCATCGCTGGCATGGCGAGGACTTTCGGAGCGAGTGGCCTCCAAGGGCAAGGAGGCATCGGTTGAATCCAAGGTTTCCGGCCCACCCATATCAGGGAAGTCGTCAGGCACTCCGCCGGTCCCGCGTCCTCCGGCTGACGGCGAACCGTTCACCGCGCCGGGTCTCGAAGCGTTCTACCGCCTGCCGCCCGGCGCCTCGGATTGTACGGAACTGTGGCGATCGGCCATGCAATGCGCGACAACGAGCGAATATCAACAACACGCCAAGGACTTGCCGATTGTCGGCGACGCCCCGATTCCTTTTCCGGGTGAAATCTGGAGCGGCTGTTTGAAAGCCCGCGAGTTTCTCGATCGCTTCCAGGAACCGCTGCGACTCGCGCACCAGGCGAGCGAACGCGGAGGAGCTGCTCGATATCCGACCAGATTCGCCGACGGATTCTTCATGGATATGCGGGAAGTCCAGCATCTGCGGTCGTTTGCCAAGTTGTTGTTGCTGGAAGCTCGAGTCTGCGCCTACGAGGGGAACGCAAGCCAGGCGGCCCGTGCGCTCCGTGCCTGCCTCTCCGCAGCGCACAGCCTCGATGGCTACCCTGCATCGATAGCCGGTCTCGTCAGGTCAGCCATCGCCCGCGAAGGCGAGAGCGAGTTGCTTGCAGTTCTGCCCCATGTCGCCTTTGACGACGCGGACTTGCTCGTGCTGCAAGAGGAAATTGAGCGGTTGTCCGGTGCCCAGAATTTGAAGACTCTCATGATTGGGGAACGCGTACTTGGACTGAACGGTTTTGCGGATCCGGCTGCCACTTTGAAGTTTGTCTTTGAGGACGGCGGCTTGACCGGCAAGCCGGAAACCGTTGATGGCCTGACAATGACCGGCATGATCCGGCAAGCCAACGCGGGCCGAGTGGCTGACGAGGCCGACTACCGCGATGTGATGGGCCGCGCAGTTGAAGCCGCGGGACTACCGCTTCACGCAGCGATGCCTGGCCTGAAGACCATCCAGGAGAAACACCTGCAGGCGGAAAAGCAGAAAAGTCCAATAGAGCGCAACGTCATTTCGCTGCTGCTGGCGAGTGCTCTGTACCCTCCAGCGTTGGACTGTGGAACTACGGAAGCATTCCATCAGATCACGCGAACTGCCCTTGCGATCCAGCGTTTCCAGCGAACGACCGGAATGGTGCCCGGCAAGCTCACCGAACTTACTCCAAAGTACCTGGCCCGGGTGCCGCAGGATCCGTTCGATGGCCAGCCGCTCCGTTTCCGACGTGACGGCGAGCAGATCGTGATTTACAGCGTAGGTGAAAACGGCCGGGACGATCGGGGAACCGGCGATCAGAACGATCTGACGGATATCGTGAAGCGTGTTTCGCTGGTTGCCTCCCGAACGAAACCCGCTGTCATCCCGTCGGCTGCTGGCCAAAAACCGCAACCGGCCGACCGTTCCACGGGCAAGGCAGAAACGTCCACTTCCATCGACCTGCTGGCGGCGATCGGCTCTCCCCCCGATCCAAAGTTGCTGCGCGGCATGTGGTCTGTTCGAAATGGCGTGCTGGTATCGCGCCAACAGGATTCGGCGGCTTACTTGATCGTACCCCATGAAGTACCTCGCGCTTATCGCGTCACGGCCGAAGTCGCGGTGGATGGCGGCGAGGGCTCTTTCAACTTGACGATCATCGTTGACGGCCGGCCCGTCATGGTCGTGCTCGATGGCTGGGGCACGTATCACAGCGGATTGAACCTGGTGAATGGGCAGACAGGAAATTCGAACGCGACGACCTTCTCCGGCCAGGTGCTGCGTCCCGGCGAAACGAACCGGGTCGTCGTCACGGTACAGCCCCACAGCGTCACCGTGGAAGTGAACGACCGGAAGATCATTCGCTGGGCCGGCGATGCCAAGGAACTGAGCGTAGACCGCCGGTTCTGGCCCGATTCGCGCGGCCGTATGTTTCTCGGCAGTTGGCAAACGACTTTTCGAGTCAGCAAATTGACATTGATGCCGGTACCCGAACAGTAATATCGTTTCGGACCTCGCCTGCTCGTATTCGTTGTAATCGAGGTTGTTGGCCTGGGCCAAACAAGACGCCTCCGCGCCGCCGACCCGGATGGCAATCGGAATGACGAACGCGGTCCGCCCGTCGGCACAACTCAACGCGGCACTTCCCACGTGGATGTACCGCCGACCCAGTGCATGGTGGGCGGCGGTTGACTCTTACTCGGTTACCACGACGGTCTGGTTTAGAGCCGGGGCGGTTGCCGGAAACACCAGCGACTTGTCCCCTGCCTTCGCCTGCACATAGTACTCGAAGTCGGATCGGACGCATTCGGCGGGCAGTGTGCCCCTGTACACTCCGCGAGCCACGTGCTGGAGCGGCGTACTGGCAAACGGGCCGGTTCCCAAGGGCCGCCAACAGACTTGTGCCAGCGACGGCTCCACGCCCAGCATGATCACCGTCAGCGTCAACGACTCGCCCGCCTCTATCCCCGTTCGCACTTCGCGCACAAACAGTCGCGGTTCGCCCGCGTACTTCACCGACGGCATCGCATCGGCCGGCAATTCCTCACCGAGCCAACTCGCCAGTTCCTTCCCGGGTGCACCGATCGCTACGGGCAGCGTTTGTTGTTGCCAGTTCGCTACGTTTCCCATTTCGCCGGCGTTGGAGACCGTGGCCAGCAAGTGACGGTGCAACTCCGCGAATGCGGATACCAGTTCTTTTCGCAAGGGCAATGCCAATTCCCGAGCAAGTCTCTTTTGGGCCTGCGGATCCTTTTCGACAGCGACATTACCGCGGACCTCATTGTAGCGGGCCCAGGTGCAATTCACCTGCGCAATGGCACGTAGGTAGCGGAAGTTGTTCAGCCAGTAATCAAATCGTTCGAGGTTGCCGGCTCCTGTAATCCGAGTCCGGAGCGAAGCCATCTCGTCGACAAAGACATAGTCCTTCTGCACCTGTTCCCAGGGGCGAACATCCGGGCGTATGCTCCCCGGCCCCGTCACCCAATCCGCAGGACGAGGGAGTCGGCCGTCGAGTCGAGTAAAGAGTGCAGCGATTGGTTTGTCGACTTCAGGGCCAAATTGCACTCTCGCCCAGTCGGCATAGAAATCGGCCGCAGGCAGAAACCGCAGGGTGCCGCCAGGCAACGTTGCCAGGTCAGCTTCGTAGTCTTTATGGGCCGGACCACCGCAATTGATCTTGCGCCGGTATGGCGCACCCGCAGACTTGTCCGGTGCACTCGTCGTCCCCTCGATCACGATTCCGGCGATGCAGGGGAACTCGGTTTCGTACATGAATTCGATATTCAGCCCGGCGTTCGAGACCTTCACATCCTTGGCAGTGAAGTCCAATGCCCGGTTCTTCCCCACTCTTGCGAAGATGTCGAGATTATCGAACAGCACGGTGCCCTGCACTTTCGCGCCGAACACTCGTTTCCCCGGCTCACTGTAGTGGGGCTCGCACAGCTTCAATGTTACGGCATATGAACCATCGGGAACGTCGATGCGGTAAGCGTTCACGTTGTAACGCACATTCTGGTAGATGGACGGTTCGTCGGCACCGGCGATTTCGTTGGCCGGAAACAAAGCCGCCTCGCCGCCAATGGCTCCTTCGGGTTGTTTCGTCGCAACCGTCGCGAGTTCCCGATCGTCGCTCCATCCTGATTGATCCCAAGCGGCCGTTGCCAAAGCCGAGACATTCGGCCCCAGGATGCGGGTCCGCCAGTGGATGCCCATCAAGCCGGTGCAACCGTACTTCAGCGCATCAGCCGCATCCTTGCGCATCCGCCCGACCCAGAGTTGCGGGATGGTCATGCCCGGGTCATCTTCGAGCCACGGAATGGCCCATTTGGGCCGACCTTCGATTCGCGCAAACCCGGGCTCGACCGGCGTGTTGCCGACGGTGCGGTTGATGCAACTCATCGGCATCTCCTTGGGAAGCGACTCGTCGAACAGTGTTGGAATTGACGGCGGTCCCAGCACCCAGCCGCATGTGGCCAGCGTGAAATGCGCATCAGCCTTCTTGGCTGCGGACATTGCCGCGCGGAGATCGGCCAATGTGGCGTCGATCTGCTGCTGCTTCACCGCTTCCCATGTCCATCCCTCGGGCGTCCAGAACCAGTAATAGTCGAGTGGATGCACCTGCGAGATGCGTCGAAACATGCCTTCATAAAGTTCCTGCACGACGGCCGGATCGGCCGGGTTCTTGCCGGCGGCCTGCAGCCGTTGTCTGACGGCTGTGGGGATGGTCAGGGGCGTTTCCGTGCCGAGACAGGTCTTTATGCCCATTCGTCGCGCATAGCCGAACACATCGCCGAGGAAGCTCCCCATCCTTTCGAAGAGCGAGTTGCACTGATCGGGCGACATCTTGTTCCAAGGATAAGTCTCGCGCATGTAGTCGGCGCCGTAGTTGTCGCAGTCGAAAAGAGCGGCAGCGCCGAACACGAAGTCGCTCGTCTTTCCCGGCACGAACCCCCATGCGGGCGGATGACTGTCGGTCGTGAAATGGCGTGACGGGTAGCTGGCCTTCACTTTGCCGTTGGCGTCCAAGTCGGCGGGCGGCCCAATCCAAACCAGCGGTTCGGGGCCAACACCGCCTTCGGGATAACAGTGCAGCCCGAAGAAATTCATGCCCATCTTCGGCAATTGTCCGAGAACGGCCTTGTAGCTGTCGCGGTTCCACCAATCCGGTCCCTCGGGAAAATCGTGGAACGGTTGAATTCCCCGCCGGTCGAACAACGGCCGGCGAGTTTCGTCCAAGGGGTGCCATTCCCACGATACCTGCTGATCCGGCACCACGTCGCCGTCCAGATAGAACCGCACGCCCATGAGTTCGGCCAGTCGGTAAGCGCCGTACAGCGTCCCGAAAGCATCGCCGCCTGAGACCGCCAACACGGGTCGCCCGCCCACCTCGCCAGTCTTCAGCCGAAACTGCTCGGGCTTCAGTTCTCCGATTTCGAGCCTCGCGCCCGGCGCTCCGGGAGATTGAACCGCCCCTTTGCCTACCAGGATCGCGCCGCCGTCTGGCATCGGGGCTGATAGGTCAACGATCGGCAGGAGTTCTCCCGTCCGCAAATAGATGTAGCGTCGTATTTCCTTCGCCGCCAGTTTCTCGGCGGGCGCCGCGTCCTTTGCACAGACAACCGCCCCCGGCGAGGCAGATTCAGCGCGCGGTGTCCAACTCGCAATAATGCAGAGAACTCCCAGGACGACGGATCGCATGTAACGCAACACGGTCAGGTCTCCGACTTGCAAGCGTTGTTTTCTTGTCTTGCACAAACAGCCCAAAGGCCGGAACTCAAGACGCCTCGGACCCGCACGGATGGAACACGCATCCGTCCATTCCACGAACTCGGGCCTCCGGTCGCCGCTTTCCGCCGATAGTTGCCGATCCGACGGAACAATGCAATTGCCGTGGTCGAAATTATCGCGAGATTCGTTCGCTGCGTTGCGAATGGCGACAAGCTCAGAGCGCTCGAGCAACGGGGAAGTCAATAAGATGGTTGCCAACCGCTGCGCCCCATCCGGTCTACCCGAATAAGGAAGTCGGCAGACGGGTGCAACCAATATTTACCGGCTCACCGGACAGTCGGGTTCAACTGCCCGCGATATTCAAACCGAAGACGAAGACCGACGGGTATGCCAGATAACTGTCGAGAATTGCCCCCGTCCTGCCGTCGCGGATCGTGATGGTGGTTGGCTTCTTCGCTTCGAAAGCCGTCACGATATCGTACCGGCTGCCGTCGGCACTGCGTACGAGGGCCACCCGCAACCCGCCGCGATATTTCGGATCAGCTCCGGTAAACTGCGAGTCAAGCACGCCGAACTGCGGATCATAGACCCGGATGATCGGAGGATTCCCTTTGCCCGCGGTCAGTACGACCTCGGACTTGCCATCGCCATCGACGTCGCCGACTGCGATCTGGTTGCCGTGTCCTGCGAACTTGCCCTCGAGGTTGCCGTATCCGTCGAACCAGCGGACTTCCGAACGGCCGGTTCCGATGGCAACCGCGATCTCATCGCCGTTCTTCCCGTCGATATTCCCCACGGCGATCGGCACCGCACCCGAGTAGTTCTTCGTATACGGCAAGAAGCTCGTCAGTTCCTGTCCCGCGTTGTCGAACACGCGTACCTTCTCGCGGCCCGACAGCGGGCTGACGACGATTTCAACTCCGGGGTGATTCACGAGCACATCGCCCACCGCGACGTAGCCGCCCTTCTTGAAGGCCGTGCCGAACGGCGCGAACTTGAGCACTCGCGTAAAGGTGGTTCCGTCGAAGACGCGGACTTCGGTCGTAATACCGGAACCGCAGATCGCCAGAATATCGGCCTTGCCGTCGCCGGTGACGTCGCCGGTGGCCACGCGGACCGCGCCTTTGTAGCCATAAAAGGCGTTGATGGCGGCGATGAGCGAACCATCGACATTCATCACGCGCACGGGTTCACCGCCTTTTTCCGGCGCCGCGACGATGATCGGAGACGACACTATGCCCGGATTGACCGTCAACGGCACAAGGGTCGTTCCGTGGATGCCGCTGGGTTGCGATACGTCGATCAACAATTGGAATGGTCCCGACTGCGTGGGCGTACCGCTGAGCAATCCCGTCGGGGTGAGTGTCAGGCCGGCAGGAAGCGGCACGCTGTTCGGGTTCAGCGAAAACACGAGCGGTTCGTTCGGGTTTCCGCCGGAAGAGACCAGTTGGTAACTGTATGGCTTGCCCTGGGTCGCGATGGGAAGAGGCGGATTGGTGACGACCGTGGGAGCGCGGTAGGTCTTGTTCAGCGACACCCCGACGATCGATACCGCCGGATTATTCAGGGGCGAGCTCACCGGAATGGCGCCATAATTGACCGCCACGGTGGCGATGTCGATCAATCCATCATTGTTCGAGTCGATGGCGGCAATTCCTCGAATGCCCCGGTGGAATGTCGCACCGGTTCCGTCGTCGTCGGCATAGCCGACGTGCAGTTGAAGGGTTCCAAACGTCCCGTCGCCGTTCCCCTGAAGCGTTCCATAATACAACGTCGAGAGGGCCGCGCTGGCGACCGCCAGATCGAGTTTGCCGTCGTTGTTGAGATCGGCAATATCAACCTGGCCGTTGTATCCACCCCCGTTTTCAAATCCGACGACACTGTAACTGGTAAAAGCCGGCGGGCCGCCCGTGACGCTGTTGTTTTGGAAAACAGTGATCGCACCCGGGGCAGGCTCCCAGTTATACAAGAACTCGCTTACCGGCTTCTTCATGTCGTTTCGCGGCAGGTTGGGCGAATCGACGAGATCGAGATCACCGTCCTTGTCGAGATCGCCCGCCTTTAATTGAGGACCGCCATGCGAACCGGCGGGAACGGCCGTGAAGATCCCCGTGCCGGGTACGAATTGTCCGTTCCCTGGATTCGTGAAGACCGACATGCCGTCGATTTCCGGGATCGCCAGATCAAGTTTGCCGTCTCCGTTCAAATCGGCCAGCACCGGCGTGATGCTCGGGTTGGATGTTGACACTTCATAAGGGCCATCGGTGTTAATGCCCCACTCGGAGACCGGCGTGCGCGCTGCGACAGTTGCCCACGGGGCGGCCTGGAAGTGTCCATCGAATTTCCCGCCGCCGTCCGGAATGCCGAGATACACTTCAAAGCCGATGTAGGCACGGAAATTGTTGACCGAGGCCGGGTCGAAGTTGGGCGTCACCATATCCAGAATGCCGTCGCCGTTGACGTCCCCGAACTGCCAGGATGCAAACTTCGCTCCCCAGGCCTGAACCGTGCCGATCGTTGCTGTGACACTGAACGACTGAGTGAGTTGATCCCAGTAGGCTGCCCGAACCTCGGTCCCCTTGGAATCCCCGGACAAACCCAGGCCGAGCAAGTCCTGGTAACCGTCGTGGTTGAGGTCGATCGCCGTGACCTCCACCATGATGCCGGAATACGGAAAAGCTCCGCACGCCAAGTCGCCCTTGCGGATCGGAATCTGCGCTCCGCTGGATCCGCCCAGTTCGGCGACGATGAAGTCGCCGCGCGAGCAGGGCACCAGAGGGTTGCTCGATTTGTAGTTGATAATCTCGTCGACTCGACCCGTCTGAAGCGTGTCGCCGTAGCCGTCCTGGTTGAAGTCAATCT
Organism: uncultured Planctomycetaceae bacterium; assembly: GCA_903863885.1. Classification (GTDB taxonomy): domain Bacteria; phylum Planctomycetota; class Planctomycetia; order Pirellulales; family Pirellulaceae; genus CAIPEB01. The sequence continues at coordinate 12,006 of CAIPEB010000087.1, read as the reverse complement.
TGTTCCCGTACGCGTCTTTGCCAATGACCCCGGCCGAATCGTAAATCCAGACTTGCACAGGATCCGGATTCGGGGTGGAAAACAGAGGGCTGCTGAGGTCGGCGCCGCTGGCCATCAAGATCGGATCAGCGGCCAAGAGTTGGCGTCGTTCCAACTGCTCGAACCGGGCAACACGCCACCGTCGCTTCCGCGATTTCCTCTGTGGGTTGCGGGCAAGATTCAGACTTTGAAACCACCGGGACAAGATGCGTTTCATGGCGGCGCTCCGAGACATGTGGGAAGAACCTGCACGCGAAAGCGACGCGCCTGAGTCTAGCTTGCCATGCTTCCAAATCTATCCAGAAAGCGCAATCCGACAGATTCCACCTAAAGAATGCTGCCTCTATCTGGATTGCGTAAGCAGCAACCGGGGCAGGAACCGCGGCGAAGACCGCGTCCGCTTTACGGCCTGGCAGATCTCGCAACGGTCTCAGACGGCGTTTCGCCAAACGCTTCTCGATAGTGTTGCGCAAAACGTCCAAGGTGCGGGAAACCGTAATCGAATGCCACATCGCTGATCATCACACCCTGCTCCGCTCGCTCACGGAGTTTGCGGCGCACGGCCCACAAACGAGCCTGCCGCGCAAACTGCATTGGAGTGCAATCGCGATGTTTGCGAAAAGCCAACTGCACGCTGCGAACTGAGCATCTGTTTTGTTCCGCCAGGATTTCAACGCTGATCGGCTGATCAAGATGGGCGTGAATCCACAATTCCAAATCAGCCTGATCGACCTTGCTGATTCGGCGGCAAGCGAGTTTCTGGTATCCGCTCGCGCCGCGCAGGCAGGAGAGAAACAGCGATTTCAGGCCCGTTTCCAAATGCACGGCTGCTGCCGAATGCAGCAAAGTCGGATTCTCATCGATCTCCTTAGCGGACCAACGCACAGCCGAATGAAGTGCCGCCACGCTGCGGTCAGACAATTCAAAAGCCAGAGGCCAATTTGCTTGATTCCAACTGCCGGTCCGCTCCTCCCTAAAGGCCGAGCGAACGCAGTCCACTTGCACACGCAGAGCGAGGACCCTCGCCGGCTCAGTTTGCATAAACACCTCCTGGGAGGGCGAGCCCATCACTGCCGTTCGCTGCGTGCCGCAGATTGCCTTTCCATTGAGCCGATATTCTGTCGAGCCGGACTCAAAAAACTGGACGTAGAAGTGGTCTTTGACGGGTGAAGAGATGATTCGCAAAGGAGTTGCACAATCGATGTAACTGAGTCCCAACGAACCTAATTCCGCGTGGTTCACTCTGGTTTGAAATGGAACTCTTCCACGACATTCGACGCAATGCGTTTCCCAGAGTCGCCCCATTACCTCTCGCGACTCGTCGAGGTCCGCGGTGTGCAGGAATGCGTAATGGCGGAGGTAGTTCATCTCAAAACACTCTGGGAACGATGTGCTGCCGGAAATTCCCTGGAAAAGAGTGTTGCATGCTGGCCATTTTGTCCCAAAACGTTATGGCACTGTCAAGCAAATGCATGCCGATCTGCAAATTGCCTGACTGCGGTAATCAACTCGCCGCTCTGAAAGCGCGGAGAAATATGCGACGGCGCTGACTACCCCCTCGCACCGGCCTAGGAAAAACCTCACCACTTGAGGGTATCGCCGATCATACCCGCGAGATGGTCCGCTGTGCACCGTGACCGGATCAGGAACTCGTTTCCTCGATTGCCGAAACCAACTTGCCCGTGTTCAATACAAATTCCAGAGGCAACAAGCGTGCAAGAATCGGAAATCGGCCTGTTTGTTTGCACCGTGACGCCAAGACGAATCCGCGTTGGCGATTCGGCAGGTTGCTGGCAGGCGGTGGCCGATATGGTGAATTGGTGACGAGCCGACGTTTTTCTACAATTCTCTTTCGATGTAAATCGATGGTTACCTCGAAACCACAAACGGCCCAATAATCGCAAAGATCAGGTAATTCATGAACGACCGGGAGCAGTCCAGCGAACGACAGATTGCCCAAATGCGGCAGCAGATTGCCGAACTGGAGGCACGTGTTCGAGAACGCACGGCGGAATTGAACGCAGTCACAGTTCACCTGCAGGCGGAGATCGAGCGACTACGCAAGAATGAAGACGCATTGCGGGAAAGCGAATGGAAATATCGCCTCGTTGCGGATAACACCTGCGACTGGGAGTTCTGGATCGACTCCCACGGACGTTTTTTATACTGCTCGCCCTCGTGCCAACGCATCACGGGCTACGCTCCGGACGATTTCTTGTCCGATGCTACTTTGTTGGAGCGCATCATTCACCCCGAAGACCTCCGACTTTTTCAGGAACACAGTCAAGACGGACATCCAGTTCTCGAGTCAGGCGAAATCCGCTTCCGAATTATTCGCCCCGATGGCACGCAACGGTGGATCGGTCACATTTGCCAGCCCGTTCAGGACAGCCGTGGAGTCCCGATGGGGCGGCGAGGCTCAAACCGCGACATTACACATCAGCAGCAGGCCGAGGCGGACCTTCGCGAACTGAACAAGCATCTCGAACGGACAGTAGAAAACCGTATCGCGGAAATGCGCAGCATTACCGATGCCGCCCACGACGCCATCCTGATGATGGACCCGAGCGGCATGATCAGTTATTGGAACGCATCAGCCGAGCGGCTTTTTGGTTATTCGGTGAAGGAAGCGCTTGGAAAGAACCTGCATGATCTGCTGGCACCCGAGCGTTACCACGCCGATCATCGTGCGGCGTTTCCGGAATTCGTGCGAACAGGCCGCGGCAAGGCCATCGGCAAGACGCTCGAATTGTCGGCTCGGCGCCGGGATGGACAAGAGATTCCCGTTTCGCTGTCGTTATCGGCCGTCTGTCTGTCGGGAGCGTGGCATGCCGTTGGAATACTCTCGGACATTACCGATCGCAAACGAATGGAAGAGAGTTTACTGGCGGCCAAACAGCGGGCGGAGGCGGCTAATTCCGCTAAGGGCGAGTTCCTGGCCAACATGAGCCACGAAATCCGCACACCCATGAACGGGGTCATCGGGATTACCGGCCTGCTTTTGGACACCGAGTTGAACGCAAAGCAACGGAAGTACGTTGAGACGATTCGCAGCAGCGGCGAAGCCCTGTTGAGCCTGGTGAACGATATTCTGGATTTCTCGAAGATCGAGGCTGGCAAGCTCGAATTGGAATTGCTGGATTTCGACTTGCGTGACCTGCTGGATAGCTTCGCCGCCCCGCTGGCGCTGCGAGCCAAATGCAAGGGTATTGCCTTCGACTGCGCGGTCGATCCGGACGTGCCATCGCAAGTCCGCGGCGCTCCGGGACGGCTTCGTCAAATTCTGATCAACCTGGCTGGAAACGCTGTCAAGTTCACCGATCGCGGCAAGGTCTCTGTGCGGGTCAGCCGAATTGACGAAACCGACACCGTCTCCGTGATCCGGTTCTCCGTGCAGGACACGGGAATCGGCATTCCGCCCGAACATCAAGAGATGTTGTTCGAAAAGTTCACTCAAGCCGACGCATCTACGACGCGCCGGTACGGCGGCACTGGCCTGGGACTGGCCATTTCGAAAAAGCTCACCGAGTTGATGGCAGGCGATATCGGCGTGAACAGCCAAGTGGGAGTCGGTTCCGAGTTTTGGTTCACGGTACCGCTGGGCAAATCTGCAAAGCCGGAATCCGTTGCACAAAAGGCCGCACAGCCGGCAGGGTCGGCCGGCCGATCGGGCAGTTCCTTCCCGGCCGTTAAACGGCAGGGTGCGCGGATCCTGGTGGCAGAAGACAACGTGGTCAATCAGGAAGTGGCACTTGGCATCCTGCACAAGCTTGGCCTGCGAGCCGAAGCAGTTGCCGACGGGGTGGAAGCCGTCGAGGTTTTACGAACGCTGCCCTATGATCTGGTGCTGATGGATGTGCAAATGCCCGAAATGGACGGTCTGGAGGCCACTAGGATCATCCGCGATCCGCAGTCGCCCGTGCTCGATCATCAGATCCCAATCATCGCCATGACAGCGCATGCCATGCGAGGTGATCGAGAATTCTGCCTGCACACGGGGATGAACGACTATCTCACCAAGCCAATCTCTCCACTCGCGTTGATCGAGACGCTGAACAAATGGCTCCCGCTCGTGGCTTCGTAGCCTCACGCGTCGGCTGTCCAACCGGGCTTTGTCTCCCGATGCGGACACAAGGCAGTCAATGGTGGATGTTCCAAACGCGATAAGAAGCCACCGGATGTGTCTTGGGAGCGGGTCTTGGTTCCCGGAACGCTCGCATCATTCAACATTCACGCTTGGCTGTCGGTCGTTGCGGAAATCTCCGAAGCTTCCGGGGAAGAGTACATTGACACCAACCTGGCGATCAACACGACGACATAGAACATGCCGACGGTGGATTCCGTCATCGCGAGCATTCGAGCTGCATTGGACAGCGGAATGACGTCCCCGTAGTTGGAAGTGAGCGTCCCGAAACTGAAGAACACTGCCTCGACACCCGACATCCTGCGGCTCTCGCCAACGGTGAACGCAAACGCTTTGGGCGACAAAATCCCCGCCAGCATGTAACCGAACGCCCAAAGGACGCCGAGCAGCAGGAATGTGGCAATTGCTGCGCAGAGCACTTCCTCGTTGACTTTCGGAGCGCGCAGAATAAATCGCAGCATGTGCATGGCTACGAAGGCCGTAAACACGATCGCCGTTGTCAAACGGAACTCGCCCGGCAGCAGGTCGGGGTAGAATCTGTGCAGCCACGTAGAGAACATTGCCGGCGTGACCAGAATCGAGGCAATGATCAATGTCCGGCGGTGACCGCCGACGGCCCTGACCGCCTGAAGCAGTACCAACGTAAACAGAGCCGATTCCAGTATTTCGCCGTTTGCCAGCTGGTCCAAGAACGGCAACGCAACAATCCACACGGCAATGGCCGCCAGGAAATGTGCGACCGACAGTCGCCGGATACCCTCGTGCGCCCATGTCGGAATACCTCTGACCATCAGCGTCCTCTCACTCGGTACGGTTTCCGCGGAAAGATCTATTCGTGGATGCCCCTTGCCTATTTCCACACCAGCGTTGCGTCTCCGGTGGCGATTTTCTCCGGAACGCGGTACGGCGAGAACACTGAGGCGGTCACCTTGGCTTCCCCCGGATCCTTGGGCACTGTTCCGCGCAGTTCGATGGTCCGTCGGTCACCGGGCGCCATCGGCTCTCCCGCGAACTGCCACACGGCCGGCAAACCGAGCCTTGCCGCGTCGCCCGTCAATTCGATTCGCTGCCCGGACCCGGCGATCCACGGACAAATGCCCTGGTTGTGCAGCTTTACTCTCAGGAGGAACGGTTCGCCGGGCCGAATCGCATCTGCCTCGACGCTCAGAGTGCCGACGAACTGTTTAATCTTCAGATGTCCGTCGAACCACTGATCGTAGCCTGCCATCCACTCCTGGTAGGGCTTCGTCATCCATCGGCAGCGAGACAACATTCCATCGGGCGCTTTCTGCATCGCCGCATCGTACTTCGCCGCCCACTGGTACATTTCGGAGTATTTGTTGAGCACAGATTCGCGCACGTCTCCAGGCAGCCCCTCGGCGCTGTTGAGAGCGTCGCGATTTGCCAGGATCTGGTCGTATATCTGGGCAAATAGGTCGAGTCTGTGCAGATGGTACTCGAAGAACGGCGGGTACAGTTCGACGTGGCCCAGCCACCGTTTCTGCCGCTCCACGTCGATCGTCTTCTTCAACTCACTCAGCCCGGCACGAAGTCTCACGATGCCGTCCACACCTTCTTTCACCACCGCTTCCCGCGCCTCGGGCGTCAGCTTCATCCAGTCCGCCGGCGGCATGTGCAGCGCGATGATGTCCCACAGCTCCTCATAGGGGTCGTTCATCGCGAGAAACGGTTCGGCCGCCGCTGCGCCAAACTCACGCATCGCCCATTGATATCGGAACGAGTTGGGCGTGGCCGTCGGTTCCCAGCCGAAGAAGCCGATCGACTCCCACGGCAGTTCACAGCCAACGTAGGCACCGCCGATCCAGAAACTCCCGCGATCGGCCAGCAGGCGTTTCATGCGGGGCGACGGCGATATGCGGAAGTTCGCGTAGAGGTTGTCGATCCACGTATCACCCATCGGACCAATGGACTCGTAGTCGCGCGACAACGTGGCCGCACCGCTTCCGTGGCCGACAATGCGGAGGTCCTCGGGCAACAGCGGATCGAGTTTCGGCTCGTAGGTGTCGAAGTACGGGTACACGGCCACCTGGCCTTTGAAGCCATGGGTGCGCATCCAGTCGTAGATGACCAGATACTGCTCCCAAACGGGGCTCTTCGTGCGCGACTTTGCCACATATTCCTTGCAGCGATCACAGGTGCAAATGCCTCCATTGTCGTCGCGCACCAGAAACAGTCCGTCGAGCGGATAAGTCTCGATCAATTCGCGGAAATACGCATCGATATAGCGTTGGTACTCGGGATGTGTGAAGCACGGAATCTTGTCGCTGCCAGGCGCCATGGCCTCGGGAAAACGCTTTGCGTACGTTGTGGGCACGCATCCGATGGGGATCCATAGCCAGACCTGGCCGCCGCGGTCCTGCAGATACTTGGCCAGCTTCAGACCATGTTCTCGATGGTGGTCGAGTTCGGCGAACTTCGCCCCCGAAGATTCGTCGTAGGCATCAGGTTCGCTGGTTCGCAACTCGGGCATGTACTTGTAGCCCACCGGCATCTTCCAGTTGGACCACATCCCCATGCACGCGAACACGTTCATCCCCGAGTCCAGCAGTCCGTCGAAGACGCGGCACCACTCCGCATCGTCGGCATAGGGAAAATCAACCTCGAAGTCGCCGCCCCCGAACCCGCCGCCGCGCAGATCCACAACGGGATTCCGCGCCGTCAACGGCAACCCGCCGTCGCGCCCATATCGCTTTAAGTGGCGGGCGATTGCCCGAACGGCCCCGTTGAGTCCGAGGCGAGTACCGGCACGCAATGTGAAAACCTTCTCGCTCGCGGCCAAAACGTAGCCGTCGCCGGTGATGCCGTGTCGCGCGGGATCAGGCACCACTTCGAGGCGAATCGTCATACTTTCGGCTGATCCGTCCGCCGCGAACTCGACGCCGGCATTCTTCAGCACTGCCACAAATTCGCCGACGACCGCCTCCGCCTTGGAGTCGTCCGCAATCCGCACCGGACGCTCGAGCTTTGCGGTGTGCGCCGGCAGCACATCGACGACAAGTCCTTCGTCCGCCAACTCCACCAGATCGCCAATGCCCGCCTGCCGATCTGCAGGTACGGGAAACAACCGCCGCACATACTGTCGGCCGTTGACCGATTCGCCGCCCAATTCGAGTACAACGGCCTTCTCGCTCGCGTGTGCACACGCGATGCTCTTCACAGAGGCCGTGTACTCGCGGAAGCCGTAAAACGCCCAACGATTTTCGAGGTATGGAAAATGCCGCAGCGAACCGACCAGTTGCAGGGCATATTCGACGGAGTGGTTCAGCCACGGCGAGCGTCCTTTCCACGGCCGCTCATCGACCACGATTTCGAGCATCCCCGATGCGTGCAGCCGATACGTGAGCGCCAGAGCCGGGCCCGAGGCGGGCTCCAGCACGAAGCTCACTTCGGTCAACGCAGAATTGGACGACAGGGACGCACAGCGCGCCTGCTGCGTTACGCCGCCGATCTTCTGCATGCCGACCGACGCTGCGATGTATCCGCAGCCAAACGGTCCCTTGAGTTGGTACCCGTCTTCCGACAAGCGGCACGGCGTCACGGTAAAAGGCGCCGAGAGCAGCGGCGTACCGCAGGCTTCCCACGACAACAGACAGCCGGTTCGCTCGTCGATAACCACGCGACCACCGGGCGATTCGATAGACATTCGGCCGTCTTTGCGATCAACAACGGGCGTCTCTTCCGGCGTCCCGGATATGACATCGACCTGCGCCCATTTCCCGGGCGGCACATCGCACGTAAACACCAGCAAGTCCTCGGACCGGGGCTGCGGGCCGGGCGACTTCAACTCCGACTTCCAGTGGGCCCGCCCTTCGCGAATCGCGAACGGCAGAATCCGTCCGTCGCAGATCAGCTGCGTCTTGCTCCAGTCAATAACTGTCGGGGCGGCAATGCTGCCCACCGGCACCTCGACTGCGGTCGGCCCCTGCCATGCCGTCGGGTTGAACAGCCGAAGTGCCGCCAACGGCTCCGCATACGCTTCGGACAAACCAAGCTGCAACAGGAAGGCCAGTGTCGGCCAGATAGACCGTGTCATGCCAAAACCCTTTTGTCAGCAACAAGTCGTGCCGGATCGGAGATAAAGAGGCCACGGATTGGCACGGATTAAACACGGATCATCGCGTTGCCGGCGAGGATCGACTATTCACAAGCACGGAACAATCGCCCATCGCCGGGCGCGAGTTTGATCTTCACTTCGCGACTGGCTTCCAACGATTGAACGTCGGACCACTTCCCGGTAGTTCGGTCCAGTTCCTGAAGCTTGCTGCCGGGGATCGAGACCTTAACCGAGGCTTCGGCCTCCTGCTTGTGACTTCGGTTCACCACCATGAAGGCGGTAGTCTTGCCGCTCCTGCCGAACAACCCGAGAACGAACTCGCCGCTGCCGGTGAATTGCACGGGAGAGTCGGCCGGTACCAACTGGGTTCCGTAGGGCAGCGGCGCGGTGTGATAGACGGCTGTTGACTCGAGTTCCATCAGGGTTGGACCGAACTGGGTTATTTCCGCGTTCAGAGCAGCGATCTCCTTGACCATGGGCGACGGCTTGCCATCGCGATAAAGTCCGCCGTAGCTCTCCGGGCCCCAGTAGGTGAAGTAGCTGATACCGCGGGCCCCGTACGCCATCGTCGTATACACCAGAAAACGCGTCTCCGCGGGGTTGGGCAGTCGCCACACTTTCTCGATCGTGCAAGCCTGGATGATGTTCACAAAAGGCTTGCCGGACTCGATGGCAGCATCGCGGATCAGCGCCAGATTCAGAAAATACTGTCCGCCATCGCTCTCCTTCATGAAATGGTAGTGGTCGTAGCTGATCAGATCCGGCTTGACGATCTCGAGGAACTTCTTCAGGTGTTCACGATAAGCCAACACGGTCTTGTCGCTGGTCCCGACGCCGGCGAAATTCTGGGGATAGCCCACCTTGGCCCGCTCTGCGGCATCGGCGGTTACGCCGAGTTGGGACTCGTTCGCGTAGGTGGGATAAAGGTTGATGTACGCAGGATGAGCCGGATCCCGCTCTCGGAGATATTCAACCAGCTTGCCGAGGCCGGGAAACGCGCCCGCACCCGGTTCGTCGGTAATGAAATAGGCCTCCATCGCCGAGTGGTTCTTGACCTTCTCGATGAGAGCATCCAACTGAGCCCGCTTTGCGCCATCATCCAGCGTCGCCGGATTCAAAAGGTCGCTCGTCAGCATCGCACGGAGTCCATACTTGGCGGCCACGTCCAACCCCTCGACCGGCACCCAGGTCAGGTTGAAATGTTCCGCAGCCACGTTGGCCAGCTCCGATTCCGTAGCCGGCGGAGGGCACCAGAAGGTGATGATGAACTGCTTCTGGGTCCATCCATCTTTCTTTGCCGGTTCGACCGCATCAGCCGCGAGCGAGATCATTGACAGCACAACCGGCACGAGCGACCACTTTACGTTCACGGTGAATTCCTCCCGCCTCGACTGGAAGCACAACGTTGTTGACGAAACACCCCATATGAATTCCGACACGCGTAAAACGCCGATCAGGATCTGCGTCACTGCAGGCGTCATCTTGCCATCGCGCGATCAGCGTGCCAACCATCCATCGACAAAGAAGTGGACCGGAAGACGTTCTCTGCTGCGGTCGAGTTGTTGCCGCCAGGGTCGTGTAGAATGGCGGCGCGACGACAACGAACACGCAGGGGCAACCGAAATGAAAAAAGTCAGCCGGACGGAAGTCACTGAACTGCAGCAGATTCCGAACATCGGTCCTTCGATCGCGGCGAACTTGCAGCAACTCCGCATCTTGTCGCCGCAGGACTTGCTGGAGAAAGACCCGTACGCGATGTACGACGAGTTGTGCCGCATCACCGGCGTCCGTCACGATCCCTGCCTGCTCGACGTGTTCATCGCGGCCACGCGATTCATGTCCGGGGAAACATCAACACCTTGGTGGAAGTACACGGCGGAACGCAAAAGAGAACTTGCCGCAAGGTCGAAGCGGAAAGCGTAACATCAATCCGAGCTTAAACCCGGAGCGAGACAACACCGACCAGGGAGAAGATTCATGCGTTACGTCCTGAAACAGCAGTTGTTTTCCTGGGGCGACGACTTCTGTATCAAAGACGACCAGGGGCGCGACGTGTTCTTCGTCGATGGGAGAGCCTTCAGCATCGGCGAGAAACTCTCGTTTCAAGACATGGGCGGCAATGAACTGGCTTTCATCAGCCAGAAGCTCCTGTCGTGGGGGCCGACCTACCAGATTTATCGCGGATCGCAACTCGCCGCCGTCGTGAAGAAATCGCTCTTCACGTTCATTCACTGCAAGTTCACCGTGGACGTGCCCGGTCCTGACGACTTGGAGGCCGAAGGCGATTTCCTCGATCACGAATACTCGTTTTCCCGCGGCGGCAGGACCGTGGCCTGCGTGTCCAAACAGTGGTTTTCGTGGACCGACACTTACGGCGTCGATATCGCGGATGGCGAGGACGACATACTCATCCTGGCAAGCACCGTGGTCATTGACATGGTGTGCCACGGCGACCGCCGGGGCAGCGGGAACGGATGACCTTGCCCTTTTTCCAGCCGCCGGTTGATGAAGTGCTCGAGCACGTGGGGCGAACTGGGCAATGGAGCTACCAGGGACGCAAGACACCGCTGGCTGGATTGCCTGCTCCGGCTGAATTCATCGCCGCGCTGCAGAACTCGCGACGGTCCAGGCAAATCGTCCTTCGGCAGAGGGCAGTCGCCAACGGAAGATGCCGAGATTCCAGTGCCCGAGACAATGACGGCCAGCAAACAGTTCAGCGAGGACAGTCGATGCTTGCGAGAACACGCAACTCCCGACCGTCGAATCTTCGTCCCCAAGGATCGCCGAATCCAATTGACCAGATCGTGAAACCCAAGACGGTTCGCCTGCTGCCGCGTATGAAGGGACGAGTCGGCGGAATCGAAATCCCGCGCGATGAAAGAAGGCGGCACAGTTCAAGACTCGGAATCAACGTGTTTTCGTTCCGGTAACCGCCAAAGAGATTGCCGCCGCCGATTTCATCAAGCTGCCGCATCACTGGGTACAGGAACCGGCAATCTGCCATGCTCACCGAGCCGCCCGCCGTCTCCAGAATTTCCCTCGCCGTGGATTTGCAGTTCCACCAGTCGAGTCGTTCGTCGCTCGTGTATCGCCAGAGATCGCCGAACACACGGTCAACCTGATCACCAGTCAGACCAAGGCGATGGCATACCCGCTCTGCACAAACGAGTCCGAAGGCGACCCGCCCCCGAATCGCCATGCGTGATATCTGCCATCGAAGGAGCAGTGACATTGCGCGGCAATCCGAAGCGGAAGAACAGGTACTAAGACCATTTTTCGGTGCACTGGCGTCGCCGGTTCGGCCGGTCAGAGCTCAGGACCGGATCTCCTGAATTTGCCGCAGATTTCGGGCGATTGCAAGTCGCAAAAGGAATGAGATCATCCAGAGAACGGGCCACGTCACTATCGAAGTCGGACGCAACTCGAACAACCGTGCAACACGGGTTTCGTTGCCGGTTCTCTGAAACTCCCATGTCTCCAGAAACTCGATTGCCAATCGGGAAAGCGGGGCTGAAAACTCGCGCATCCGCAGGCGAATTCGGCTGCCCGGATTCCATTCCACGATCTCTTCGATGTGGCTCGACCCGTCCGTGTTCGTTACACGTATTTTGGTGCCCACAACATCGGGCGTCTGACTCTCGAATTCGGCTGCTTTGATTCCCGGTAACGGTCCGTAGCCCTTAAATTCAGGCCATTTGGCCAGGTCGAGAATCTGCTGTGCAATATTTTCCGGTGCGGCAATGAACGT
>CAIPEB010000086.1 GCA_903863885.1 uncultured Planctomycetaceae bacterium | reverse complement strand
GGTGATTACCTGACCATCCGCGATATCCTTGAGCGCGGGCTGATCGGTGAGATCTATCACATCGAATGCGGGCAGGGCAACTATGCGCACCCCGGTTTCTGGTGGCGTTCCGACAAGGCGATCAGCGGCGGGGTGATGCATGACTGGGGCGCACATTTCCTGGATTGGATCCTCAACCTCGTGCCGGCGAAGATTACCCAGGTCACCGGTGATTTTCAGAAGCGCGTCTGGCATTCTGTGACGAACGATGACCACGGACAGGCCTATATCCGTTTTGAGAACGGCGTCACCGCTGACTATTGGATCTCGTCCATTGCTGCGTCAGTACGGCCCAAGTGGCTCATTCTGGGCACGAAGGGCGCTATCCGTGCCGACTGGGGAGATGAGATTCAGGTGGTCAGTTTTGCGACAGGGATTCGGCAGGACAGCCGTGTGAAGGTTACGCTGCCCGGCTATGGCTCGGTGCAGTACTACCGCAATGTGGCTGATCATCTTTTGCTGGGTGAAGAGCTGATCGTCAAGCCGGAGCAGGCACGCCGGGTGATCGGGGTGATTGACGCAGCGGTCCGCAGCTCACAAGCGGGCACGAGCGTCGCGCCCGCGCCCGGCTGCGAATAAGTACCTGATCACAGTCAGGAGACCCATCCCCCAACGGGAACCTGCGTTCTCGGGGGATGGGTTTGGCCGTGCCGGCCTAGCACGCAATCCCGCAGCGAGCACATGTTGTATCGACGATCATATTGATCAGATCGTTATACGTCATGCCGTCGCCTTCTGCCTCGAGAACCAGATCGCTCAGCCCGGGATAAAGGCCGGGCAGCGGGTTGACCTCCAGGATATAGGGCTTATTGCCATCATCCGCATCCAGGCGGAAATCTACGCGAGCCACATCGTTGCAGCCGGTCACTCGGAAGACGGCCGCGGTCAGCCACTGGAGTTGTGCCAAGAGACCGGTTCCCAGGGGGGCCGGACAGGCGTAGTGGAAATCGTGGGCCCACTCTGTCTTCATGCGATTGGTATAGACGCCCCCTTCACTGGCGGGGTAAGCATCGAAATCAATCTCCAACGGTGGCAAGAAGCGCAGGCCGTGAGTAATGCGATCGGCCGCTTCATCGAACGGCACGCGCCACGCTACCGGAGTCGTCAGGTTGCCGACACAGCCCAACGTGATCTCGCGGCCGCGAATAAAGCGTTCCACCAGGATGGGTTGGCGGTAGCGTGCGAGATGTCCGGCCAAGCGATCACGCAGCTCGGTTTCATCGCGCACGATAGACTCACCGCTGACCCCCATGCCAGTTCCTTCACGGCTGGGCTTGACAAACAGCGGAAACCGCAGATCGGGATCCAACGGCTCGTCTGCCAGTTCGAAGACCTGAAAAGCGGGTGTCGGTAGGCCATGGAAGGCCAGCACTCGCTTCGTCATCGGCTTGTCGAGCGTCAGGGCCAGGGTCAGCACGCCACTGCCGGTATAGGGGATGCGGAGCATCTCGAGGATCGATGGGATGTGCGCTTCGCGACTGTCGCCCCAGTGCCCTTCGCAGATGTTGAAGCACAGGTCGGGCTTGAGCTTCGGCAGCTCGGTTGCGAGGGTCAGGTTCCCCTCCAGGAATGTCGTGCGGTGTCCGGCTGCTGCTAACGCGGACGAAATGGCATTGATGGTGATGTCCGAGTCCAGATCGTCCCAGGCATCCGATGGCATACCCGCGTAATGGGGCGCGTTTTTCTTGAGGTTCGCCAGCACTGCGATGTTCAGGCCCATGGTCTTCTCTCCTCATATGACGCGCAACGACCG
>CAIPEB010000085.1 GCA_903863885.1 uncultured Planctomycetaceae bacterium | reverse complement strand
TGATGACGTTAGGCGGCGGCGGCCAAGGTGCCCGGGCGCTCGCTGTTGGCTAGGGGGTAAACGTGATGATTGCAAACTCGATTTCCCGGCTGTTCGCGGCAGCCATCGCTTTGGGGGTTGGTTCGGCCGCAGTTTGCGCTGCGGAGTATACCTACCCAGCCGCCGCCCCGGTGCGATTACCGGCAGTATTCGTTGAACAGAATCTCACGCCGACGGCCGCTATGCCCGTGGCCGCTGTGCCGCTCCCGCCTGCGGAAGCTGTGGGGCAGAAGGGTGCGTGGGGAGAAACCGCTCCGGCATGCAAGACTGCCGGCGAGGGGAGCTGCAACCGGCTCTGGGTCAGTGCGGAATATCTGGCTTGGTGGACGCGGGCGATGAGCACGCCGCCGCTGGTCAGCACCGCCGCCCGGGGCAACCCGGCAATCCTGGGACAGGGCGGCGAAGTCCTCTATGGAGGCGACGACGTATTGAATAACATCCGGCAGGGCGGCCGGCTGCGGGCGGGGTTCTGGTTGGACGCTTGCCGCACATCGGCGATTGAGGGCGAGTACTTCGCACTGGCCAACTCGAACGACACGTTCATGGACGGCGGCAACCCCAACCGAACGACGGCACGTCCCTTCATTAATGCCCAGACCGGCCAGCCCGCGACGGAACTGGTCGACTATCTGCCCCCGGTGGGAACACCGTTTGCCGGCAGCGGTGCGCTCTGCGGAATGGTGACCGTCGATGCGAGCAGCGACTTTTCCGGAGCCGGGCTGCGGTATCGGCGCTGCTGGTGCGGCGATGAGGACGTCTGCGGCAACGGCTGGTGCGTGGACTGGCTGGCCGGCTACCGCTATCTCAGTTTGAATGAAGGCTTGGCCATTCGCGAGCGTCTTACGTCGCTTGATCCCAACCGGCCATACGCCGCGTTCGATATTCTGGACGATTTCGGAGCGGACAACCAATTCAACGGTGCGGACCTGGGCTTCGTGCTGACGGGACACCGGCAGCGCTGGACGCTCGATCTGCTCGGCAAGCTCGGGCTGGGTGCCACCCGCAGCCGGGTCGCGATCGATGGCCGGACGACGCTTACGAATACCCTGACGGGTCAGTCGGTCACCTCCACCGTGAGCGTGCCGCCGGGCCCGAACGTCTATACGGGGGGAGGGCTGCTGGCCCAGCGATCGAACATCGGAGTCTACACGGAAGACTCGATCAGCCTGGTTCCCGAAATCGGGCTTACCCTCGGCTATCAACTGGCGCCGCACATCAAGACCACGCTCGGATACAGCCTCATCGTGTGGACCAACGTGATGCGGCCGGGCGATCAAATCGATCCCTATGTCAATCCGGACCTGCTGCCGGACGAGATCACTCCGGTCACCGGACCGCTGGCCCCCAATTTCCCCGGCGCAACGAGCACTTTCTGGGCTCAGGGGCTGTCGGGCGGCCTGCAGGTCGACTTCTGAACCTCGCCCGGAACCCGGACCAAAACATGGCACGGCGTAACAAACCTGTTACGCCGTGCGTGTTTTACGGGCCGGTCTTTCTCAAAAAGCACTGTCCGCGGGACCGCATCCGAGCAGTTCCTCGAGCGACTCTGCGTCGCCGAACAGGTCGTCCGATCCGTGGCTGGCCACCCGTGCCTGGACGAATTCCACTTCCGCTTCAGCGTCATCCGGCGAGTGGTCAACGACAGCCGCAGGACTCCGGAAGATCTCGGCTGCCGCCTGATAATCGACGGGTCTGACGGGCGCCGCGGGAGCGGCAACCGGCATGGACGTGCCCCTTGCGATCATCGCCAGGTTCCCCTCGCCCTCACCCTCGCCGTTGCCCGAGTTGATGATCTGATTCAGGCGGTTGATGACGAACAGCACATCCAGCGGCGTGAGTTGACTGTCGCCGCTGACATCCAGGTAGTAGGCCCCGTACTG
The DNA here is from genome assembly GCA_903863885.1 of uncultured Planctomycetaceae bacterium. Classification (GTDB taxonomy): domain Bacteria; phylum Planctomycetota; class Planctomycetia; order Pirellulales; family Pirellulaceae; genus CAIPEB01. Next base: position 5 of record CAIPEB010000085.1, on the reverse strand, counting down.
TGACT
>CAIPEB010000084.1 GCA_903863885.1 uncultured Planctomycetaceae bacterium | reverse complement strand
TCCATGGCGGATGACGATAACACGCTCAATCTCTACAACTATGCCGGCTACTTCGACGACGCGGTGCTGGCCGACTTCGAGAAAGAAACCGGGATCCGAGTCACCTGGAATTTCTACAACGACAACGTCGAATTGCTCGCGCGCATGTCGATGGGCGCATGCGATTATGACGTGGTCGTACCGTGCGACTATATGGTGGGCATACTGGTCAAGCTCGGGCTTCTCGCCAGAATCGATGCCGACAACGTGCCCAACATCGTGAATATCGACGATAGATTCCGCAGGATGCCGTTTGAACCGACCGGCACCTATTACGTGCCATACACGTACGGTTGCACCGGTATCAGTTACAACTCGAAGAAAGTGAGCGAACCCGTCGAATCATGGACGGTGCTGCTGAACTCGAAGTACAAAGACCGAATTCTCATGCTCGATGACGTGCGTGAGTGCTTCGGGTTCGCATTCAGACTGCAGGGACATTCGCTGACGGACAAGAAACCGGACGAACTGAGGCAGGCCCTTTCGCTTCTGGAAAAACAGCGTCCCCTCGTCCGGCGATATGATTCGTCGACCATCCAGGATCTTCTGCTGGGCAACGAGGTGTTCGTCGCCCAGTGCTGGTCAGGTATAGGCCTTCGCCTGAGCATGAACCACCCGGAGTTTCGCTTCGTGCTTCCGCGCGAGGGGATGTCCATGTTCGTCGATACGCTGTGCATCCCCAAGGATGCAAGACACAAGAAGAACGCGGAGCGTTTCCTCAATTTCATGATGCGTCCCGATATTGCCGCGCGCAACATGAAAGGGATCTTCTATCCCATGCCCAATACAAAGGCTCCCGTCCTGCTCCCCGGGGATGTCCGAAAGGTACTTGATCCCATGCTGAACATGGATCTCAAGCGACTGGAACTGGTCGGTGACCTGGGCGAATTCACAAAGGATGTCGACCGAGCGTGGACTGAACTGCGCAGCCGGTCAATGACTCAGGCGCCCAACGCGTCCCTGCCCTGACCGACAGGCGTCACCCGTGGGGCCTGTTGGTCGGTTCCGGTCCGCAGGCACGGATCCTGGAGACAAGTCCGTCCTCGGGCCGATACAAAAGGGGCCGATACAAAAGGCGGCGATACAACAGGCGAACTGCAGCGAGTGGCGAGAGAGCCAGGAAGACGATTCCCCATTCCGCCGCGGAGCGAAATGGGGAATCTTCACAGATGCGATGACTGGAGAACTGGCCGCGGCCGAGATCCAACGGACTAAAGATTCTTGATCTCTTCGATGTCCGCCAGGAGCTTTTTTGCGTGCTCGAGTCCGCCAACCTGTCGAACAAAGCTGACCGCATCGTTCAATCCGCCGGCAGCCGCCTTCGAGGGTGCTGCAGGAGCGGCCGCTGCCGGTTTGGCCGCCGCAACCGGCACTCGCGTTTCCGGCTTCGGCTGAGCTTTGACTTCTCCCTGCTGTTCCGCTTTGCTCGGCTGTTTCTTGCCACACACCGGACATGAGGTCGACCGAGCGTGCATACTTGCCCCGCACTTCGGGTCAATGCAGTACTTGGTCGGCATGCCGCGCTTCTTTTTTGCCATTAAGTAATTCCTTTATGTTGAATCTTGACTATGAAAAGATGTTCACAAAACGTGCCCGTGTCAAGCGCCGTTTGGCAGCCATGGTGAACTTGCAGCGCAATAAGATCGGTTTTGGCCGTTAATCTCAGCTATTTCGGTTGAACGAAGCGCAGCCGCCCTCTTCACGCGGCACCGTCCCGGAAACGATGAGCCTTATGGAACAATCGCCAGAACGCGTGCGGGAAAGCCCGAACCCGATTTCGGTTTCGGAAAGGCAATCACGGCGATCGCTCCCTTCTCGGGCACATAGCGGAGATTGTCCAGCAATTCGATCTGATAGTGGTCGGTTCCCAAAACGTATGTTTCCAGCGAATAATCTCCTTTGCTGGTGGCAATGCCCGGGTCGGTATCGAGAGTTTCGTGCCCGCTGGCGGTGATCTTCCGGTCCTCGTAAAGACATTTCAGGACTTCAAGGCTCCATCCCGGACAATGCGATACGCCGGCGGCATCCTCATTGCGCATGGCTTTTGAATTAGGCCACCGCTTAGACCAATCCGTTCTCATCGCGACAAAAGCGCCCGCCGGTATCCTTCCATTCCGTTGCTCCCATTCCTGGACGTCTTGCATCTTCAGCGTGTAATCCGGATTGCTCTCCACCTGTTCATGCACATCGAGCACCACGAGCGGCAAGATCATCTCCCCAGGATCGATCTTATCAATGGTCCGCTTGTCCTTAGCGAAATGCGCCGGCGCGTCGCAATGCGTGCCCCACTGGCCGACGTGAGTGTACCGATGAGCCAGAAAGCCCTTTCCGATCGTTCCTTCACCCTCTTCGTACGAGAAGATGGTTTCCCGTTGTTCATCCGGAAACCCAGGCCAGTGCGGAATGCCCGGTTCAAACGCGTGGGTCAGATCCACGATCCGCCGGGACTGGATGGCCTGCAATGCGCGCATCAGTTCGCCCGCGCTGCCGGACGCTGAATTCGACTCGCCATGGTAGTTCCGCAAGGCGAGATCTGTCTGCCGGAGGGTCGCAGCAATCTGCCGATTGCGAGCGGCCAGTTTTGCCTGCCCGATGGCAAGTACCGCCACCGGTACGGCAACCAGAATCGCAGCCGCCCCGATGAACGCAAGGCACACCCATGCGGCAGGGACTTTGGCCGGACGTTGGTCGCGATCCGTATTGCTCATGACACGCTCCAGCGACTGGTTGGCAAAGCGGCGAGAGAAGATCTTCGGAGTCGGCACCTCCGATGCCGCTCACAAATGCCGGGAGGACAGAGCGACAATTCTACCGCAATCGTGCCGACAAGAGGCACTGCGGAACCCAAGAGGTCACAGAGCACCGAATTCCCGCCGTCCGAGATGCGGCCTGTCGGCTCTCACTTCATTCCGGGCCGTCGACCGCGAAGATTCCGGTTCCAACTCAGGTGGCAGCTGCCGCCGCGATTCCATCGCTCGCGTCGGGCACTTGTGTCTCGACTGTTGAGAGCGGCCTGTTCGGCTCCGGGAATCTACTTTCTGATCCATCTTTCCAGCTCGGCCGCGAGCGCAAACGGATCAATCGGCTTGGAGACATAGCCGTTCATGCCTGCCTTCAGACATTCTTCGCGGTCGCCGGCCATGGCATGCGCAGTCATGGCGATGACGGGGATGTTCCGATTGAGAATTGATGCTTGCGGATTGCGGATTTGGCGGGTGGCTTCCATGCCGTCCATCTCGGGCATCTGGACGTCCATGAGCACCACGTCGTAGGGTATAACGCGCAAAGCGTCAAGCGCTTCCCTGCCATCGGCCACAGCATCAACGCGCAGGCCGAGTTTCTCGAGAATCCCCAACGCCACCTGCTGGTTGGTGATGTTGTCTTCTGCCAGCAGGACTCGAACTCCCTGGTCGGCGAAGAGATTGCGTATTTCACTCACCGACTGCCGCTTCGCTTTGGTCCGGGGTGCCGAGCTAACCTCTTCGCGCGCCGACAGGATGCTGGAAAGTACCGCTTTCAATTCAGCCGGGCGTTCGGGTTTGGTGAGATAGGCGTCGAAACCGATCTTTTCGAATTGCCCCAAGTCCCCCGGCCCCTCCAGGGAAGTCAGCAACACCATTCGTGTCTCCGCCAGGCGTTCATCCGATCGGATGGCCCGCCCCAACTCCCAACCATCCATTCCCGGCAACCGCATGTCGATGACGGCGACTCGGATAGGATCGTTTTCACCGCACGCTTTGTATAGCAATTCAAGAGCAGACGGGCCGTCGGAAGCAGCCGAAACTCGCATATCCCAACTTCCCATTCGCGTCTTCAGAATATCGAGGTGGGTGCTGCTGTCATCCACAATCAACGCTCGAACACCGCCCAGGTCCGACGACGTTGGCACCGTTTCGGCAGCCGGGGACGACTGCTTGACCAGTCGGACCGTGAACCAGAATTCGGAACCTTTTTCCGCCTCGCTCCGGACTCCGATTTCGCCTCCCATCTTTTCAGCAAGTTGTTTGGAAATGGCCAGTCCCAGGCCGGTGCCGCCGTACTTGCGTGTTGTGGAGGCATCCACCTGGGAGAACTTCTGGAACAGCACTTTCTGCTTTTCCAAAGCGATCCCGATACCGGTATCAGTCACGGAAAACCGCAGCAACACATCTTCGGGCGTTTCCGACTCCAGAGTGACGTGAATCGACACTTCCCCGGAATGCGTGAATTTCACGGCATTTCCTGCAAGATTGGTCAGGATCTGGCGGAGACGCCCCGGATCGCCACGAAGCAGGAGGGGAATTTCGGGCGACATGCCGCAATGCAAGTCCAGTCCTTTTTGGTGGGCCTGGAACGCCAGGGCCGACGCAAAGTCGTCAAGCAGGTTTTGCAGGTCGAAGTCGAGGATCTCGAGTTCCAGCTTGCCCGCTTCGATCTTGGAAAAATCGAGAATGTCGTTGATCAGCCCCAGCAGGGAGTTGCCACTGCCCCGAACGGTCTCGGCATAGCGCCGCTGCTCGGGGCTCAAGTCCGTATCAAGCAGCAGGCCCGTTATTCCGATGACGCCGTTAATCGGGGTACGGATCTCGTGGCTCATGTTGGCCAGAAACTCGCTCTTGGCCAAGTTGGCCATTTCGGCCTGCGCGGCCATTTCCTTGGCAACGGCGGTCTGCTCCGTCAGCGCCGCGTTCAACTGCACCAGTTCCCGTTCGGCCCGTTTGCGACCGGTGATGTCGATCATCACCGTCAGGAAGTACGGGCGGTGTTGGCTAATCACCAATTCCCCGGAGAACAAGCCGGTGCGTACCGACCCATCCCCGCTGCGGACGTCCAATTCCAGGTTCTTGACGCGTCCTTCCGCCGCGAGCCGATCGGCCAGCGCATCGTGCTGGTCGGCGTTTGGAAACAGTCCGAGTTCGGCGGCGCTCTTTCCTATCACCGCCTCCCGCTTGAAGCCGAGCGTTTCCAGAAAGGCATCGTTGACATCGACGAACTTCCGGTCATCCAGGGACGATAACGCCATGAGAGCGGGGTTTCCACGGAACAACCGCTCGAAGCGTTGGTGCGCCTCCTGCTCGGCAGTCAGGTCCTTGCTGATATTGAACACGCAGTCCTTGCCGTCCCATTTGCCAACGGAGACGCGTGTTTCCACCGGTACCAAGGCGCCGTTCTTGCGTCGCATCGACAGGGTGCAGGCGTCGCGTTCCCCCCGGAGCATGGCAGCAAAGATCTCGTCGGCTTCCTTACGCCGGTCCGGCGGGTAGACACCCAGGATGCCGAGGGCGTTGAGTTCTCCGAGGCTGTAGCCCAGCTTATGGACGATGGCGTCGTTGGCATAAAGAATCTGGCCCTCAGGCGTGCCCACGACGATCATGTCCTGCAACGAGGCGAAGAAGTCGCGGAAATTGGCCTCGCTGGCCTTGAGCGCTGCCTCAATCCGTTTGAGCGCCGTGATGTCGCGCACGGTGCCCTGCAGAAACACCTGTCCGCCCATCTCCATCCTGTTGAGGAGCATCGAACAGAGAATCTGCCTGCCGCCCAGGCTGCGGTGAGTCCACTCGAAGAAGACCGAACCATCCCGCATGGCGGTTTCGATCACCTCCCTCGCCATCACTTCCGACGGCCGCCCGTCGGGCTGGAGTTCGGGCGAGACATCCAGCGGACTGAGCTTCAGGAACTCGTCCAGACTTTTTACGCCGAACATTTCCAGAGCCGCCGGGTTGGCTCCGGTAAACCGCCAGAAAGGCGGTGCGATCGTCATCATGGCGTCGCGGGACTGGTCGAAGATCACCCGATGCCGCTCTTCGCTTTCGCGCAGCGCCTCCTCCGCCCGCTTGCGCTCGGAGACATCCACAAAACACTCGAGCAACTTCTCCTGCCCCCCGATGTTGACCCGTCTTACCGTCTTCAGAATCGGCAAACGGCTGCCGTCGGCGCGCAGCATCACGCGTTCCGAGTTATCCACGGTGCTTCCCAGATCGCAGACCGGGCAGGCGCCCTCCGCCGCGGGGCATAGAAGCGAATGGCAAGGGCTGCCGATCAGATGATCCGCCGGCGCGCCGAAAAGTTCCGCGGCATATCGGTTGATCAGTTCAATCTCGCGCGTCCGCGGATCCACGATGACTACACCCGCGGGCATGCTCAGCAGCAGTTCACGCTGGAAGGCCTCGCTCTTGCGCAGCTCCTCCCGCTGCTTGTATTCCTCGGTCACATCGCGGAAGACCAGCACCGCCCCTGTGACCGCACCGGAGGCGTCGCGGATGGGCGCGCAGCTGTCGGCGATCTGGCGTTCCGTGCCGTCTTTGGCAATCAGCGCTGTGTGGTTGGCCAGATCGACGTTCACTCCCTCGGAAAGGACTCTGAAGACCGGATTCACCACCGTCTCGCGGGTCTGGGCGCTGACGATGCAGAACACCTCACCGATGGGCTTTCCGGCCGCCTCGGCGGTGGTCCACCCGGTAAGAATCTCGGCTGCGCGGTTGAGGCTCGCAACTCTTCCTTCGCAATCGCAGGAGATCACGCCGTCGCCGATGGAACGCAGCGTGGCGGACAGATGCTCTTCACTCTCCCGCAGGGCCGTGGTGCGATGGCGCACCAGCACTTCGAGGGCCTGGCGGCGGCGCAGTACCACCGACACGACAACGGAAACTGCGGCGGTGAGCAGGAGGCCCATCACGGCAGCAGCCAGGCCTCCACGCGACGGTTGCGTACGCAGGAACTCGGGGCCGGCTTGGGCGGTCACAATAATGGTCTTGCCCAGGGCCGAGACGGGACGGCTCAGCGTCAGGCGAGGGTCCGGCGGGTCGCCGTTCTTTTTGGAGCGGGCCAGGATTTCTGAACTTCCATCGCTGCGGGCGAGAGTCACTTCCTTTCTCAACACTTCGTCATTTATTGCCGCGGCTACCACGTCGTCGAGGCGCAGAACGGCCAGGGCCAGCCCCCGCGGTCGCCGCCGTTCCGCATCCGCAAAGACGGGCCTGAAGACCAGCAACCCCTTCAGTCCGGCCGTTTCCTGCACCAGCAATACGGGCTCCGTCGCGGTCGGCAGGCCTGTCCGCAGGGCTTCCTCGATGGCTGCGAGCCGGATCGGCTCCGAACCAAGATCGAAACCGACGGCTCTGCGGTTGCCCTCTTCGGGCGTAACCCGGAACACCGGGTAGTACACCTCGCGGCCCGCGGCGGGCACGCGGTTGCCGGAAGCGTCATTCTGCCAAATGGCGAATCCTTCCATTCCCTCCGCCCGAGCGTCCTGCTCGAAGCGATCCCGCTCCGCCGCAGGCACCGCCGGAATCCACTCCCAGGCCTGCGCGGATCGCTTCCGGATCAGGTGTTGCGCAAAATCCCGGAATTCCCCGGCCGAGACCTCGACGCTGCTTTCGTAAAACTTCGCCAGCCCTTCAAGCTTCACATCCTGCAGTTCGCGGAAAGCCTCGGCTACCGCTGCCGTGCGGCTTTCCGCCAGTTGCCAGAACGATTTGGCCTGATTTCTGTTGGATGCCTCCTGCGCCAGCCAAACGGCGAACAGGGTGAGGACGAGCCCGACAGCAACGGTAAGGGTCAACTCCAGGCGCCCCATCCAGCGCGGCGGGTCTTCCAGCCGCGCGCTGCTGGCCGCCAGGCGGACACCGGCAAGAGCAATGGCAAACAGCGCGAACACGGCAAGCCCCACGGGCAGGACTGATCGGGCAGCCACGCTCCGCGTCCAGTCGCTGGCAGCTATGTCCATACCCAGAACGGCCAACACTGCACCGCTTTGCGGGTCGGTCAGCGGGACCATCGCACTGACCCACGTGCCCCAGCGGTCCGGGACGGGACCTTCGGTCGATGCCACACGGGTGTCGAACACCCGGCGATAATCCTCCGAGACTTCCCCATAGACCTGTCCGGGAGGGGAATAGTCTTTGGATCCCGCCGGCTCGCTGTCCACGAAAATAAACACTGCTCCATCCGCCTTGCGGCCCGTGAGATAGATGAAGCGGCATTGTGCTTCGGCCGCACGGATGGCGGCTAACTGCTCCTTGAGTCGCAGATACACGGGAGACTTGAGATCGGCCGGCGAGGCGGTCAACGCCGCAAGACTCTCGAGGTTCACGGCCCCGGCCACGAGACGCGTCCGCTCGAGCAGGTCCTCGCGCATCGCGCGATCAGTCCCGACGGCCAACCACCAGGCGCCGAGCGTCCCAGCCAAAAGGATGGCCGACAGAAGACATAGCAACAGGCGGCGGTCGGCAACGAGTTCCTTCAAAATCCGCAGGGGCTTCATCAAGCGATCCCCGACCATTTACGATTAAGGAAATTCTCGGGCCTCCAAGTGAATCCGGGAGTTCCTGGAAGAACGACGCTGACCCGTTCTCAGTACCCCGTCACGAGTTTACACGAAACTCGGCCAGTGCGCATTTTTTTTTGCGGCAAACGAGTTGCCTGGAACTATTTTTTCGGCTGGCTCACGCTTGGCCCCCAACCGTGCCTCAGTGCAACAGTACCTCAGTGTCGCCCACAATTGCAGCAAGGGCGGAGCGACGATGACAACGGGTCGGTGCCGGCAAAACGCGCGCGGTGTACAATCCCAACTGGTGCGAGCGCGTGCCGAAGGGTCGCCGATCATTTCTCGCAGTGCGTGAATGTGCAAGCCCATGCCAGCGTTCAATCTTACTGCAGTTCAATCCGCGAATGTTCTTGCCGTTCTTTCAAAGAAGTTGCCGATAAGACTCCCTGCGAATTACGCCTTGCCCTGCGCCCTGTTCTGCCTCTGTATCAGCAACCTTGGGCTTTGCGCCGAGACATCGCACCGTTTGGATTCGTTGGAACGTTCATTTTGGCTGCATGCATCCCTGGCGGCGCAGAGTCAGAGGGGCTATTGGGGGCCGCACTTCGCTCCGTCCGCGGTGCCCTCCGAAGATCATATCCGTAATGCGGCTCGGTTACTGACCGAAACCTACGCGGCGAACCGGCTTTACCTGGTCTATCACCAGGAGTGTCCCTCTGGGGATATCGAGAAGGTCTTCTGCTGGTGGCGGCAGCATTGTCCCCGAGAAACTCAACTGGTCCCTACCGTTGTGCTGCGGATGTACGACAAGGAGAATTCTCCCGTTTTCCGGTCGGAGGAACTGCGGCGGTTCGTTGAGTTCTGCAGGCGCTCGATCAGTGACGATTTATTCGCCGTTTACGATGTCTATTCCAATCGTGAACAGGGCGATTCGCTTCAGTTCCTTTCGCAGCAGTATCCCAAGGGACTGATCCGGGTCGGCATTCAGCCCGATGAAGTCATCGCCTCCCCCTTTAATTCGGCCGTTCAGGACACCTGGAGCGGCGTCTGCCACGGCACCACGAATGCCGACTGGCTGGATCGAGGCTTCGGCGCAGAGACACTGCGAAATTGGGTTGACGCCCGCAACCGACAAAGCTGCCCGGTGGCGTGGGACCTGATCGCCGTGGCCTGGGATTACCATGCCACCGAACGCGGCGGATATCCGGGTTACGATGATGCAGCCCGCAACATGCCGCTTCCGGCCGGGAGAAACCGGCTTGCGGCGAAAGAGATTCTGCACACCGCCCGGCTCGGACTCCTGGCCGGTTTCAGCAGTGATCTGTTGATTCTGCAGGCCAACTCGCAGCACCCCGCCCGCGACGGAACATCGAACAGCTTCTACGAGACGCTGAAGCGCGGCACAGTCTATCGCGGCAGCTTCTCCGAGCCCTTCAACGAAGTTGCGGAGCTCTTTGCCGAGTTTCGAAACGGCAAAACGACGGTCGCCGACTGAAGCGTCGAAACCGTCGTTTTGCCTTCGCCAAGGTGAGTTGCCGGACCGATCTTCTCTCAACCCGCTCCCGCGTTTCAACGGAAAACTGTTGAAGCCCGGGATATCCACGAAGAAAGCGGGCCAGCCCGAGGGCTAGAGAGCAGCCGTATCGGTTTCTCCAGTTCGAATTCTGATCGCAGTCTGTATGTCGGAAACAAAGATCTTGCCGTCACCGACCTGTCCAGTCTGGGCGGCAGAGATGATCGCGTCCACGACGGTGTCCATCTCTTCCGTCTTGCACACGACCTCGATCTTGACCTTCGGCACGAAGTCGACCGTATACTCCGCCCCGCGGTAGATCTCGGTATGTCCTTTCTGCCTGCCAAACCCCCTTACCTCGCTGACCGTCATGCCGCTGATTCCCTTTTCAGTCAGCGCATTCTTGACGTCTTCCAATTTGAAGTGGCGGATAATGGCCTCGATTTTTTTCATCATTGTGTCCCTGGTATTTCGCAAAAGTGAATGTTGTTTCCGCGTCCGCAGTTGATCATATCTCACGGGTTAATCATATCTCGTAACCCACTTCGCCGTGATCAACGAGGTCCAGACCGATATCTTCCTGCTCGCTTGTGGGCCGCAAGCCGACCAGCGACTTCACGATTGCGGCGATCACCAGAGTGGCAACAACCGACATGACGATCGTCAGCCCCATGGCCTTGAGCTGCTCCAGCCAGAGCAGCCCGGAATCGATGACTTCACTCAGCTTGTTTGCAACCGCGGCCGGTCCGGCGAGGTTCGAGTTGACGCTCTTCGTGGCAAAGAAACCGGTCAGCAGTGCGCCCAGAGTTCCGCCCGCAGCGTGCACACCGAACGTATCGAGCGCGTCATCGTATTTGAAAGCTCTCTTGACGGATGTGCAAAACACATAGGTGGTGACACCGGCAAGAATCCCCAACAGAAACGACGCGGGAACCGACACAAAACCGCAAGCCGGGGTAATAACCACCAACCCGGCAACGGCCCCCGAACAGAACCCGAGAATGGAAGGCTTCCCGTTGCGAACGTATTCAATCGCCGGCCAGACGAAACTCGCCACGGCCGCACATATGGTTGTTGTCACGAACGCATTGGCGGCGACCCCGTCCGCGGCAAGCGCCGACCCCGCGTTGAAACCGTACCACCCGACCCAAAGCATCCCCGTACCCACCGAAACGAGCACCATGCTGTGCGGCGCCATCGCTGTCTTGCCAAAGCCCTTGCGAGGACCGAGCAGCAGGCACAGGATCAGAGCGCTCCATCCGGAACTCATGTGCACCACCGTTCCGCCCGCGAAATCGATGGCTCGGATCTTGGCACCCGGATTCCACACCCCGTTCATCAGCCCGTCAATGCCCCAGACCATGTGCGCCAGAGGGAAGTAGACGATAATCAGCCACAGAGTGATGAACAGCATGATCGCCGAGTACTTCATGCGCTCCGCAATGGCACCCACGATCAGGCCCGGCGTGATGATCGCGAACATCAGCTGGTACATGCTGAACAGGTTCTCGGAAACCCAGTAGCTGTAGTTCGTGTCCGGTGCGGAAGTGACATTCGCCAGAAACAGGTGGTTGAGATTGCCCAGCAGCCAGGGCACCGGATTGCCGGGGCTTCCGGCCGGGTGTTCTCCGAAGACCAGCGTGTAGCCGAACATGACCCAGAGAATCGTGGCGATTCCCGCGCACCCGAAACACTGGGCGATCACGGACAACACGTTTTTCTTTCTGACCAGCCCTCCGTAAAACAGAGCCAGCCCCGGCAAGGTCATGAAGAGGACCAATGCCGCACTGATCATCATCCACGCGTTGTGACCCGGACCAGGGACTCCCTTGGTCGCCTGATTCGGAGTCGGCGACGGAGCCGCCCCGGGATCGGTGTTGTTGATGTAGGCTTCGAGGCCGGCAACACGCTGCTCCAGCGTGACTGCCGCAGTGTCGGTTGCACCGTCTGGTGCCGTCTCCGCCGGAGAAGACTCGGCGGGCGCCGCCTTTTCCTCCGACCTGACAGACTGACCGGTGGTCAGCGCCAGCAGCGCAAACAGAAGCAAAACCCTGACACAACACCTGGATCTGCGAGACATCGATGCAACCGCCTTTCCTGAGATAACGAACACCAACACAAACCAACGGGGCCATACACGGATCGGGCCCCGGTCCGATCTGCTGTGCCTCACGTAGCATCTCACGTGCCAAGCACGGAACCGGCATCGGCCACGCGAACCGTTCAGATGCGCATAAGTCGCTGTCTTTCAGCGTTCTGGAGGAAAAAATACCTGAGAAAAAAAAGCGACTGCCGATGTTCGCTGCCGCGATGGGAATCGCCCGTGCCTCATTCTTGTGCACGGGGTGACCCTTCTTTCGGGCTGAGGTCAAGCCGCGGCGGCGGAGTGCCGTTTTCCGGCCGCCGTCTTGATTCGGATGGTGCGGCTCAATTGCTGGACAGCGATTCCAGCGGTTTCACACGCGACGGTGCAAGCGCGAATCCCATTGATTCGAGACAATCCATGGTCTCGTTTGCGCGAATTATCCAGCCGCTGTATGGAAGCGGCCATGCACTTCCTTTACGATCAAATCCGATCGTTGCCGATTTGACCGCCATAGGAATTCCCTCCCCACCCAAGAGTCGGGGGAAAGCCATAGATCACTGCAGGCGAAATCATGCTGATCAAAGACTCCACAATGATGCTGCGCCGGTTCTTCGTCCCGCCCGCAATATGGGGTACGGTCGTTGTCATAGCGATGTCGGCTTCCGCTGCGGATGTGCCACCGGCGGCCCCATTCGCCAATGCGGCCGCTGAAATCCAATCGCTCCGCGCCGCCATCGAGGATTTGTCGGGTACCTTCGGCGATCAATACCCTCACGGGCAAGAGTACCTTCAGAAGCTCGAGGAATTGCGGGGCCAGTTGACGGCGGCCGCGACCGACGGCCTGGCAGATATCCGAATACGATTTGAATCGCTGCGGCGCGAGTCGCTTCTGGCCAACCCGCTGCTGCGCGATCAACCGCTCGTCTTTGTCGTGCGGGCACAATACGCGCCGGATCACCACAACACCGAGACGATGTTCCAGACGGGCGAAATCAACACGGCCAGTTTCCAGGGCGGCGGCGCGCTGAAGTCGATCGATGTTTCCACCGGCAGCGTTCGCACGATCCTCGAATCGACTGACGGTCTGATTCGCGATCCCGACGTCAGCTTCGATGGCAGGCGGATTCTGTTTTCGATGCGGCACAACCGGGACGACGATTATCACCTCTACGAGATCCAGTCTGACGGAGGCGGCCTGAGGCAGTTGACCTTCGGCCAGGGATTGTCGGACATCGATCCGATCTACCTGCCCGACGGCCGCATCTGCTTCACGTCGACGCGCGAACCGAAGTACTGCATGTGCAATCGCCACATCATGGGCAATCTGCACACCATCGAGGCCGACGGCACGAATCTGCAGCAGATCGGCCACAGCACTCTGCACGAAGGGCATTCGGCACTGCTTCCCGATGGCCGGATTCTGTACGACCGCTGGGAATACGTGGATCGGAATTTCGGCGACGCCCAGGGCGTGTGGACCGTCAACCCCGACGGCACGAACCATGCGATCCATTGGAAGAACAACACGAACTCGCCGGGCGCCGTGCTCGATGCCCGGCCGATTCCGGGCACCGAGAGGTTCGTCTGCGTGTTCTCGTCGTGCCACGACCGGCCGTGGGGAGCGTTGGCGGTTGTCGACCGGCGGTTGGGGCTTGATCTCCGGGAGCCGGTGGTTCGCACGTGGCCGCCGGACGCGATCAATCTCGTCGGCCAGGGAAATTACGACACGTTCACGCGGGTGCAACCGAAGTACGAAGATCCGTACCCGCTTTCCGACAAGTACTTTCTCTGCTCCCGCATGACAGGTCAGGGCGAGCGGATGGGACTCTACCTTGTCGACACCTGGGGCAACGAACTGCTGTTGCACGTCGAAGGAGCCGGATGCTTCGATCCACTGCCGCTGGCGCCTCGCGAGATTCCGCCGACAGTCCCCTCGCGGATCGACCTCAGGAAAGAAGAAGGCTATTTCTACATCTCGGACGTCTACCACGGCACGGGCATGGAGCGGATCAAGCGCGGCACGGTCAAACGGCTGCGCGTGGTGGAATCGCCGGAGAAACGATTCTGGACCAGTCCGGCGTGGGACGGGGGCACAGGCCAGCAGGCGCCGGGAATGGCCTGGAACGACTTCACGAACAAGCGGATCCTCGGGACGGTGCCGGTAGCCGACGACGGATCCGCGAGCTTCGCCGTGCCCGCCGACCGCTTCGTCTACTTTCAACTGCTGGACGACCAGGGCCAGATGGTTCAATCCATGCGCAGCGGCACGATGGTCCGCCCCGGCGAAACCAGCGGATGCGCCGGTTGTCACGAAGACCGACGGACGAGCACGCTTGGCTACAAACTGCCTGCGTCGCTGGACCGGGGCGTGAATCGCCTCGAACCGTGGTACGGACCGGCGCGATATTTCAGCTATACGGCCGAAGTTCAGCCGGTCTTCGACAAGCACTGCACCTCGTGCCACGACTACGGAAAACCGGCCGGCGACAAATTGAACCTGGCAGGCGACCTCGGACTCGTGTTCAACACTTCGTACGTCGAACTGCGCAGCAAGAACTTCGTGCAGGTCGTGGGCGCGGGGCCTTATCAGGTTCAGATGCCGGAGACGTGGGGCTCGCACGCAAGCCGTCTGACCCGGTATCTGCGCGAGGGACACGGCAACCCGGAAATCGATCAACAAGTGCACCTCGATCGCGAGTCCATCGATCGCGTGGTGACCTGGATCGACATCAATGCCCCTTATTATCCCGACTACGCGGGCGGCGCATTCCGCAACAACCCTTACGGCCGATCGCCGCTCAACGACGCCGAACTCAAGCGACTCGGCGAATTGGTTGGTGTGAATTTCCTCGATTCCGGCCAGCGGTTCGAACACATCTCGCTGATCACTTTCACCCGGCCGGAGTTGAGTACCTGCCTGGCGCGATTGAATGGTCCCAGCGACGCGCGTTACCACGAAGCGATCCAGATCATCCGTATCGGCCGGGACCGGCTTGCGGCCACGCCGCGCCCCGACATGCCGAACTTCCGTCTGACCGACCCGGTTGAAATCGAGCAACAGAAGAAGTACGACTCGCGACTGGCACAGGAGGCCCGCATGCGGGCCGCGATCATCGGCGGCCAGCGGGAGACTCCGGATCGTCAGTAGGAGAGCTGTGCCGGCGTTCTCGGGCCATGGCCCTTGCCCCCTGGCGCATGAGTGTCCAGCGCAGTCGCTTGTCAGGAGATCCGATTATGCGCTCCCGCGCGCGCTCAGCGACAGGCATGACGACTCGGCGCGGTTTCCTTCGTCGTACCGCTCGAACGGCAACCGCAATGGCGATGGCCGCTGTCGCGAGTCGCTCGTCCGCCCAACAGACCGCGCAGCCGCTGATCTCGTCTATCGACAAAGTGGTGCTGCGGCATGGACGCGATGGAAGCGGCCCGACGTGGTTCCATCCGCGGGCGTGTCTGGTTCCAGGCGCATCGGGGGCGACCGTGTTCATGACGCTCCAGACGATCTCCGGATCGGACTATTACGGCCCGGTGCACTGGATGACCACGAACGACCTGGGCAAGAACTGGACGGACCCCCGGCCTGTGCCCGCGCTGGGGCGCGTCAAGCAATCGAACGGATCCGAGGAAGGTGTCTGCGACGTCGTGCCGCAGTGGCATGCGGCAACGCAGACCGTGCTGGCGATGGGCCACAATGTCTATTACTCAGGCCCGCGTTTCTCGGCGGACCAACCGCCCAGGTGGCCCGTCTATTCCGTCTGGTGCGACGGCCTGTGGGGACCGCGCCGAAAGCTCGAATGGCATGACCCGCGCGGAGCCTTCATCTATACGAATAACTGCGGGCAGCGCATCGTGCTTCCCAACGGCGATATGCTCCTTGCGCTTTCGTATGGCCGGGCCAAGAACCAGCCGCGCCGCGTGTCCGGCGCAGTCTGTTCGTTCGATGGCGAGACATTGGCCGTGAAGCAGGTGGGGGAAGAAATCACGCACGAGCAGGACCGCGGGCTGCTCGAACCTTCGCTCGTGAGGCACGGCGATCGATTCCTGCTCACCATTCGCGCCGAAGACAATCGCGGATACGTGTGCGCAAGCGAAGACGGATTGAAGTGGGCACCCAAGCAGCCATGGACTTGGGAAGACGGCGAGCCGCTGGCAATGTCGACCACTCAGCAGCATTGGCTCGCGCATTCAGACGCATTGTTCCTGGTCTATACGCGCAGGGACGCCTCCAACGTGAATGTACCGCGATGGCGGGCTCCTGTATGGATTGCACAAGTAAACACACAGTCGCTCCGGTTGATCAGGGCAACCGAGCGAGTCGTCCTGCCGCTGGTCGGCGACGGTGTGAACGCACCCGACGATGTGGCATTCAGCGGCAATTTCCATCCGGTGAACGTCAGTCCCCACGAAGCCTGGGTGACCGACGGGCAAATCCTTCCGAAACACGGGTATCGAGGCGACCTGCTGCTCGCACGCATTCGCTGGAAGGCGCCCGACGATCCCTGGAAGTGAATCAGGCTATTTCGGCAGCCACGTCTTCAATGCTTCGACGAGAGCGTGTGGAGAAACCGGCTTGCTGACGTAGTCATTCATGCCGGCATTCAGACATTGCTCGCGGTCGCCCCGCATCGCGTTGGCCGTCATGGCCACGATCGGAATATCGTGGCGCCGAACATCGGACCGGGGATCGCGGATGATGCGGGTCGCTTCGAACCCGTCCATTTCGGGCATCTGCAGATCCATCAATACAAGGTCGTAGGGCAGCGTTCTCAGCGCTTCGACCGCTTCCGCACCGTCGCTTACCGCATCCGCACGCAGCCCCAGTTTCCGGAGGATGCCGAGCGCCACTTCCTGATTGACCACATTGTCTTCGGCGACGAGCACACGCATACCGCTGCTGAATATCGCAGACAAATCGGCGGACAAGAACGACGCCGGCAAGCTGGGTTCATCGGCGACTTCCTGCGGCAATTGCCGCGACAGTCTCACCGTGAACCAGAACTCGGACCCTTCGCCCGGTTGACTGGCCACACCGATATCGCCGTTCATCAACTCGGCGAGATCCTTGGCGATGGCCAATCCCAGCCCTGTACCGCCGTAGCGACGACTGGTCGAAGAATCCGCCTGCGTGAATTTCTGGAAGAGCTTCGCTTGCTGTTCGTGCGAGATGCCGATGCCCGTGTCGCGGACCGCAAAACGCACCAGAAAATCGCTCTCTGTGGGTTCCACCAGTCCAACGTGCACGGTGATCCGGCCCGTCTCGGTGAATTTCACGGCATTCCCCGCCAGATTCACCAGGATCTGACGAAGCCGTCCCGGATCACCGCGCACCCCTGACGGAACATCCGGTTCCATTTCGCATTGAAAGTCGATCCCCTTTTCCCGCGCTCGAAGGGCCAGCGGCACCGCGGATTCGGCGATCATGGAGCGCAGATCGAAGTTGATGGCTTCGAGTTCGAGTTTGCCGGCCTCGATGCGGGAAAAATCCAGGATGTCGTTCAGCAGGGCCAGAAGCGCCTCGCCGCTGGCATAAATCGTCTCGGCGTACCGCCGCTGCTCGGCATCGAGCGACGTGTCGAGCAACAACCCGGTCATGCCGATCACGCCGTTCATCGGGGTGCGGATCTCGTGGCTCATGTTGGCCAGGAATTCGCCCTTCGCCCGATTCGCGGATTCTGCCAGATCCTTGGCAACCAACAGAGCTTCTTCGGACTTCTTGCGATCCGAGATATCCTCGACCAGCGATAGGTAAAGGCGACTTGCGCCGACCCCCAGCGACAGATTCTCGACCGTGACGCTCCCCCAAACCACCGAGCCGTTGGGTCGGAGATATCGCTTTTCCATCTGGAAACCGGGGACTTCCCCGGCAATCAGTCGTTCCACATTCGCCAGTTCCGCGGGTTGATCATCGGGATGCGTTATGCTCTTCGAGTCGATCGCTGCCAGATCAAAGCGGGTGCGTCCGGCAATCTGCAGGAAACGCTCGTTCGCATCGATCAGCCGACCGGTCAGAGTTTCCGTAACGGACACTCCAAGCGGCGATTGCTCGAACATCGCGCGGAACTTGGCTTCCGATTGCTGCATCAGCCCCATCGCCTCTTTGATCCGCCGATTGGCCGCGGCCAATTCGGCGGTGCGGACTTCCACCTTGTGTTCCAGTTCGACACTCCACTGCCGGGCCCGGTCCTCCATTGCGCGCCGTTCCGTTATGTCTTCCTTGACGGCCACATAGTGGGTGATCTTACCGTCACTGTCGCGCACCGGGGCGATCGCCGTGGCTTCCCAATACAGTTCTCCGTTCCTGCGGCGATTGCAGATTTCGCCCCTCCAGACCCGCCCGGAACCGATGTCGCGCCACAACCCGCCGTAGAACTCGGAGGCGTGGACGCCGGACTTCAGTGCGCGGGGCTTCTGCCCGCGAACGTCGGCGAGCAGATATCCCGTGACACTCTCCCAGGCGGGGTTGACATATTCGACCTGCCCGGCTTCATCCGTGATCATGATCATCGAGGGACTGAACTCGACGGCCAGCGAGAGCCTGCGCAGCATTTCGGTGGCCCGGCGCAGCGGCGTGACATCCTGAAGGGCGATCTGATAGTGGTCCCGCAATACGCGGCCGGTGACGAGCATCGTGCGCACCTGGCCGTCCTTGCACGTCAAGTGATACTCGTCCGGCAGGACCAGGTGGTCATCCTGCTCCTGGATGCAACGCACCAGGGCCGCGTGCCAGCCATTCTGGGCGCGGAGGCGCTGAATCGCATCCGGAAATCCCTTGGACCAGAGACTGTCCAGGTCCGGAACATCCTCGATGGCATAGCCGAGTTCTTCGAGGAAGCGGTCATTCACAAGCAGCGATCTTCCGTGAAGGTCCAGCAACAACATGGGGACGGGAGCCATGTCCACCAGTTCACGGTATTTCGCTTCGCTGGCCCGCAATTCGTTTTCGGCGCGTTTTCTTTCGGACAGGTCGAGCACGAGGCCGTGAAGCAGTCGCCGCCCGCGAATGTCCAGAACGCTGACCGAGACTTCAGCAGGGAACTCCGCGCCGTCGTTCCGAATAAGCTGCCACTCGAAGATCCTGCTGACGCCTGACGAAACCGCGGAGACGATTTCCCTGAATCGCTCGCGGCTGGCACGACCGTCGGGCTGGTAATCAGGGGACAAGAAGACGACATTCCTGGAAAGCAGATCTTGCTTGTCGGCGAACCCGAACATGGCGACCGCCGCGGGGTTGCAGTCGACGAGATTCCCGCCTTCGTCCGCGATGAGCACCGCATCACGAGAACTCTCGAACAAAACGCGGAACTTCTCCTCGCTCAGCACCAGCGCCGAGTTTCGTGCCGTCAAGTCGGAAAACAACTGATTCAGGGCGTCGCCGATCCGCGCCAGCTCCAACGGCCCCCCGAAGCGGACCTTCCGATCGCTGCGGCCGGCGGCGTAGTCGGTTGCGGCACATGCCAAGTCGTCGAGATGTCGCGTGAAAGTGACCCGAAGATACCCCCAAAGCAACAGGCAAGCGAACATCGAAGCAGCGCCGGCGATGGCTGTTCGATGCATGATTCCATCAAACGCCAGGTGCTTTCCCGCCGCGAGGTCCGTTTGTGTATAGAGCACGGCAATGCGGGTGGGATGCAGTTCGCCGGCAAGCACATCCAGATAAAAGGGACACGCCACGCAGACCGCGGAACGGTCCGGCGAAATCTCCGATTGCACGACCCGAGCATCGCGAGCGCGAGCGATGAGCGATCGCCGGCTCGCCGCCGGCGTTTCGCTCAGCGGGCGGTTCCGCCAGAGATAATCCGTCGCGAGGAGCACCCGATCCTGATCGTCGCAGACCATCGCGAGCGACATCTGCGGCATCAGCGCCAGACGATTTATGGCGTCTTCCACATCCCCCACATCTCCGCGCTGCATCGCTCGTTCCACGGCCGGAACCAGAATGTGGCTGAACGACACACCCTGCCGCAGCAGATCGGACTCCATCGCTCTGAACGTGGCGGCCGTCTCGTAGACGGCCATGATGCCCGTAAACAGGACGGCCGCCAGCGCCAGCAAGAGCGGGATACTGACACGAAGCGTATAGGCAATTCTCATGGGGCCGTCGCTTGGATAAATCGGTCGTCAAGCACGGGCTGCGCCATGGCCCGAGACAGGATCTTCTGGTTGAGCATGACGTCCGACAGATGACCCAACGTCTCTCCGAGATTGCCCGGCCGGGAACCCAGCAGACGTTGATTCGCGGCACGGTCGGTGAGATCGAGCCCCTGCAGCGATTCGAGAAACTGCTGGGGCGTCACGGACTCGCGCACTGCAATGCGGGCCGCGGCGTCCTTGGGATTCTCGCGCAGGTAGTCCAGCGCCCGAAACCACCCCGACACGAAGACGCCCAGTGTCCGGTTCTGCGACTCGCTCAGCTTCCGTCGAGTCAGCATCACATCGACGATTTCGCCTGGAATCTGCGAACTGTCGAATAAATTGCGCGCTCCCTCGGCCAACAGGCGCGAACGATTCGGCTCGAACGTGACCACGGCGTCCACATCGCCTGCTTTGTACGCGGCCACGTGCTTCAACAGCGGAACCGCCACCGTGGTCACGTCGTTGGCGGCAAGTCCGCCCCGCTCAAGGGCCCTGGCAAGCATGTACGCCCCCAACGCGGTGGTCTCTACCCCCACGCGCCGTCCCTTCAGCTGCGCGACGGTCTCAAACTCGGGCTTTGCCAGAAGAACGTCGGCGCCTCGAGACGCATCGCAAACCAGCACGATCCGATGCTCGAGCGGCTGAGTCTCCGCAACCAGCAGCACTTCGTCCGCTGTCAGCGCGGCCACTTCAATCAGGCCGTTGCGGTACGCTCGAATCACCTCGGCAGCGGAAGAAAAACCCACGAGCTGAATCGGATGCCCATCGTAGTAGCCGAGACTGCGGGCGAGGAACATCGGCTCGTACCCCGGCCACACGTTGGCCCCGACCCGCAAACGATCCTCTTGTCTCCCGCAACCGGAAACCGCAAGAGACAGCGCCGCGAAGAGCATCCACCGAGCGGACAACTGCATCGGCATGATCCCGTTTCCCGTGAGCATCGGTCAACACGGAGCGAATTCTGATTGGGCTCCCCACCCCGCCCCTGTACAGCCCGCCGAGATTCTGGATGCACGCGTTCCTTGTCATCTGCGGGCGTCTCCGCCGAAACCCGATTTCATGGGAATTATCCCCAGCACGAATCGGCTTGTCAAAGGCGATCGTCGCAATGCAGGAAACGTACGGAATTTCACGCAACCAATGGCTGCCAGGCGGCTGGAACGGCGATGATTTTGGGCCGCGCGAGGCCGGTGAACCAGGGCGGGCATCGCCCGCTGCAGCATTAGATGACGTAATGCGTCGGAAGTTGCCCGGATTCGGCAAATTCGCGGTGGCCGGGCTGATCACCGGAATGGCGAGGGCAGTGCTCGCACACATCCATGCCGATTTGCCGATAGGCGTGACGCACGGCGGCCAGCGTTGCCGAGCCTACGACCTCCGGATCCTCCCGAAATACCCGCTCGCCCGGCAGCCAATCGTGGAACTTCAGATTGTGCATCGCTTCCGCGAAGTCCGCGCGAACTCCCGCGAAATACACTGTCACCCCCTCTCTTTCCATGTCCTGCACGAAATGCTGCAAGCGTTCCATGCAGACGATGTCGGGATTCCGAGTTCGCTTGACTCGGAGAATCACCATCTTCAACCCCTGGGCGACCTGCTCGTGCAGCTCCTCGAAGTAGCGATCCAACTCGGGCGCCGCCCCGAAAAAGAGATCTCCCTCCAGATCGAGAATTACGAGGCGATTGCACCGCGGTTCGGTTGGCCGACGATCACGAAGCGTGCGATCGGAACCAACATGCAATTCCGTGGCCTTCAGCCGCGCGGCTCGGGGGACGAACATCAGAATCGAAAGAGCCACGCCGATCAGGATCGAGAATTCCACGCTGACAAAGACTGCGGCAAATGCGGTGGTGAGCACCAGTCCGGCATCGAATCGCGAAGCACAGATGGCCCGCTTGAGCCGCTTGGGATCGCACAACCCGGCAGCCGTGACGAGCAGAATCCCGGCAAGGGCCGCCTTGGGAATGTACCGAGCCCACGGCGCAAACACGAGAACAACGAGCGAAACGGCCATCGCCGCAAAGACGCCCGACCAGCGGGTGACTGCGCCCGCCTGGAAGTTGATCGCCGAACGCGTCAACGATCCCGATCCGGGCAGACACTGAAACAGGCCGCCGCAGAAATTCGCCAGCCCTTCGGCCAGACACTGCCGGTTGTAGTTCAACGTTTCCCGCGTCTGTTGGGCAAGCGACTTGGCGATCGCCAGCGCCTCGAGCAGTCCCAGCAGCGCGATTGCCAGAGAACTGCCCGCCATCTGCGAAACCCACTCGAACTTGACTTGCGGAATATGAAAACTGGGCAGACCGGCCGGGACATTTCCCACCACGGAGACCGCACGCTCGCCGGCGGGCCCTGGGTGCGACCAGCCAAGCGCCGCTGCGATCGCGGCGGACAGAACCAAAGCCAGCAGCATATCCACGCGCGGAAGCCGCCATGCGCGCGCCACCCGCCGGAGCACCAGCACCAGCACAACCGTGCCCGCCCCGATTGCGACCGCCCGCGGATCCATGGGTCCACCAGTCGTAACCGTCAGCCACAGGCGATGCAGCACGTGATGATGGCCGCTGCCCCCATCCTTCAAGCCAAATAGGTTGGCGACCTGCGAACAGATGATCAACACGGCCGCACCCGCCATGAACCCAAGTACGACCGACTCCGAGATGTAGCGAGTCAAATCGCCAAGCTTGAACACGGCGACAAGTATCTGGATCGCACCGACCATCAGGGCCAGCACGAAGGTCGCCTCGACCATGTCGCTCCCGGCGTCGGGCCCCAAGAACGCAAGCGCGCTGAAGACCACCAGTGAGATAGCATTCGTCGGACCGTTGATCAGATGCGACGAAGAGCCAAAGATGGAGGCAATTGCCGTAACAACAATGGCCGAATACAGCCCGAACCGCGGGTCAATCCCCGCAATCAGCGCATAGGCCATCGCCTGAGGCACGGCGATTGCGGCCACCGTCACACCGGCAATGGCATCCTTGCGAATCTCGTTCCATCCGTATTTCAGTGCTTGCTGTTGCCTCAACGGTTTCTGACTCCGTGGAATTCCTGTGAATTTGCGTCCCGCAGCGGGACACGGTTTGTGATGGTCGTGCTTCGACGAGACAACGGCCTGATCCACTTGCCGCGACGAACTGCCCGCTCAGTCGGCATTCCAGCAGAGCCATCGGGTCCGCTACACGTTTTATCGGAGGCAGGCATTGCTCAAGAT
>CAIPEB010000083.1 GCA_903863885.1 uncultured Planctomycetaceae bacterium | reverse complement strand
TCACCGTGTAAGTGACCGTGTAGGTGCCGTTGTCGTTGGGTACGAACGAGAAGCTGCCGCCAGTGCCGTTGCCGATCAACTGGCCGTTGCTGGCCACCACGCTCCAGACTTGCGAATGCGTGTCGGCGCTCCCCGGATCCGTGAAGCTCCCGGAGAGGCTCACCGTATCGCCCTCGTTCACCGTCTGATCGGAGCCCGCGTCGACGTTTTGCGGCGCCACATTGTTGACCGTCACCACCACGGTATCGGACGTGCTATCCGAGTCGTCGTCGGTCACCGTGTACGTGACCGTGTACGTGCCGTTGTCGTTGGGTACGAACGAGAAGCTGCCGCCAGTGCCGTTGCCGATCAACTGGCCGTTGCTGGCCACCACGCTCCAGACTTGCGAATGCGTATCGGCGCTCCCCGGATCCGTGAAGCTCCCGGAGAGGCTCACCGTATCGCCCTCGTTCACCGTCTGATCGGAGCCCGCGTCGACGTTTTGCGGCGCCACATTGTTGACGGTGACTGCGGCGGTGTACTCGGTGACGCCGCCGTCTTTGTCGCGGATCTTTCCTCGCACGGTCCGGTTGCCATTATCCGCAGGAATGTAGCTGGCGGTGTTACTGACAGAGAACGCTCCGTAGCCGGCCCCGAAATCGAACGCGTAAACGAATCCGGCGGCTGCGTCCACGCTGGAGGCGTCCTGGGGGCTACTGATCGCGAGTGTCAGCGGACTTCCTTCGTCGACACTTGCGGGGGCACTGAAGGTGGCGGTTGGGGCGACGTTGGCCACCGCGATAGTGCGACTCTGGTTTGCCACGCCGCCGTCGCCATCATCCACGGTGACCGTGGCGACGTAGCTGCCATTGTCCGGGACGGCGAAGGTGATACTCGCCCCCGAGATCTGCAGATAGGCGGAAGAGTTCCGGGTTATGTTCCACGAATACGTGAGCGGGTCGTTCAACCCAGCCGGGTCAGTGGCGGATGCCGTCAACGTAATTGAACTGCCTTCGTTCGCCGACGTTGGGCCGCTGATCATCAGGTTCTGCGGAGCCACGTTGTTCACCGTCACCGCCAGCCCGTCGGTAATGTAGCGGGCCAGCCAGTAGTCGGTCCCGGTCGAACCGGTGGAGTCCTTATAGCCGGCGGCGATTACGTGGTTGGCATTGTCCACGGCAATGGCATAACTGTTCCGCCCCGAGGTCGAGACTCGGCCGTTGGGACCGAAGGCCGTGTCCGGCGTTCCATCATCATTAAATCGCGTCAGGTGCCCACTCCCTCCCATGACGATTCGTCCGACACCATCCAGATGAAGAGCCTGAATGTAGTAGTAATTGTTCAACGCGATCCCATCGCCGCTGAAGGAAGTGTCCAAGGTGCCGTCGGGATTGTACCTATGGAGGGCGTAGGAGAAGCCGACGATGATTCGACCCAGCGGGTCCATCGCCACGGTCCGGGCGCTGGTCGAGCCATCTCCGCCCGTAGTGAGTAGTATGCCGCCGCCAGAGGGATTGAAGGTTGGGTCAAGCTGCCCAGTCGAGGTGAACCGCGCGATGACCGCCAGGTTGTTGGTGGATTGGGACGTGGTGGAATTGTAGTCATTCGTGTAACCAACCACCGTCACCCGTCCCGATCCATCCACGTCCATGCCGTAGGGGATCTGGTCGCTCCGAATTGTCGCCGTGGTGTTCAGATCGAAACTGGCGATCCCGCTGGTCCCGTAACCGCTGTCCAGAACGCCGGCCTGGCTGAACCGGACTACGGCGAAGTCGTAGCTGTAATAGCCATTCGTGGGCTGCCACCTGTATCCGCTGGCCAGCAAACGGCCAGATGTGTCGATCTGAAGGCTTTGGATGTAGACTCCTTCGGCGTAGCGCTGACCGCTGGTGCCGAAACCGTTCGCGGGCGTGGTCGTGTCCAAGCTGCCGTTGGGCAGGTAGCGCCAGATGTAAGAGCCGTTGGAAACAAAGATGGTGCCATCGTTGGCCACTGCCGCAGCGTTTACCGAGCCATTGACACCCGTCCGAACGATTCCCCCATTTCCGAACCCGCTGTCGAGTTGTCCGTCCGGCAAGTAGCGTGCCATGAGCATCTCGTTGACCCCGCCCGAAGTGTAGCCGACGACGACGATCTTACCGTCGGCCTGCCGGACCGCCACATGACGCAGATAGTCAGCGAGGGGACCGCTAAAGCTGGTCTGGACGTAGCTGTCGCTGTCAAAGGAATTGTCCGGAGTGCCATTGTCCAGAAAACGTTGCACGGCGAAATTGGAGCCTTGGCTGCCGCTGGAGTAGTATCCGCCCAGGTAGATCAAACCTTGGCTGCCGAACGCGATTCCTCCGCCGGAATATGGATAAATGATGCGGGAGGCGACGCCGGACATGCCAAACCCGGTGTCAAGTTGCCCGGAAACCGAGAACCGGTACTGACCATAGCTCCCACTGACGACGATGCGATCAGTTGGATCGACGCCCATGCCGTAGAAGTAGTCGTAGTTATTCCCGTTAACTGCGTTGTACCGGAACAAGACCTTGCCGGACGAGCCGAACGACCCATCGAGTCCTTGCCCATCATCAGCTAGTCGGAACAGCAACACGCTTCGGGTCACTGTTTGGTACGAATTCGGAATCGTCGGATGGGGCTGCAAATGCTGCGAATATCCGCCGACCAAGACCTTGCCTTGTTGGATGACAACCGTTGTGGCGTAATCCGCGAAGCCACCGTTGTCGAAGGCGTACAGGCCCGACTGGCCAAACCCCGGATCCGCCTGCCCGTTGGAGAGATATCGCCGGACGACGATGTCGTATTGGTTGGTTTGGTTGCCGTTGTAGCGGCTCTCGATCGTAACGATCTTCCCGTCCGGAGCGAGGGCGAAGTCGCTGTAGCTGTTGCCGAGATACGGCGTGATGCCGTTCTGACCGAACGAGAGGTCAAAGGCCCCGGTGGGTTGGAAGCGGGCGAAGCGACTCCCGTCTCCGACCAGAATATTACCGTTGCCGTCACGCACGGCCTTGCGGATGTTCTGGAAGCTGGTAATCCGCCCGCCGTTCCCGAATCCCGTGTCGAGTACGCCGTTTGCACTGTACCGAGCGATGCCAAAGCTGCCCGCCACCAGAACGTTTCCGTTGTTATCGAAAACGAGGCTTTCCGCATAGGCATACGTACCGAATTCAGTAATCACCGTGCCGCCGGTGCCGAAGGACTGATCCAAAGAGCCGTCGGTGTTATATCGCGCCAGTGCAACGCGCGTGGTCCCGCCCTGAATGTAGCCCGCTACCAGCACTTTGCCGTCCGGTTGGAGGACGGTCAGGGTTCTGATGTAATCTGCCGTGAAGCCGTCAAAGTTCTGTACGATCTCGCCAGCATTGCCGAAGGACGGGTCCAGCGAGGCTTGGGCATTGGCCCCTGCCGCCCGCGCGGTGTACGTGCCGTCCTCGTCGGTGGCTGTGGCGAGAATCGTGAAGTTGCGGGTGCCGTCGGCGAAGGTGTGCTGCACCGACGTGGCGTTCCCCGCCACCGACTCCGGCGCAGACCCGTCGCCCCAGTTAATCGCCCAGCCAGAGATAGTGTCGGCGCCGGGATCGCTCGCCGCCAAGCCAAGCGTATAGACGCTTCCTTCGTTCACCGACGTGGCGCCGCTGATGGTCAGGGTGGGCGCCACGTTGGTGATGTTAATGGTCGCCGTGGCGATGGGGCTCACCGCGGCAAGACTGTCGCGAGTGCGCAGGCCAACCGTGATCGCACTCGGACCGTCCAACCCGACAGCAGAAAACGTGGGGTTCTGCAGTGTCTCGTTGCCACGGTCACCAGCGACTTCGCCAAAAACGGCGTCGCCGTCAAGGTCCCACTCGAAGCTGATGGGGTTACCGTCGGGATCGCTGCCTGAGCCGTTCAACGTCACCGTGCCACCCTCTATCACAGTGTACGGACCATTCGCGCTGGCGACGGGAGGGTTGTTCACTGAAGCCAGAATGGATATGGAATCGACGCCTAGCCCGGCTGGTCCAGTCCACGTTTGCGGAATTGACACAGTGAATCGCAACTGCGCGCTGCTTCCTACCCACGGCTGCAAGATGCTGGTGACATCGACGCTGTGAGGAACCCATGCGCTATCGCCATCGCTGTTCGGCACGGAACGGGTAAACGCGTTGCCAAGAAGCGTTGTTCCGCTGCTGTTAAACAAGTCGACGGAGAACGTGCGCGCGTTCCCACTGTAGAAACTGAGGTCGGAGTCCTTCCACGAAAGTAAGGCGCTGGTCAGCCCCGTTGGCACCGAAATGCTCTGAAACAGCTTGTACTGTGTGCCCGCTGGTCCGTCCATCATGTTGTAAGCGGCATATGTCCCATTAGCGGGATTGGCGACGACCGAACAACCTGTCGAACTTGCGGAGTTACTTACATTGAAATCCCGCGGCGCCATAGCGCAAGTGCCTGTCGTGCCCAGGCCGCTCGTCGACCAACCGGAGAGCGTACCGGTTTCAAAACTTCCGTTAGTGACGAGATCGACCGCCAGCAATCTTCGATTTTCCAGCTGTTCGAAGGCAAGGGCCGACCGTCGGCTCCGGCGATGATTGGACGGATGGGCCCCACTTAAGCGTCGTCGACTCCGCTTGAAACCGGTGCTGTGGCGGTCATTGATATGTCGACCGAACGATTGGATGCGCATTAGTCTCTCCCCCGATGTGTGGACTCTACATAGACCGTCAAATTCCGCCGCGGAAACCCAGCGCTGCTTCGTTCAACGAATCGAGAAACATCGTCAGCGTCGAAGCTGCCAGAAGGCCCTTACCGAGGCGTCGAGACGTTAGCAGATGACGTGCCAAGCAGACGTTTCGGACCTCGATTGGGACGAACTTCCATGGGAGGAAGAGCGTTACGACCATAAGAATGCGCAGAGAGCGTCACGAGCTTCTCGGCTCGACCTACGACATCTCGGATAACCTACGAAATGTCGGAGGGCTTGCCACCGCGTCGGATGCCCAGCTTGGCCATCCTGGATTCCAGGGTTGTGGGTCTGACGTCCAGCAGTTCGGCTGCACCGCCCAGGCCACGGACGCGCCAGCTGGTCTGTTCCAGGACTTCAAGGATGTGCTCGCGTTCGACGTCTTCGAGGCGGCACGCACGCGGTCGACTGGTGGACGAGGCGACGGGCAGTTCGATCTGCAGTTCGGGACCTTCGCACAGGATCACTGCCCGTTCCACAACGTTGCGCAATTCCCGCACGTTGCCCGGCCAGCGATAACGCTGCAGGGCCTCCATCGTCGACTGCGGAATCGCTTCGATGGTCTTGCCCAGCAACTTGCCGAACTCCGCAGCGAAGCTCCACACCAATGCGGGCAGATCTTCAGGCCGCTCTCGCAACGGCGGCACGTGGAGGGGAAAAACGTTCAGCCGGTAGAACAGGTCCTCGCGGAACTTCCCTTCGCGGACGGCCTGAGCGAGATCGCGGTTGCTGGCGGCGATCACGCGGACGTCCACTTGGATGGTCTGCGGATTCCCCAGACGTTCGAAACGGCTTTCCTGCAGGACCCGCAGCAACTTGGCCTGCAATTCCAGCGGCAACTCCCCCACCTCGTCCAGGAAGATGGTCGAACCGTTGGCCAGTTCGAACCGTCCCAGTTGCGCGGTCAGGGCGCCGGTATAGGCCCCTTTCTCACGGCCAAATAGCTCGCTCTCAATAAGGGTTGCCGGTAAGGCCGCACAGTTCACCCGCACCATTACCCGATGCGACCGGGGACTCAGTTCGTGGATGGCCGCCGCCACCAGTTCCTTACCCGTTCCGGTCTCACCGCTAATCAGCACGGTCGAATTCGCTCTGGCGACTTGCCGGGCCTGTTCCAGCACCCGGAGCAAGGCCGGACTCCCCCCTACGATCCCGCTGGGCAAAGCAGTCGGCTGCGTCTGTTCGCGCAGGCAGAGGTTGTCCCGCTCCAGACGCTCTTTTAATTGCTGAATCTCGTGGTAGGCGTGTTCGAGGTCCAGCTGACTCCGTTTGCGTTCGGTGATGTCCTTTGCTGTGTGGATAAAACGGACGGCTTCGCCGCGAGCGTCGACCACCGGATCGATCGCCACCGCCAGCCACGCGTCCCGGTGCGGATCGAAGACTTCGGCCTCGGCACGTTGCTGCGAGTGGAGGGCCTGCGAAAACGGGCACTTTGCCAGCGGCGCATCGGTCCCATGCATCAACACGTGGCAGAACTGGCCCCGGATCTGGTCCGGCGGGTGGCCCATGAACGCGGCCGCGGCCGCATTGACTTGCACGATCCGCATGTCGCGGTCCAAAACGGTGACGACGTCGCGCACCGAATTGAAGGTGGTCCGCCATTCCGCCGCGGCCTTCTGGACTTGCAGCTCCATCTCCTTGCGGTCGGTGATATCACGGTTACTGGCCCTGCGACCCAAGTACTCCCCCTGGCTGCCGTACACCGGTTGACACTGATGGGAGATCCACCGTTCCTTGCCGATGCGGGTCACGATGCGCACGTCCATGCCTCGCGGTTCCGCAGCCAGATTCGACCGCAGATGCTCGGCGAACGCGGGCCGATCCTCCGCATGTACGATCCGCTCCAATAGTCCCGCGTCGGCCAGGAACTCCTCGGGACGGTAGCCCGTGATCCGTTCACAGGACGGCGACACGTAAAGCAACTGTTCGTCCGGCGCCAGCCAATATTCCCAGTCATAGCAGAAATCGGCAACGGTGCGGAAGCGTTGCTCGCTGTCCCGAAGCGCCGCGTTTGCACGCTGATGCGTCAAGGCGTCGGCAAAGACTTTGCCCAGCAGGCGGAGGCGGGGAATCATTTCGTCGGGCCAGTCGAAGAACCGGGTCAGCATTCCAAAGGCGATGGCCGCGACCACCGTGTCGCCGATCTGCAAGGGAATCGCCAAGTGGGATTTCAGCCCCTCTTCGGCACAGTGGCAACGAGCGGCAATGGCCTCGGCCGGCAGGTCGTCCGGCAACCTTCTCAGGACCAACGTCACGCCTGCACGAAGTTGCCGTGTGTACCATGGGAACTGCTCGCTGGCGACTATCCCCGGAGCCGGATCGATGCCCGCACGGGCGTAGCCATTTACTCGCCGCAGTTGAGTTCCATCCGGCGAGAACTGCATCAGCGTCGTGCGGTCGACGCCTACGAATTCCGCGATCTCGCGCAGTCCGCGGTCGATCTCCGCGTCCACGCGGTCGGCGGCCAGATCTACAAACTTCGCGGTCAGGTCCGTCAACAGAATCTCGAAGGCCAGCTGCCGTCGAATGACGACGCATTCGTCCGCTTGACCGGCACAGCCCGCAACTGGCCGGAGGTCAGAACGATGGAGGAATACTGGGGATTTCGACATCGTGCCTGCCGCATTGTAAGCGAAATGGGAAGACTCGGCGGCCACCGCTACTGTCGAGCCGCTGGACGCTGTGTTCAATAAGGCCAACCTATTCGCGCGGTGCCTGAGAAACTGCTGCCCACAATGAACGGTTCGAATTCCTTACTTTTCGTGAACCGAAACAACAACGGCGTGGTCATGATCGTGTTCGCCACTCACCGCCGGATCGAAGATCGTCGGCGAGAGGTCGGGAAAGAAGTGTCCGAAGCCGAAGGGACCCAATACCAACCCGGCGGCGATTTGACCTCGCCACGACCGGCCGACACATGGCCGGCGGCTAGACCCACGCACGCCGACTCGGCCAGTTGCTTCGCCTTGAAGTCCACGGGCGACAGGTTCCGGTCCCGTTCCCGTCGATCGTCGAACAGGGCCATTACCAACCGGTCCCACTTACAGCCCCAGGGAAATGCCTCAGGACGCTTGTCTGGTATTCCGCTTCGTCGCTCAATCCCCTGGTCGTTGGAACCTCGCCACAAATAGGACGGCATCCGTGCGGTGGTCATAGATGGCGAAGATGAAAGGATGATCCGCGCGGAAAACGACGGGGTGGGGCGGTTCGACCCGTTGCTGCAACTCCGCCGTAGGGGCGAATGTGACGACGGTAGCAGCGGCCGCCTCGGTTCCCTCTTCGTCGACCTCAACGCAAGCCTGATGGACAACTTCGGAGATACACATAGCCTGGTCGCGACTGATACCCGCGAAGTTCGCCTCGGCTCTGAACGCAGAGGCCATCCCCAGCGACCGCAGAGTATTGGAGAATTGGACGTTCGCCCGCAAGCTGAATTTCGGTAAGTACACGTCGACCGGTCGACCGGCGCGAAGTTGATCCACCCAGCGCCCGAACGACTGGCTTGTGAGCACGGATTCGAGTTCTTCGAGTCCATCCGCGGACTTCGGTAACGCAATGACCATCGAGAGTTCGTGTCCGCGATAGGGCAATTCGACCACCTGCGTGTGGTCGTCTTCCGTGTAGGGAAAATGCGCCGTCTCCCGCATCATCATCACATCGGATTTGTCACGCGCATTGATGCGAAACGGCGCCGTCTTCGTGGCGTTTTTGGAAAACGGTATTGACCATCCGCCCTGGAAAGCAATTGCGTTGGTCAGGACCAATCGGCTGTCGCGATCGAGACCGCCCGAGCTGATGAGTCCGGTGATCCTCTGTTGAGTCTCATTGGCAATCCAGCGATTCACGATTTGGCGCGCCGCTTCGGGGTTGGAGAAGTCAAGTGATTCAAATCCGGCTCCAAACGAGTCACGGGTTCGCTGAATGAACGGCGGCTCAAAGGAACAATTGGCCGCGCCCCACAAGCGATTTGCGGTCGTCAATGAATAGCCGTTTTCTTCGCCGACGCTGTTCAGAATCGTCATCAGGGTTGCCACCCCGCGGTACGCGTCTCGATCGCTGTCCAGATGCAGCACAGCTTCCATTTCGTCTCGCGTCGATCCCGCCGCGCCGTCGCATGCCATCGCCAGGGCCGTCCAGACGCTGGCCGGCGAGACAAAGAGGTTGCCGTCGCTCAATCGCAATTGCCGATATGCGTCGAATGCGAATCGATTCAGGGATGCTGCGAGCGACCGTGCCTCATCCGTAATCTTTATCGTCTTGCTCAATCGACGGAATGATCGGCGGTTAGCCAAGCCGAATTCACCTGACCGGGTTTTCACGTCGAGTACGTTACCCATTTCCCGGGCTGCCACCAGCGTCCCTTTCACAAGTCGTCCTCGTTCATTCCCGTTGGGAGACGACAGCGAAACGTCCTCGATCGCCACATAGTTCGGGGTAAACGACTCCCGAATTGGCTCCGAATGGAGCGCCGGTGCAAACACCGACAAAGCGACAATGATACCGCAGACGTAGTGAAATGAACTTGTCACTATGGTCTCCTAAACCGTTTCCAGGTGAGTTGTGGCCTCGAGGCGTCCAGCGGAAGCCGCGAATTATTTCGAGAAATGGCGGAGAAGCCGGGAAGTATCCGCTTAAGCATCTATTGCTGTCGCGAAACGAGTGGCCGTACGAACGAACTCGGTATTCGGCGCGCATCATGCCGTGCGTCCGCGTGCAGGAACGACGTAATCACCGAACTTGTCGGGAAGCGTGGGCGGAGCGTCGTCGCGAAACGCATACGTTCGGGGAGCGAAAGTTTCGCGCGAGTTGACGGCCTCGTCCATGGTGACCTCGTGCGCTGAATAGGCCGCCATTCGACCCATGATTGCGGTCATCGTTGTTGCGGCCGCCGGCACGACTTCGTTGAATTCGACGCCTTGTCGAATCGCCGCGAAGAAACTGCGGTGCTGAACTCGATAGGGATTATCGCGAGTTCCTCCGAAGGTCCAACTGTTCTTGCCGGCGATCGTTCCTTTCAAGGGCTCGGCCACACCATGTTCGCCGTGGATGATCAGTGCGATCTTACTCTCATTCTCGGCGGCGAGGCTGACTTCGGCTGCCAGTGTCGTACCATCCTCGTAAGTGTAGTTGACCTCGAAATGATCGAAGATTTCGCCGTGATCGGGCCCTTGTCGTTGTTGTCGCCCTCCGCGTCCCGTGGCACGCACGGGCGCGGCATCCTTCGCCCAATTGCAGATGTTGAGAAGGTGCGTCAGTTGCTCCACGATGATATCGCCGGACAGCCACACAAAATACAACCAATTGCGTATCTGATATTCCATCTCCGTTTGAGCCGGTTGCCTCGAACGGACCCATAATCCCTGGCTCCTCCAACACGCTTCCATGCGTTGTATCTCGCCCACGGCGCCCCCGCGGATCTTTTCCATCGTGGCCAGGCAACACGAATTGTGGCGATCCTGGAAGCCCACGGCTGCTACCAGATGCTTTTGCCGTGCCAGTGCGTCGGCGTTCAAAATGCTCCGTACTCCCGGGGCGTCGACGGCAATTGGTTTCTCTGCAAAGACGTGTTTTCCCGCCTTGATCGCCGCATCGAAATGCAGCGGACGAAAGCCGGCGGGCGTACCCAGAATGACGGCGTCCACGTCTGAACTGAGAAGCTGCCGGTAAGCGTCAAAGCCAACAAATCGACCTGATTCGGCAACCTGGCAGCGACGTCGAATGGAGTCGTCACTCGCGCCGGCGGACAGTGTGTGAAGCGATCGCTGCAATTGGTCTTCAAACAGATCGGCCATCGCGACCAGATGTACCTCTGGGTCGGCGGACAAGGCGTCAATCACCGCCCCCGTACCGCGCCCCCCGCAGCCAACGACTCCGAGCTTGATTGCCTCCGACGCGCCTGAATGCACAGCCCTCGTCCCCAACGGCCCCACGCCTACCAACGTGCCGGCTGAGATTGCGCAGGCAGCCTTCAAAAAAAGTCTCCGCGACGGGCGTCGGGATGTCTGGCGGAAACACCGGCTATTTCGCTTCATCTGCATGTCCTCTCGATGGTCTGCCATGCCGTGCAAGCAATTCACTCGGGCGATGCCACAATGTGTGGCGAATCGCAAGGCAACCGCGCATCTATTTTGCCGTTGCCTGCCATTTCCAGGACTGCCCGTTGCGTGAAGTGCCGGTGCCGGTCATCGTCTTGTTGGAAACGGTTCCGTTCATCACGGCGAAACCGGCGTTTGTCTTGAGTTCGATCGCTGACCCCACGAGCTTCCAGGTCCCGGTTACGTGAAGTCCCCGGCCGGCCTGGTAGTGGAGCTCCC
Organism: uncultured Planctomycetaceae bacterium; assembly: GCA_903863885.1. Lineage (GTDB taxonomy): Bacteria > Planctomycetota > Planctomycetia > Pirellulales > Pirellulaceae > CAIPEB01. The sequence continues at coordinate 18,252 of CAIPEB010000083.1, read as the reverse complement.
CGTCTTCTCGAAAATGAAACTCGTAGTTCTCGCCATCGGAATCCGTCACGCGCCAGGAACTGCCGGCGAGATCTCCAGAAACAGGTTGCTCGTCGGGGGCCTGAGGAGCGGTCGGAGCCGGGGTGGGGATGTCGCTTCTTTTCGTCTTGGTCTTTGTTTTCTCCATGTGAGGCGGATCATCGTCGGACGAATCGGTGGCCTTCTTCCTTTGGCTTTTTGCTTTCTCCGTGTTCGGAGCGGAGGACGCGATCGGAGCCGTGGGATCCGGCACCATGTCGTCCGGCACTCGGTCGGAAGGCGAGATCCGAGGCGGGACGGGAGTCCCATCGCCTCGCCACAGGTAGTAATCCTCTAATGATGCCTCCATATTCAGCCATGGCACCTGGCCCGTTTCCCGCTTCACGGCGCGGCTTGCATCGACGAACATTTGGCGCAGTTCCAGTCCGTTGGCAGGGCGATTGCGAAGGGCAGCAACCAGCTTCTGGGTGTACGGCGAATTGGCCCCCTGACCGTCCGACGCGGTCTTTTCGGGCGAGGTGGAGAAGGCAATCACGGTGCCATCCGGAACACCGGACATGGCCGCCAGACCCCGCAAGTTGCTGCCTCGACTCCAACTGCGCTTGAACGGGTTGTCACGGCAACAGTCCAGGACGATGACCTTCAGACGGCCTTCGGATTCCGCCATGGCGTCGATTAACTGTCCCAATTCGAGGCATTGCCGTTTCACCTCGAACTCTTCCCGCATTTGTGCCCCAATCGGCACCAGGTAATTCTCTCCCTTCACCTGGATTCCGTGTCCTGCGTAGTAAAACAAGCTTAGGCTGCCGGGGGTAATCGAGCGACGGAACGTGACAACCGCGTCCTCCATCTGTGACAGGTTGACGTCACTCTTCTTGATGACGGCAAAACCGAGGTCCTTCAGCGCGGCTTCAACGGCGTTCGCGTCGTTGACCGGATTGCGAAGAAGTGCATCACCTCCGTAGTGCGAATTGCCGATGACGAGGGCAACCCGTTGAGCCTCGCCACATATACCGTTCAATGCCAACCCGACGACGCACACAAGAACGAACAACGTAGTGCGTGACATGTTTGGTTCCTCACTTGAGCTCATTGTGGACAACGGCGAACGCGGACTGATAACCAGAAAAGCTCCGGCGGTTTCTCCCGCGCGTATGGGCCCCTTTGAAACACCGCAAGTCGGTGAAGCCGTTTCAATTCTTGCCTCGGCCCAGGGCCGGCGGACTCACGCCTTGCCACGACCGATGTCCAGCTTCAGTCCTTCATCGTCATTGGAATTGTCTTGCTTCTGCTCCTTTGTGCCTTGGTCCTTTCCATGGTCGCTGTCCTCGTTCTTTCCCTTCGATACGCCGTCGCCCTGGTGACCAGTCATAGCCAGATCGTTGGACGTGCCTGCCTGAATCTCCTTGATCTGGTCTTTCGTGCGGTAATGGAATGTCCACGTGGCCAGCATCAATCCGCGATCGTCGCCTCCTCGATAGGAGCTGACGGAGGCGTTAGTTCGAGCTCCTTCGCCGACGCCCACGACACTGCTCGGCAGACCACGACCGGCCGGCGGCTGGTCAATGTGATCCATTCCCACGGTGTAGAAGATGGCCGTCAGCACGCCGATGTTGTCCTCGAATCCATTTCCGGCCGCCACGGACTCGCCTCGACCCACGATCCGAAACAACGAAACCGTCGGCGTGCCGACTCGCTTGCCGCCGGCATTGCGCTGGACATCATGCCAGCCCTCAATTTCAATTTTTTGATGCGCCGGCAAATGCCAGTGATTCATCAATTCCAATTGATCTGGCTCAACCCGTAGTCGATTGATCGAGTTGAGACCATCAATATAGAGAGCAACGTAGACTCCTTTGTCAGTGTCATTTCCAAGAGCCATTCGAAATTCCTCGTCCTGATTCAGTTCGATAACCCGCTTGTTTTCCACGGTGACGGGATCCCGGGCGGCGCCGCTAACCTTCACGGATACCGGGTACGGGAACGTCGAATCCGCGTGCGGATGCCGCAAGTCCGGCTTCAAGTGGGCCCACTGTTCTTTTTCCCAGGACGCGCCAAGTCCAAAAGGCATGTTCCCGCTGAGATCGATACCGCGATTTTCCAATTGGTTGCCGTTCCATCGCCGCAACTCCCAGCTGTATCCCTGGTACGCCGCCTTGGACAGAGTGAGATCGTCGGAGAACTTGGATTGGCTGTCTACCACGCCCTGCTTGACGTCCACGACCTCGGTGCTTCCCTTTTGCGTGAGTATGGCCTTGTTCTTGTTTCCTTGTTCCTTGTCGTCTCCGTCCCCCGCGACTGTCGTGTTCGACTTGTTGGACTGATCATCATCAAAACCTCGCCCCACCCCTACGTTGCGGACGGTCATATCCGAAAGGTCTTCATCGATGCTGCTGATCAGGAAGCTATCCGCGCCGCCCACTTCTTTGGCGAGTTCCTGGAGTTTCTGGGGACTCGACAGGTCCTCGAGTGATCGGGACCTCAGCGCGCTGCGCATGACTCGCTCCGGCACGACCTGGAATTGTCCTTTGTAGGTACCATGCTGGGATGCGTGAATCAGCGACTCGTAGATCGAACTGGCGATGACTTTGCCTCGTGGCCCAAGCGGACTGACCGTTGCCTCATGGTCGCCTCGTCGGTAAATCACCGTGGGGATCACGCCGATTTTCTTATGCTTGTTCGCCACGATGTCGCGAGCGAGGTCGTCGCCGTTCGCCGATGGGATGAACGTTAACATGCTGAGCCAAAGGGCGTGCGACATGATGGAAGTTCCTTTGCAATCAATAGGATCGGGCTGCATTGTTCGGACACGCGACATCGGGGCCTTCGTATCTAACGGGATGCTGCAACTCGCACCTCGATCACGATTCGATCCCCAGGTTGGGCCTGCGTTTTTGGGGCAGGGGATTGATTGCCTGCGCGCAATTGATAGATCGACAGTGCGCGAAAGGCCTGGAGATCGCGTCGGACTTGCGGCGGCGTGTTCGGCGGTATCAAGTAGCTTGCGGCAAGCACTGCCCAGCCCGCTTCGTTGAATTGTTGACCTCGATAGGAGATGATCGGGGTGAATTTGGCTTGCTTGGCGATCGCGATGGCTTGCTCCACGGTAAACTGCGTTTCGCGCGCCCGGTCATTTACTAGATCGGGCACGACAACGTATTCGGGCCTCGGCTGTTGAAACACCAGTTGATTGACTGACACGCCGATATCCGTTCCTTTCCGTACTCGCGTGCCTGCGGCCGTGAACTGGCCGTCGATGAGCTTTCGGCCGTGCTGGTCTCGATCCTGCGTGATTCGCGTCGCGGATGTTCGTACCACGATTCGCAGTCCCAACTCGTCCGCAAGTTCCTTCGCGTCGGTGTATGCGAGTCCCTGAAATTGTGGTACGGCGACACTCCCTTCACCGTACTGGACGGCGCTTAGCAGAACGATCGTCGCCGAACTTCGCAGAACGATGTCGTCCGGCTGTGGCGATTGTCGGGCGACTTTCGTTTTTCCCTGAAGTCCCGGATCCTCGACCTCTTGGAGTGTTGTCGTCGTCCGCACACCAAGTCCGAGGCGTTCGATCCGTGCCTTGGCCTCATCAAGCGAGGTGCCGACGACGTCCGGAATCTGCACGCCCGGATGCAATAACACGGCTTCCGTCGTGGCAATGACTTTACCCCCTTCAGGGCTCGTGTGGTGTACATGGGTGCCCGGCGACTCGCCGGAAGGGACGTGGTGGCGAAGGCCCATGCGTTGCAGTTCGCCGAGTGCAACTCTCCATGGTTCACCTTTTAAAGAAGGAACGACGCGTCCGACGGTCAGTTGAACCTCGCTTCCCGGCACGACGTATCGCACCGAGTCTGCCGTGAAGACCCGGCCCGACGCAACCGCGGAAACGACGACGTCGTCGGGCATGGCATTTTCAGCAGTCAATTCAGGCACGAGGTCGCGCTCACGGAGTTTGTTCTGCACATCGTTCAACGGGGCCAGTCTGTCTAGCTCTGGCACGGGGACCACGACGTGGAATACCACTTTTCCTTGGCCGCGATCGATGATGTCGCCCGCTGCGGGGGTCTGGTCCAGCACTCGTGCAAGTGCACACTCCGTGATTGGCTTGGCCAGTTCGTATCGCAACTGGCACTTGTCAAGCAGATTCCGGGCGTCGAGAAGTGTCTTGGCGGCTGCTAGGTTCGCTCCGCACAAGTCGGGCACGCGCGCTCCGAGGCGAACGAAGCGAACTGCCGCACCTGGCTCGCAAAACACCGGATTGCCGTTTTGCTCCCAGGCAGGATCCTGTTTCAGCACCACGTCGTTCGCGAAGATGTCGCCATCGACCGGACCCAGTGCGCGAAAACCAGCCTCGGTCAATTGAGTCTGGGCGACTCGCGCCGTCAGTCCCTCGACCTTCGGCACTTTGCGGTGGAACGTCAATAGCACGGCCGTGCCTCGTTCGACGTAATCTCCCTCCGACGGTTGCTGGGCGCTGACCAGATCTTCCGGGCGAATGACCGCGTCCTCATGGGTCCGCGGCGACAATTCGAAATCCTTGAGTTTGGTTTCGGCGTCCTTTGCGTGTTGGCCAGTTACCCGGGGCACACGACGCAGGATCTTCAGCGCGATTCGATCGGAGGGCGATACCCACGCTCCCTGTGCCGGATCAGTCTGCGTCACCTTGTCGGTGCTGATTAGAGCTCCGTCCGCTTTCAGTTGCAGGCCTACGGCTCGGAGTTTCGGCACGACGTCGCGCGCCAATTGGCCGTTCAATGCGTCGGGAACTCGAATGCGACTGGGAGAGCTTGTGATCGTGACTGGACTCGTTCCCTTCGGAATCGTAACCGTCGTCGTGTTGGCGGAGATGTTGTTGTTTGTCTCGCCGGATGCGTTCCCATTACCACCCGCGGTGCTACTCGCACCCGAGTTGCCGCGCAAGGCAAGATGCAACAGTCCATTCACAGTAGTCAGGCCGGCGACCCACTCCGGTTGAACTTTGTTCGGCGACACGACTGCGACGGTTTTCCCGATGTCGTTGCGCACCAATTTCACGCTCGAGGCTGGGTTGAACAGACCCTTCTTCTGCAGCCAGACGATGAACCAAACCGCTACATCGTCTGCCACGAGTCCGTTTTTGTTCTCGTCGAGCAAAGCGTAGTGTGCGCGGCTCTGTGCGTGGTCGCGCCACGCATTGAGCGCTGATTGACTGTCGGTCGAAGCTACGGAAACGCCGAGTTTCGTCGTAACGATCTTGAAGACTTTTTCCGCTGGAGCCGCATCTTGCGTCGCATCCGCCTTCCAGCCCGCGGCCATTTCGGGTTCACATTCTCGAACCGCGGACGAAATCGCATCACCGAGGTCCCCCGGAATTTCTCCCTGTCCTACCATTGGCAAAATCGCATTGAGGACAACGTGGAGAATTGCCGCCAGCGAGTTTTGATCGGCAGAGGTCGCTGGATCCAGATTGATGCCCGGATCCGGATTCACCGGAATGACGGAGTCAGCCGAAGGAAGCGAGACATCGTCCGGGACACCTTCCCTCGGGCCGCTCGACGCAGCATCGGTCGAGTCGCCGGTGGATGGGCTGGTTCCGCCGTTGCCGCCGAGCGAATCTCGCAGACTTGACGACCCGTCATCGGCAGCGAGACTCGGGCGGTCTTGCAGCAGGCCTTCACCTGTCATGCCAAACCGGCCGTCAATCGTGGCGCTGGCGACCGGGACTGCCGCAAAACCCGTTGGACCGACTGGATCCAGCGGCGGAGGAACTGCGGGGGCCACATTTGCCGCGACGGCGTCTGTTTCGTGCGAGTCTGCTGTCGCCACGCGAATTCCCAACAACAGCATTTCGCCGCGCCGTGACGGAACGCCCGCAGCGAGACCCTGTCGCAGTACGAGTCCATCCTCAAGACCGGCGGTCGACAATTCCCTCAGCGAATCCATGTCGCACGGGATCGGCAGGAACCCAGCATCACGGGCTTTCCTCATCGCATCGGCGAGGCTGACAAGTTCAACGTCGGGAGTGATGACCTCGAAATCAACCGGCAGAGGGCGCACCTCGCTTGCGAAGTCGGCCTTTTTGAGGAATTCGTTCCCCTTCTGTGTCACTTCGAGGGTCTGAGTGCGAGATCCGTCGAGGTTGATGACGGATAGAAACACGCGAACAGCCGCCGCATCTCGGTTGCGCGGCGCAAACCGAATCACGACTTTGCCGGTTGAGTTTGCGATGGACGACGATTCGATTCTCGGGAAGTTGAGATTGCTGCGAGTGATTTGGGCTTGCGCGGACCTGCCTCGCCCGGAAGGATCGTCGGGGTCGGTGGTCTGAGTCGCATACACGACGACAAAGCTCGTGAGCAGATTGTCCACGGCCAACGTCAGCGAAGGACCTTGAGTAGAGTCACCTTTGGCCATGCGTGCGCCCTCGATCTCTGGCCCAGGGACATCGACGCGAATGGCCTTGTCCGAATCGAGGGCCACCCATAAGGACCGAGTCCCATCCACCATGGCATTCCTGATTGCCAGCGCCGGGCCGTGAATGCGCAACTTGCCGTCCGAAAGTGAGATTTCCGGCCGCAGTTCACTTGAGTGCGGGTTGTCGGCATCCCCGAGGCGGGCAAGTGCTGCGTTCTTGGTCTGCAGTTCGCGCGGCAAGTCGACGAACAGGGTGAAGGTCTTGCCGTCGTCTGTGGAACTGACCACGGCGGACGCGGCGGGTGAAGTTGCGCGCAGAGTGGCGGGAAGTCGAACCAACGAAGTCGAGCTTCCATCCGAAACTGTTTCCGCTCCGGCAAGGCCCATGAGTGAGAACGGCCCCATATCAATTCGGGACCATCCCGATGCGGTCAGCATGGCAACTGCGGCAAGAGCACCGCGGCAGATCGCCTTGGGGAATCGCATCATTTGGGTTCCTGGCTTGCCTGCGCTGCGGGGGTTTCGAATACGTGTTCAAATAGCCCGATTCTTTCGGCAAAGTACAATCTGCGTCCGTCCTTCTCGTCGACCATATCGAGCGTCTTGCGATCGTACTGCCCGAAGTACATGTGCTTGCCTTGTGCCGAGAATTGAATCTGCGAGGCACGCAACTTCATGCCTTGGTCGCTTGTGACAAATCCCTTTGCGCCAGCCGGAATCTCAAAAGGCTTGAGCGATCGCCACATCGTGCGTCCCTCTTCATGCGCGCGGTATCGCAGTCGCACGGACAGCGGTTCATTTGTCTTATTGATCATGCGAATCAGTCGTTCGCTGTAGATCCGCGAACCGGCCTTCGGTTCGACGGAATGGACGTAGGTGCGGATCTGGTCGGCAAAGTAACCTCGTGACTCACCTAATTGCGGGTCTTTGTCGAGCAGCCACAGGTCTCGGGATTGGTAGGCCGCCCAGCGTTCGCCGCTTTCACTCTCCGCCCACAGTCGGACACGCCTGGCGGTCAGCGGACGTTCCTCGGCGTCCACGGGCGGCGAGTCGGAGCCGGCGGGCGCAGGATAACGCGCACCGATCTTCAGCAGCTCCGTTGCGCCCGGCTGGACCTGGAAACGGTAGGCAGTGTCGGAACCGAGTGGAGCGGGAGACCATTCCCACACGAACTGCCGGTCGCGCACGGTCCGCCATTCGGTCTGAACCCAGACCTTGATGGGCTCGTCACATTGGTTGCGGACGGCCAATTGGCACTCCGAGTATTCCTTCGGACCTTCAACTTCGACCTGCGGCAGATACCGTTCGATCAGTCGCTGAATTTCGCGATTCGCGATGCGCTCCGCTGGGAAAACAGACCCGTGCGACATGGATGCGCCGCGAATCCGGGCCTTCGGAGGATGCGACTTCTCGTCGCCCAGCAGACCCTTGAACCGAACTGTAACCGGTTTGACATCGGACCCGGTGTCAAGTACGTCCGGACGGCCGGGAGTTACCCGATCCGTGAACCCGGCAACGGGGACGAGCACCGCCAGTGCCACGTCTTCGCCGTCGGCCGGTGCGCATTGGGCGCTGCGGAACTGAACGCTGAGACCCGATCGATCGCGGTATTGGCGACCGGATGCCGAGTGGATCGTTTCGAATCGCTTCAGCTCTACCCCCGACCTTCCCATCTGATCGATGGCAGCGCACAGTTCGTCGGTCAGCTGAAACGTCCTGGCCTTGCGAACTTGAGTTTCGATCTCGGCGCGGGAAGGCCCGCTGCTGCCTCCGCCACCTCCCCCGCCGCCGCCGAGCAGCCCACCCAGGACGCCGCCCCCGCCACTCGGAACAAGTTTCCCCAGTCCCCATGCACTTGGCGCAGAGGCGACTTTGTCCACGAGCGACTGCAGACCTTCGCCGGGGTTCTCACGAAGCTTCGTGGCCATTTCGCCTACATCTTCTCTTTCCTTCGCGAGCTTCGCTCCGGCTTTCTTTCCCTCTTCCGATAGCTTTCCAAGCGATTCGTCAACTTGCCTGTTGTTGGTGCTCAAACGATCGACGCCGAACCGCTCGGCGTTCTTTGAGACGTCATGCCGCAAGTCTTCCTCCGTCTTTGCGGCAGCGTTTCGAGCATCGCCCTCGAGTTTGGCCAACTCCTCGGACGCGATGTTGTAGATGTCGAGACACTGCTCCCGGAGTGACTTGAGCAGATCTTCGTAGTTGAAATCGGCAAGCGAATTCAACTCGACTGAGGCGCTCGCCCGCCACGTCCTCGCCACGATCTTTATGGGGGCAGGCTTCCGCGCGCTGTCCGCGTTGATCTCCAGCGCGACGTCCACCAGGTTGAAGTAGCCGAGGTCCACGCCTTTGATCTGTCCATTCGCCTTGGCCCACACGCGTTGAAATCCTGGCTCGAAGCCAGCACTGAGTGGCGCATTGAACTGAAGTCCCGGGAGGTTGATACCCTGCCGGGCGGTAATGGTGCCGTGGCCGCTCGAGTCGATGTGCAAGTCCATCTCATCGATGGTTTGGCCAAACAACTTTGCCTTCGAAGTTGAGCGGAGGCCATCTCCGGTGAGCGAGAAGCGGCCTTCCTGGCTGTAGAATTGTCCGATGGGCAAACCGCCCTTGCCGGGGATTCTGAAGTCGCCCTCGACCTTTCCCGCCTTGAAATTGAATTCGCCCGACACGTCGCCAATCTGGATAGAGCCTTGGCCCATCCGGATCGCGCCGTCAATCCTGATGAAGTTCACCGGGATCGGAATCGTAAGGCCTGCGTCGAGATGAAAGGCCCGTGCGCTGCCGGGCGCCGCCGTGCTGATCTTGGTGCGGACCGTCACTTGTTCCTGATGCGGAACCGGCAGGAATTCAATAGTGTATCCATGCATCGCGGCCCCCGTTGTTCCGATGGGCACAGGGGGATCAGCATTCACCGTCGCTTGGATTCCGGGCGGCAACCAGACGACAGTGCCATCGGCAGGATACACGACGCCCTTGCCCGAAATCGACGGCAGGCCATCTGCCAGCTTGATCCCGGCTTTGAATTTGATTCCGCCGCGGCGTCCGTTCTCATCCGGTTTGTCGAAAATCGGAGATTCGATTTCGCTCAGGGAAAAGCCAAGTCCCAGGTCAACCGTCAGGCCACCCAGTGAATTCAACGAACCGAGCGGCAGCAGGCTCTTCCAATCCGACTGTACCTGCAAGCGGTCGAGGTTCGGCCGCGGCACCGGCTTGTCCGGATCGTATTCGAAGTACAGACCTTTTGCCTCGACCTTCGCGCCGCTCAATGCGCTGTACTCAAGAACCGCGACAAGGCCTCCCTCGGGATCAAAAACGGACGCTTTGCCTTCCGGTCGCTTGATGGTGAACTTGAGGCCCCTGAGAATCTCATGTTCCTGCGGTTGGCTGATCCAGGCCTCAAATTGCCCCTTTAAGAACTGTCTCGCGTATTCGGCAGGGTTGCGCAGTTGTTCGATGTTCGTGAGGACCGTTGCATCATATAGCTTCATAAGTTCGGCTGCGGCATACAGCATTGCCGAGCGTTTGACCTCCTCGCGAAAATCCTCCTCGCTGAGATCAAAGTACTGCTCGGAATCGTACTTCGCACTCTTCCATCGCGATTCACATCGCTGTATGACAGGTGCAATCGCTGCGCGATACTGCAGGTATTCGTCCAGATTTGGCCACTTCTCCGATGCGGCCTTCAGCGTGCTGGCAATTTCAAATACGAGCGAAACCGCATCGGACGGTGTCGCGGTTTGACCTCGAAATTCCTCCTCAGCGGCTGCATCCCCGGAAGCGGCGTTGCGGAGCTGATTGCGTCGTTCCGTCCACTCCACGGCCTTGCGCGACAGGGTGTCAATTTCAGCAATGAGCTCAGCGTCCAATACTTTGAGGAGCTGCTGCTGCTTTTCGGTAAGGCCCGCCGCAGCCGCGAGTCCGCCCTGCTGTGGCATAGTGATCGGAACGGACGCACACACCAGCGCGATTACGACTATTTGCCTGGAACCGATCAACTTCCCGGGGGTCATGGTTACCACGTGTTTTACGTCCGACTGCAACAAAGGCGAAATCGATTCCGAGCCACTCTTGCCGACCGGCGAAATTCGGCATTTTGAGGCGACTTTGACTGGCCATCTGCACCGCAGACTGCGATTACTGGCCGTTGCTTGTTACCTTGTATTTGGTGAATGCCAGATACTTGTCGAGCGCTGCCTGGAAGTTATCTGAAGGTTTGTCGAGATCCTCTCTGGTGACGACTGAATAAGGGAGATGGTCCTCAGGTAAGTGGTATTCCCACAGCAAACCGTCGAAGAACTGTCCGGCCTGCGCGCCTTTCTCGCACCACGCCCAGACCTCAAACTCAACAATCACTTGGTCTGCGGAACTGGAATTCTTTAATTTCTTGCAGCCGCTCAAAGCATGCTGGAAATACAGGCTTGGTGCGTCGTAAAGCTGCGCGCTCGTGTGTTTAGAAATGGGGGGAGTGGTTGATTCATTCCACTCGTTGCGCACCCAGTACCACTCAGGACCAAGGCGGTTGTAGCTGGGTGTCCGCTCGTCTTCATCCATCATCTCAACCGATTCCACAAAAATCAGCGGCGGCTCCATTTGTTTCGCGCTGACGTTCGCTAACACGGTATCGACGAAAAAACCGTCGTCTGTTTCCATATGCGTTTCCAGCTTGCCTCGGCGCAGTTGGTATTCCCAATGCCTGCGGACCTCCTCGTTCGCCTTTGCGTCTTGGCTATTCAGCTGCGCCTCGGCTTCGGCGATGAGGACAGCAGAGGAACGAATAGGCTTGCCCTTGATCTGAGGTTTCCCGTTGAGAAGCATGCGCCCGACCTGGACAAACCCGATCCGGTTCGCGTCGGTCACCTTTGGAGATCTCTCGGGAACGAACGTAATCCAGATCTTCTCTCCTTCCGTGCGATAGGATGTCGATCCGATGCCGGCAGGAAAACTACCATTCTGCTTGAATGCCAGATCTGACAGATCCTCACCGGTCCCTCGCATGATCGTGGCTTTCGCGGTGCCGTTAACCAGCGTCGACGAATTGAAGAGCGGGTAATCGGATACTTTGATGACGCTCAGCAGATAGGTAGAACGGAGCCATTGCATGCCAGCGCGTTGTGGATCCGGATCCGAGAACTTGAAATTCTCCACCAACTCGCTGGGAGGCACGCCGCTGTCAAGCATTTGTTGACGGTGTTTACGCGGTGGCAACGTGTTGTATTCCAACTGTGTGCGATAAGGGTAAATGAAGAAGGAATGCGTCTTTGTGCCACCCGGGAACTTCCCTTCATCCACATAGACGCAGAGGTGGCTCTGCTGCTTCCCGTTGTGACGCCAATCGAACCGTATTACATCACCGGGCGTGGCAATCCCCGCCATGGATACCAGACGTCCCTCGGGAACGTGAATATTCGATGCTACAACGCTGAAGTTCGCGTTCGTTTGTGAGGCCACACCTCGAAAGCCCTTAAACCACTCGTCGTCTATGCTATTCGATGCGAGCTTGGAGGCGGTCAATCGGGTAAAGCGATTTCTTTGGCTGGAATTGAAAAAGTTGTTTCGAGCGCTGTTCAATACCGTCTGTCTCGTGACCGGCTCGAGAGCGTCCTGGGCAGGGCAAAACGATGAGACGACTGTCAGGCTGGTCACTGCCGTCCACATGGCAAAGAAGCCGCGGCATATTTGGGTCCAGTCCCTGCAGTTTCCCAGGTGGCTGTCTCTGCACATAGCTTGTGTGTCCGAGCTAGACGTGACGCGACTCATTCTCTTGCGGTCGACTCTGTACCGATTGCAATATATGTTCCGCTGTATATCGCGGCGTTGGCGGACGGATACTGGGCTCGAATGACAACTTCATTCGGATCGCCATCGACGGCGCCACGGCCAGGCACGGGCAAGAACAGCCCAATATCCCGCAGGCGGTCGGTTGCGGTGCGAACGGTCTGGCCACAAAGATCAGGCATGCTCACGACCTTTTGCTCACGGCCCGCTCGAGCCAGAGACCAACACGTTACGAGGCCGTCTTCCCGCAGAGGCATGCCGGGCTTCGGACTCTGCATGGCCACCAGGCCCGGGCGGATTTCGTCCCGCCATTGCGACGGAGACACGTAGAAGACGCCACAAGCCGCCTCAAACCCCGCCAATCGCAGCATTTGACGCGCAACTTCGGGACGCTGCCCGACGACGTCTGGAATAGCCTTGACGGGCTCGACAGCGACGTGATCCGGTGATGCGGTCGCTGGGCCCGACTCTGCCGCAGTCGTCTCGCAAGCCACACATATCGCCAGAAGCGACACAGCGATTACGCACCTTGAACAGCTGAGTCGACCCCGTACAAAAGCAATCATAGAAATCTCGCCTGGTGCATCCTTGGCTGCTCGGAAATCGCCTACGCGCCGTCAGTTTTTTGGGGGACATTGCGATCCCCAGCCGTGCCACCGTGAATCAGACGACCACTTGAAGCCCAGCCGAAATCATGCAAATCGCCAACTGCGCAAGTCAGCTTCTTCAGGTATATGCGACGTTTCCGACCAGACCATGCCAAGATTTTTCAAGAAAGCCACGGTAACTGCGCACCGTCCCCGGTCGCGTCTATCGTTGGATGATTCAATCAACCGCCGGAGGTGTCCGATCTCCGCAACAGGCCCCCAAATTTCCCTCTGCAAGACGTAGGGGAGAATGGACAGGTACTGAGTGGGGCTCAGCGATTCGTGGTGACGGCCGTTGCGCTGGCGTCAAATTCGAGCACATCGCCGCGGCCGCTGGCGTCGGGAACGACTCCGACCAGGAGTCTTTCGTTCGACACAAACGCGATCCAGTTGAGTGGTCGATTGTGCCTGAGCAAGGTAAACAGCGCACGCCCCGTCGGCATGTGCCACAGGCGGACGGTGGAATCGTCGTCGAGACTAGCGAGCGTCTGGCCGTCGCGCGAGAAGGCCATTTGAACGACGACTCCAGTATGGCCCCTCAGCACGACGGGTGCCCGGCGCGCGGCGAGGTCGAGCAACGACACACCACCGTACTCTCCACCTGCTGCCAGTGCTGTTCCGTCCGGGGTGATTGCCAGCGATGCGACCGGTTGGGAACTGCGCAGTACAGATTGTCTGTGGCCGGTTGCGAGTTGCCAGAGGTCGATTTCCGGCCCGGACATACTGGCCGTTGCCAAGAGCGTCCCGTCCGGGGAGAAGGCCGTCTTGGTCCAGCCGCGCGACGTTCCGCGCAGAGTGGTCCCTGGCAGTTTCTGGCCGACCTGCCACAGCGAGACGGTACCCTCTTCGCCACCCCCCGCCAGCAGCGCGGAGTCCGGCGAGAATGCCACTGAATGCACAGGATGCTCTGGGGACAGACTCCTGTGTTCGCACGGTGGGGTCGCGGCATCCCAGAGTTGAACTTGACCCGTTGACTGGGTTGCCGCCAGAAACCGGCCATTCGGCGAAAATGCCGCGCTCGTGATTTCCTGGCTGTGCCCGTGGAGGCTGAGTCGCGCGGTGCCCATGGGAAAGCCCGCCAACTGAAGACCGAAAGGCCCATCCCGCATCGCGGCGGAATCTCCAGCAGGAGTCACCGCCAGGACCGCGCCGTGAAAGGAGTGTATGCGTCTGCCGATCAGGTCGGCGACTCGCCACGTTTTCAGCGTGCGGTCATCTTCCGACGCCGTGATAAATGTGCCGCCTCGCTGTGCAAAGAGCACGGCTCGTATTCTGCCCTCGTGTCCGACGCCGCCCCGGATTCGTTCCAGCCCCTTGTCGAGATTTCGGGCGGAGTACACGGAGAGCAATCCGTCGGCTGCACCAGCCATCAATAACGCACCGTCTGGGGAGAATGCGAGCGACCAGATAGAGCTGGGCGTCTCAATTCTCGCGAGCTCCGCGCCGCGGCTGACATCGTGCAGGACAAGCTGATGTCCGTATCCGCCGGAAGCGAGGTAGATTCCATTGGAACTGAATGCCAACGCCAGTACGCCTTTGACAGAGCCCTCGATGCGTCCTTTCAGACTCCACGTCTAGGTGTTCCAAAGACGCACTGTCGATTCAGCGCCCCCTGTGGAGAGCAATTTTCCGTCCGGCGACCACGCCACGCAGCGGACCACATCGGCATGATCCGGCAACGAGCGGATTTCCCGATGAGTCGCAGCGTCCCAGATCTTGACGGCGTGGTCTCGCCCCGCCGAGGCAAGTTGTCTGCCATCCGGGGACCAAGCCACGCAGCATATCGTGCGAGTATGACCTCGCAAACAGGCTATTTCCTGCCAGTTCGCCGTGTTCCACAATCGCACGGTTTGGTCCTGACCGGCCGTGGCCAGGGTGCGCCCGTCGGGGGAGAAGCTGACGCTTGACACCTCTTGGCTGCCGCAGCGCAGTATCTTCAGCGTGCGTCCCGTCGTGAAGTCCCAGAGTCTCACCGCTCCCCCACGGTCGCCGCTGACAATCCAGCAGTCATCCGGCGAGACGGCGGCAGCCAGGACGGGAGCCTCGTGCCCAGTGAATGTCCGGAGCTCGCCCGTCATGCGCCCATTCAGCAGGTACCACTCGAAACCTCGCACGTCGGCGGCCCCACGCTGCGGTCGGTGTCGCTCAAGCAGCTCGCGAGATTGAGACAGATCCCCCTCGGTCCAGGCCTGCCAGGCAAGACCCACGTCCGTCGCATAGAGTTGCGAACGGAGGCCAATCTCCTGCAACTGAGATTCTGTCCGCAACTGGGTCGAGACTGCCAACGCCACGCTCATCTGATAAAAATGCCACATTGCGCCGCACAGCACGATCGCGCCGCACGCATGCAACGCGAGAATCACGAACGCCAGAGCGGGATGACGGCGCAGCCACTTGCGTGCGTGCCGGAAGACGGTTGCCGGCCGAGCTTGGATGGGTTCATCGTTCAAGTATCGCAGCACGTCCGCTGCCAGCGAACCGGCCGAATCGTAGCGCCGCGAGCGGTCCTTGTCGATCGCCGTCATGACGATGCAGTCCAACTCGCCGCGGAGAGTGTGGCTGAGTCGTCGCGGCTCACCGCGGCATTTCGGGCACGCGGCAGTGCAGGTCGCGCGTAACGTTGTGACCCGCACGCTCGGACGAGGCGGTTCCTCCTCGCGGACGATGCGTCTCATTTCGTCGAAACTCGCGGATCGCAGTCGATCGAATTCAAAAGGCGTGACCCCGGTCAAGAGCTCGTACAACAACACTCCAAGCGAATACACATCGCTCCGTGTGTCCACGTCGGCGCCAAGGTCAGCTTGTTCGGGGCTCATATAAAGTGGCGTGCCGATCATCTGCGCAAACCGAGTGTGCGCTGTTCGCCCAGTTGGCCGCTGGTCAATTGCCTTTGCCACACCAAAGTCGATGACTTTGGGAACAGGCCTGTCATCTTGCCAGATCACCAGCACGTTCGAAGGCTTGACGTCGCGATGGATGATGCCCTTCTGATGGGCGTGCTGAATGGCGTGACAGACTTGCACAAACAGTTCAAGGCGTTCGTGAGTGGACAGATGGTGCTGGTCGCAGAATTCAGTAATCGGAATGCCCGGCACGAGCTCCATGACGAAGTACGGGCGTCCCGAGTCGGTCGTTCCCACGTCGAGCACATGGGCGATGTGTGGATGATTCATGAGCGCCAGAACCTGCCGCTCCATCTCAAAGCGTGCGATGACCTCGCATGTATCCAGTCCGGGCTTGATAATCTTCAGCGCTACCTTCCGAACGATGGGCGATTGCTGCTCCGCCACATACACAACTCCCATGCCGCCTTCGGCGATTTGTTCGAGGAGCTTGTATCGACCGATCGACGTTCCCGCCGTCTCCAAGAGCGGAGTCGTGCCGCTGGCCATGGCCCAGTCCGGTGTTCTGCCGTCAAGAAAATCGCCCGCTTCTTCGTGGGCCCCCAAGAGTTCTTCGATTTCCGCGAGCAGTCCGGCGTCGCCGGCGCACGCCTCGCGGAGATAGACCGTCCGCTCCTCGGCGGAATCAGCCTCCAAGGCTTCGCAGAATATCGATTTCAGTTTGGCGAAGTGCATAGAGATCACCGGGATGCGCGGCGGAACCGTATTGATATGCGCCGATCGGGCGTGAAGCGGGCCAGAGATTCGCAGAGATTCCTTGAAAATCATCACCGGAGGGGATGTGGGGCGCCACGGAGGCGTCGATAGAGCCACGCCCGCGCGAAAGCCCAAGTGCGATTCGCTGTCCGCAAGGAGATCCCAAGCGCCTGCGAGACCTCGTCGAGAGTCAGTCCCGTGAAGTACCTCAACTTGACAAGCTCGGCCGCTTGCGGATCCATCTGCTGCAAGTCAGTCAACGCTACATCTAGCGTTATCAAATCGTCCAGCGCATCGTCGGCTGCAACCGCGATCTCCGGAAGTTCGACGCGGTCCCAATGGCCGCCGTGCTTCTGCCGGTTCTTCCGTCGGGCGTTTTCGACGAGAATGCGCCGCATCGCTTCCGCCGCGGCCGCTAGGAAATGTCCTCGGTTGGCCCACAACTGCTCTCGCTCGCCGACTCCGACCAATCGCAAATAGGCCTCGTGCGCCAACGCTGTCGCTTGAAGCGTCTGTCCGGGCTTCTCTTGCGAGAGTTTCGCCGCTGCCAGCTTCCGCAACTCATCGTACACCAGCGGCAACAATTGCTCTGCCGCCGAAGGATCGCCAGATTCGATTTGCGACAGAAGGCGAGTGACATCATGCATGTCCGAGGCCCTCAGTTGCTGGGACGCTGTTTCTCGAAACGTCGTCAATGCCCCCAACCACGCCGAGTGTAGCCTCGCGCACCACGTACGGAGAGCGCGCCGAAGCGGACTGCCGGCTCATTACCCACCATCCGTTACGCATCTTGCGTCCTGGTAATCGCGTGCTCTGAATCGACTTAGGCAAACGCGTCAAGCAGCCTCGGTTGGCAGCCGTCCGAAAACGCCCCGTTCGCCAAGCTGAAAAAGCAATGTTCTCTTTCGAAACGCTCCACAGTATCTCAGACATTCCAGCACCATCTCGATCACCCGTAACGCGTCGCACACAATGCTGCACGGTCGAACAGGAATTACCTCCAGCAACCGGGAAGAAAGCGGCGACGACGCTGAAAACCTCACAATCCGAGCGTCGAAGAGTTTCGCCATGTGAGTGTATGTCTTCTTCATCCACAGGTCAACATTTTGAATCGCAGCAACCAATCGAGCAACACTGCCCCCCCTCTGTGTCATCGTATCGTAGCTCGCACCTCCCCGGCGCCGCGCGTGAAGATGTCAGCGGACGTTCAAAATGGACCACGAATGGGCGATTGAGACTCCGCCGGGTTGAGAGGAGCGCGCCAGAGCACTCTGGAATGCTTTCGGACGAACGGACTGAGCGTATGAACAGGTCATAGCGCGTCATCTGTCGATGGCGAAGGTCTACGGGATACGGGGGTTACATCGTGCAGGCTATTCTCGGCGACGGACTGCGGAGTCCCGGGATATCAACCGGAAGACAGGCGATGTCCACCTGAGGCACGAGGTGTCAAAACGGGCCAAGGCCCCCGGCTGTGCCAGGTGACTCAACCCGCCGGTCCATCGTAGCCCGTCCGAGTCGTGCGTCTGGCGAAGCAGCGCCAGCAGTTTGCCGCGAAACACGCGGCCGAGCACCTTGACGGGGAGGAAAACAACCACCGCGGGTGGCGATGCGTCAGTCACCCAGCGCGACAGCGCAACACAACTAGCCACAACGCTCGTAACTGTTACGCTGAAGCAAGGACAAATCACACATTTGCGGCGATTAGTCCTAGAACCAGCGAAGGCCTTGTGAAGTTTCTTCGCTGAATCACAAAAAAACTCGAAAACCATCGGCTTTTCCAGGGGTTTCATGGGGTAACTAGAAACCAATGAACCCTGAAC
>CAIPEB010000082.1 GCA_903863885.1 uncultured Planctomycetaceae bacterium | reverse complement strand
TCGAAGACGTGCAGCAATCCCCGCTTCTCGCCGTCGTGTGCGAGTTCTTCCTGAAACGTCCAGAAGACCTCGGGGGAAACCGGCTCAAGTTGAAAACTCATCTGGTAGATCACGCCCCCGCGGCATTCCACGCGATCGTGCCGTTCACCTTTGAGTTTGTACGAAAGCAGCCGGCGTTTCTGGGGCAGCGGGTGACATGCGGATGCAGCGACCTCGGTGAGCGTCAGCCCTCCGTACCGCCACGTCACGATGTGTCCAGCGCTGGTGATGTCGATCTTCGCGGTGTAACCGCCACGTTCGATCAAGCGTGTCCCGTGGACTTCGAATAACTCCGGGTGAAGTGAGCGACCGTACAACTGAAACGCCAATTCAGCGACCTTCGGTCTTACGGACAGCACGCTCTGGTTCCTTGCTGTGCGGATTGATTCGGACGATGAATCCAGAAAATGATGACACATTATAAGCGTGTTGTCCGCGCGGAACAAAGCCACTTTGCGAGCTTCGCGAGTCCTTTGCGAACGGGACTTGACAGGAATTCGCGCGACACTCTCGAGCGAGGTTCTCTGCTAGCTTAAGTCGAATTCCGAGCCGCGCTCATCACCGCGTTCATCGCGAGGGCCGTCGCAATTCAGCTGAGCAGCAGCAGGATATCGTAGAGCGCATGAGCGCCGACGGCGATGCCGAAGCCGCGTTCGAGAAACACGGCGCTGAAGAAGAGTCCCGCTGAAAAGCGAAACAGAAAGCTGCCCCAATTGAACGCCTCGCCCAGCGCGGTGGTCAAGTGCGCGGAACCCAGCGTCATATCCCAGCGATAGTGAGCGGCCGCAAACAGAAGACTGGTTGCGATGATCGCCATGATCATGCTCGTGCGGGCCCGTGCTCCGGCCACCTTGAAGAGGAGCGCGGCGACGGGGAGCAACAGGAGTCGGAACATCAGTTCCTCGTAGATTCCCGCCCCGAAAAATGAAAGGACATGATCGAGACTTCCCGGTTCCGAGATACTCGCGCACAACACGCCTTTGCTCAGCGACGCGAGGATCGCACCTTGCAGATGGGCCAGTGCGAGCAGCGCGATGCCAAGCGTCGCGGATTCCAGGAACATGCCGGAGAGCACGGACCATTCAAAATGCCAGGGTTCCCGGCGGAGGTGATGCCAGGCGAGCAGGCCCAGGCAGGTCAACAGGGGGAGGAACAGATACTGGCCGAGGCCGAGCTGTTCGAGCAGCCAGCGGAGCCAGACGTCGGCGCCGTTGCGCATGCGTTGCGGGCCGAGCAGCAGGAGCCCCCCTTCATACGCCAATATCATGGGCGTTACGAAGACGAGGCTCACCAGCGGGCGCGACGACTCGAACCAATACTGCGAGCCGTCGGATGCGGGCAATTTTTCCGAATCCATCATGCATGCGTCACGTTTGCGAGCACGCCCCGAATTCCTTGACTGCAGGTTGCGCGGAAAATGCGGAATGGTGCGCATTGACCGCGTCACTGCGCAGCGTCCCCCTGCGGGTACTGCTCCCGGTCGTCTAGTTATTCGGCGAACGCGAACGTACCGCTTGAATCCGATGAGTGCCCTTAGTCGGCAGTCCGCAGCCGCCGGTTCCGAGCGC
Organism: uncultured Planctomycetaceae bacterium; assembly: GCA_903863885.1. Lineage (GTDB taxonomy): Bacteria > Planctomycetota > Planctomycetia > Pirellulales > Pirellulaceae > CAIPEB01. The sequence goes on along the minus strand of CAIPEB010000082.1, from coordinate 17,281 downwards.
GCGGCAAATGCCGCGATTGCGTGGCCGATGGAATCGTCTCGATTCAGCGGTCGTTAAGGCCAGGCACAACTTTCAGTGTGGGCAACTGGTCCGTGACGTCGTGCGACAGAACCCGGCACTCGCCGACGAAATAGGTGTGGAAATCCGCAACCGACAGGTTGTAGGTTTCCGCCTTACCCACTTCAGAATCGCTGCGATCGATTGCCGTTCCTCCAGTCAGCGTGTGGGCCTGCATCCCCGACCGCAGTTGCTTGGCTTTCACCCAGCCCTGGCCGGAGACCCACATCAAGTGGCCCTCGGTTGTCCGGAACGAATCGCGATCGACCCGGAACTCGACGAGCGGCTCTTCGGGACGCACGGTGGTGCGAGTGATCGGCTTGAATGCGAGTTCACCCGTCTCGATGTTCTGGGCGAGCACCATATCACCGACACGCAGCTTCTCGATCGCGACCATTCCGGCGGCTGTGCAGACCGGCGTTCCGGCCGCAAAGCACTCCACTCGCTGCGGCAGGACCGAGCGACCGCCCTGCGAGCTGCCGCCCGAATCTGAAAGGTCGCCCTGGTCCGGAACGGCGAATTGCGCAACCCGCTGTGTCGTTCGCGTTTGTTTCGAGCCCTGCATCGCGACGGAGTTCTGCTGATTCCACCAATCCCACCACTTCTGCGGAACGGGCGGCAATTGCTGGCCTGTGGCTGTCACCAGCGCGTCGGAGATGCGAGTGTTGAGCAACTCGGTTGCCGCATTCTGTTCGGTCACCGATAGTTCGCGGGAGACGGCCGTGGCAACCGAATCGAACCAGGCCCGCGCCTGGGTTTCGCGGCGGTTGCCGCCCGGCAATGCGATGCGCCGATATTCGGTGTCGAGCAGCAAGACCTGACGTTCGTCCTTGCCCTCGCGCTCGAACTGATGGCGGTACATCAGCCCGCCGGTCTGCACGGGAACCACTTCGGTGCGAGTTACCACCGGCGTATACATCGCATCGAGCATTTGCGGCACGTAGCCTTCCTGCGGCCGCTCCCCCAGTTCCCGGGCGGCGGCACTGCGGACTTCGGCCCATTCCGACGTCACCGCCATGGTCGCGAGGAGATTGACGGCCTCCTGATCCCGCATACCATGCAGCGATTCCACAACCAATCCAGCCGCTTCGCGGTTGTGGCGAACCAGCACAGCCTCCAGCGCGGGAATCGCGGTGGGATCATCGATCGTGCGGATGGCTTTCGCCGCCACCTGCCGTTCCTTCAGGCTGCGATCCGCGAGTTGGTCCCGCAGCTGCTCCATGCGGGGAGTCCATTTTCGCAAGGCGAGCTGGATGGCGCGCTGCCGCTCCTGTGCTCCGCGAGCCGTCTCCTCGTCGATCCACTCGCCTTCCAGCTGGCGGAAGCCCAGTCGAGCGCGGACCTCGGCATTGTCAGGCGACAGATCCAGCACTCGCAGCAGATGGGCGCGCTCCTGATCGGTCAACTGCTGCTGACGGCACCAGTTCGCCATGCGGAGGTTTCCCTCGAGGTTGTCCGGCTGCCGCGATCGCGCATCGTTATAAGATGTCAGCTTGTGGTCCCGAGGCGCGAACTGCGCGACATCGTCGACCATCATCCACTGTCCGCGGTACTTCACCATGCCTTGATGCCACCGCGCCGGCGCATACGCAGGCTCGAGATCCACGGCGCGACCCAGCAGATTGTCCCGCTCCTTGTCCAGTCCGTAGATTTCGCGGTGCAGGGCCTCCTGGACGAGGACCTGGGCGGAATCGTCCGCAACCTTCTTTTCCACGCCGACGGCCATTCGGTCCGGCAAGAAGAAGAAAGACGGAGCAATCAACAATGCGACGATGAAAGGCAGGACTGAACCGGAGCGCGGCATGGCTCGTTCTCCTGTGCGGCGCAAGTCGGGTGGACAACAACGCGACCCATGCCGGCGGCCGCTATGTCCGCACCTTGACGTGTTTGGAATCGCGGCCTTCTGCGGGTCGTTCGACCGACGAGCGCTGTGATGAGTTGGCTACGAAGAGTTGGCCCCTGAAAATCCCTCCGTACTAACCGTGATCTTAGCGGTGTGTTGTTCGGCAAGCAAGGAATTCGTCGCAGGCCGGCTCGGGCCAGGCGTAGGCCGGCATACGCGGCCGAAGCTGGCCGGCTGCAATCCGCCGCTTCCACGCCGAAGAAGGCCCGCATCGTGGCTATCCGTCGGGCTGGAGCGGGATTATGATCCGTCGTGAAACCGCGACACATCCCGGCGGCCCGCCCACCGGAGCGGCGTGCTGTGAGGTTTCCTGCCCGCAGACCGTTCTTTTGTCCCGTACCAACGACTTGGACAGCTGGAAAATGTCCGATCACCGCGCATCGCTTCGTTCGGCGGGATGGGTCAACCTGCTCTCGTTCGCACAACTGGTCGTCCAATTTGCCTTTCAGACACTCCTTGCCAGGTATTTCGGCGCGGGCGCCGAGATGGACGCGTTCGTCGCTGCGATTTCGCTGCCCACATTTATCTCCAGCGTCTTCTTCAACTCGCTCGGCTATGCATTGGTACCCGTGCTGAGCCGAAAGCTGGTTGAGCAGGACCTCGACAGCGCGTGGTCCTCGGCCAACAACCTGTTGACCCTGCTGGGAGTCACGACCGGATTCGCGGCTATGATCCTGGCGGTATTCGCCAATCCGCTGGTCAGGCTGCTGTTTCCCGGGTACGCCGGCCAGCAGGCCGCGCTGACCGCCGAACTGGTTCGCGTCCTTGCATGCCTGATCGTGACCAACTCCCTGATCGCCTACTCGCAGGCCGTGCATCACAGCCACCGGCGATTCATCACGCCCGCTCTGTCGCCCGTCGTCGGCATCCTGACAACGCTCCTGATCGTCGCCTGCCTGCCCAGCCGGAGCATGCTCACGGTGGCCTGGGCCGTAGTTGCCGGCTCGGCCGTGGTTGCACTTCTGCAACTCTCCTGGCCGCTGCGCCACTATCGTCTGCGATTACGGCCCGGGAGCGACACGTACCAGTTCTTGCGGTTGTGCGCGCCGTTGATACTGGGGGCTGCGTACTATCGGCTCGATCCGCTGATCGATCGGTATCTCGCCTCGTTCCTGCCCACCGGCAGCGTGGCGCACCTGGGTTACGCGTCGCGGCTTGTCACGGCGCTGCTGATGGTCAGTTCCAGCGGCCTGTCCGTCGTGGCATTTCCGAGCTTCGCGCAACAGCAGGCGGCAGCGAGCACCGAGGGATTGGCCAGGGAAGTCGCCCACGCAATCCGGTGCATGATCGCGATCATCGTTCCGATCATCGTGGGCCTGGGCTGCTACTCGACCCCTGTCATCCGCGACCTGTTCGAGCGGGGGAGGTTCACAGCAACCGATACGCACACGGTGTCGCTGCTGCTGCTGCTGTATCTCGGCATGATCGTCGGCGGAGCCTTCGGGGATGTCGCCGCGAAGATCTTCTATTCGCTCTCCGACACCCGCACTCCCACCGTGATCGGCTGCATCGGATTCACGCTCGGTCTCGGATTGAAACTCACCCTCGTCCCGTCGATGGGAGTCGCCGCGATCGCGCTGGCCACATCGCTGTACTACCTCCTCAATCTGGCACTCATGGGGTGGCTGATCTGGAAGCGACTCGGCGGCTTGCTGCTGCAGGGCGTGGCCCGGGCGTGCGCGCGGTCGCTGCTCGCATCCCTGGCCGCCGTGCTGCTCGCCGCCCCGGTTGTCTTCTCCGGGATTCCGCTGAGTTCATTTGTCGGGGCAGTTGCCGGGGCCGGCGCATACTTTCTCGCACTGTTTCTGTTGAAAGACGAAATGGCCCTGCGATTGTGGGACTACTTGCGGCATCTCCGTGGAGCCTGAAAACCGTACGTTTCGATGGGCAGGCCGTCAGTTGGTTGACAGTCCGATGGGGCGGTGTTAGCGTGAGGTCGCGGTATGGAGAGACGACTTTTCTTGCGGGGTGTTCAGACCATGTTGGGCTTCAGGAGACTCACACCCGGCTTGCTGGCCGTGACTCTGCTGGCGATGCTCCTGCAATCGGCGGCCAGGGCAGTTACGCCCGACAGCCCCGAAGTGCAGCAGATGATCAAACAGGGCGTGGACTTTCTGCTCAAGCCGAATGTCATCATGCACGGCGCAGGCGAGGATGCGCTGATCGGACTGGCTCTGTTCAAAGCAGGTTTCGACGCGAGCCACCCCCGCGTGCAGCAGTCGCTGGCAAGCGCCCAGGCCTTGGCCCGCAATTCGACCACCAACGGCCTCGGATCGGACTGCTATTCCGCGGCCGTTTGCTGCATATTGATGTGCGACGTGGATCCGAATAAGTACCACGACGACATCAATCTGATCATCTCCGGATTCCTGCAGCGGCAACGGCCGAACGGATGCTGGAGCTATGCGCCGTTCAAATACGACGACACCTCGCAGACCCAGTACTGCCTGCTCTGCCTCTGGGTCGCGGCTCAGAATGGCTTCGACATTCCCGTCGATGCCGTGGAGCGGTGCGCGGGGTGGGTGATCGGCATGCAACATCCCGACGGCGGCTGGGCCTATCGGGCTCCCTACAATGAACAGACCAATCCGACTCCCGTTTTCGACCAGCAACACATCCAGGTGTCGCACTCGATGACCGCGGCGGGAGCCGGCATGGCTTATCTTTGCTACCACCTGTTCGGATTCGCTTCCGGCGCGTCTCCGGGGGACGGTCAGCTTCCGTCCGCCGTGCAGGTCGTTGACGATCAGAAGCAGCATAAAGGGGTCACGCTGAAGTCGGACAAGGTCAGCCGCGCCGCGCTGCAGAACTCGATGCGGCTTGCCGATGCGTGGTTTGCCGCGAATCTCCGGTTCGACGCGCCGATCTGGACGCACTATTACATGTACGGCTTCGAGCGATACAAGGCCTTCCAGGAGTTGGTCCTCCGCCAGAACAATGCAGAACCGGCATGGTACAACCAGGGCGTGGATTTCCTGCGCCGGACTCAGCAGCCCAACGGCGCATGGAGATCGCCGATTGCAACGACGGCGAATACCAACGAACCGATCGACACGTCGTTCGCCATTCTCTTCCTCACTCGCAGCAGCAAGAAGACGATCAACAAGGTCATGCTCGAGGGCGTGATGCGCAGCGGCAAGGGACTGCCGAAAGATCTGTCCACGGTCCGCATTGCGGACGGGCAGATCCTCAATCCGGAAATGGTCGAGAACGTCGACGGCATGCTGAAGCTGCTCGAGGAGCAAAAGGACGATCTCGATCCGGAAACGCTGGCCGACCAACTGGTGCTTGATCCCGATCCCCAGAAGCGATCCCAGCAATTGGAGCATCTGCGGCGGCTTGTACACCACAAGAACTACAAGGTGCGTCTGAGCGCCGTCAAGACGCTCTCGACGGCCCGCGATTTCGGCAACGTGCCGGCGCTGATCTATGCGTTGAGCGATCCCGACACGAATGTCTCGCACGCAGCTCTGGACGGGTTGCGGTTCACCAGCCGCAGGCTCTCGACTCCCGGAATTCCCGAGAACGCGACCGCGGAACAAATGCGCCAATTGCAGGAATATTGGAAGGCATGGTATCGTTCGGTCCGGCCTGACGGCGGACTGTGAGACATCCAGGATTTCATTTCGCTCCTGCTGGCGGACCTTCACGTGCCTGCACCAATCCGCGTGATGTTCTTACTCGGTTCGCTCGACGCAGGAGGCAGCGAGCGGCAGACGCTCGAAATCCTGCGAGGTCTCGATCGCGCTTCATTCCAGCCGCTGCTGTACACCGTGTACGGAAAGGGCGGCTTGCAGGAGCAACTGCCCGGCGACGTGGTTCGCTGTTCCTACTGGGATCGCTTCGAAAACCCCCGGCTGCGGTTTCCCGGACGGATTCTCTACCGCCAGGCGCGAGATCTTGCCTCGGTCCTTGCCAGCGAACAGGTGGACGTGCTGTGTGACCGCAACTTCCACATGACGATGCTCGGCGCGCTGGCGTGCCGGTTTCGTCGCACGCCGCGCATCAGCGTCGTAAGCAGCGACCCGACGCGGGATCTGCCGGCCGGAGCCCGCGGATACCTGTGGCTGAAGAGGTACTTCCTGCGGATGGCCTACCGCCGTGCTGCTCGCGTAGTGGCTGTTTCCGAAGGAGTTCGCGAAGCCGTGCTGCGCTACTACCGGTTGCCCGCCGATCAAGTGATCACCATCGGCAACCTGTTCGATCTGCGGCGCATCGATGCAATGGCAGACGCTTACGCTCCACCCATGCAGGACGGCTGCTTTCACGTGGTTTCCGCGGGGAGGCTCCAGGCGGAGAAAGGAACGCAGATTCTCGTCGAGGCAGCCGGTCGCCTGATCTCGCGCGGAACGGCCGACTCGCTCCGATTGTGGATCCTCGGCGACGGTCCGCTTGCCGGGCAGCTCGACGAGACGATTCGCAGGCTTCGGCTGGAGCAGAGAGTGTTCCTGGTCGGATACCAGGCCAATCCGCTCCCTTACATCAAACACGCCGACCTGTTCTGCCTTCCGTCGCTTTACGAGGGCATGCCCAATGCGCTGGCTGAAGCCATGGCCTGCGGCACTCCCGTGCTGGCAACCGACTGCCCGAGCGGCCCGTACGAGATGCTCCGCGGCGGACAATTCGGCGGCCTCGTTCCCCCGGCCGATCCAGCCGCTCTGGCCGAAGCGATTCAAAGCGCGATCGACAACCCTGCCCCCTGGCGAGCCAGAACTCAAGCCGCTCGGCTACACGTTGAACAACACTACGGCGCCGAAATCGGACTGTCGGCCTACGAGAACGCGTTTCGAGATGCCGCGGAATGGAAGGGCTGACCGGGCACACGCCGGTGCGATGGCGCCACGGCGACTCTGCTACTGCGGCCGTCCATGATCGCCACTCAGCCGTGATGACGATCCAGCCAAGCCTGAAACATGAGAATGTCCCACAGGTAATAATGCCAGTCGGTTCGCCGCGAAAGATGCTCCTGCCATTTCTCCTGGACCAGCGACGGAGAAAAGTACCCGTCGCGTTTCAACCGGCCGGGCGAGAGCAGATCGTCGGCCCATTGTCGAAGCGGGCCGCGGAGCCACGAATCGATCGGCACTCCAAAGCCGACCTTCGGACGCTCCACCAACTCTCGCGGCACATACCGATCAAGCACGCGCCGCAGAATCCACTTGCTCTGGCCGTCACGGACTTTCATTTCAAGCGGCAGCTTCCAGGCAGTTTCAACGACGCGATGATCCAGCAGCGGCACGCGCGCCTCGAGCCCCACCGACATGCTCGCACGATCGACTTTCGTCAGGATATCGTCGGGAAGATAACTCATCGTATCCACGTACATCATGGATTCCGTGAAGGAGGCCAACTGCGGCCAACCGTCTTCACGGTCATGCAGTGTCGGCGGAAGCTCGGCTCCCGGCACCAGTTCTTCGGGAGATTTCCAGTGCGTGTTGAGCAGAGCGTACATCGCGCCGGGCGTGCGCCGCTCTAGCAGCGTGGCCAGCGTCCTGAGCTTGCGAGGCAGGTAGCCGCCGGCCTGCGCCGGAACGCCCGAGCGGATCAGTTTCGCCGCCGCCGACCGCACCGGCCCGGGCAGCCATCCGAAGCGGCGCCAAAACGACCGGCTGAATGCGTAACGCGAGTAGCCCGCAAACAACTCATCTCCGCCATCGCCCGACAGGCTCACGGTAACGTGCTGCCGCGTGATCCGCGAAACCAGGACGGTCGGTATCTGCGAGGAGTCGGCAAACGGTTCGTCATAGATGTCGGGCAACGCGGGGATCACCGCCTGGGCATCTTGCGCAGCCACGTAACATTCAACGTGCTCCGTCCCCAAGTGGCGGGCTATCTGCCGGGCGTACGGGGCTTCGTCGTATCCGGTCTCTTCAAATCCAATCGTGAATGTCCGCACCGGCGTGCTGCTTTGGGCCTGCATGAGGGCAACCACGAGGGTCGAGTCGATGCCGCCCGACAGAAAGGCCCCGAGCGGAACATCGGCTTCCATGCGCATCCGGACTGCTTCGCTCAACAGACTGTTGAGTTCCTCAACAAGCTCTGCTGATCCGTGCCGCAGCGGATATCGCCGGCCTCGCTCGGCGATTTCCCGCAAACTCCAGTACGGCGCAGGCCTCACGGCCGCAAGATCGGCGCCGGTCTTGATCGTCAACAGGGTCCCCGGCGGCAGCTTCCGGAATCCGCGATAAATCGTCAGCGGACCGGGGATATATCCATGCTGCGTGAATAGCGCCAGTGCGTTGCGATCGATCGGCGCATCGAAGGCCGGATGCGCCCGGACCGCTTTCAATTCCGACGCAAACAGCAACGTCCTGCCCGAGGTTCCGTAATACAGAGGCTTGATGCCGAGGCGATCGCGGCCAAGCGTGAGCGTTCTTTCGGCGCGGTCCCAGACAGCCAGCGCAAACATGCCGATCGACCGCTGAACCGCCTGCTCGATGCCAAAACGGGCAATAGCTTCCAGAAGTGCTTCCGTATCCGAGTGCCCTCGGTAGCGGATGTGCTTGTCGGCCAGCTCTGCCCGCAGGCTGGAATGATTGAAGATCTCGCCGTTGAACGCGAGCACGTAGCGACCGTCGGCGGAGACCATCGGTTGGTGGCCCGCGGGGGACAGGTCGAGAATCGACAACCGCCGATGCGCCAGCGCGATCCCGTCGCGGGCATCCGTCCAGACACCGTCGTCGTCGGGGCCTCGATGCGTCAACTTCACGGCCATGCCGCGAGCCAGCGAGTCGAGCCTTTCCGGCGCGATCGTCGCCCGCTGGTCGAGAAAACCGGCTATGCCGCACATGTCCGCTGCTCCGATATCCTGCGTTGCACGCCGGGTCGGCGTATCCAATTCACCCGGCGGCGCGCACTGCCTGACAAATCAGCGTTGTTTGTGATGGAGGAGAAGCAACCATTCAATGGGGGGTCAGGCCAGGTCATGGGCGACCGCATCGGCGGAAACGCCTCTTCGCTCTCAAGGGGACGACGGAGCGGCGGCGGCATCGGGTTTCGGCCACTCCAGGTGTCGGTGCAAGAACTCAAAGGTGCCTTCACCCCGAATGCTGTGCCCCCCCTGGAAATACTCGATTCTCGTACGGTCCGCGATTCCAAGCTGCGCATAGAGCCATGCGACCTTCGCGTATTCGTGCGCTACCCACGGATCGCGGCCCACCAGATCGAGGTGACCGCGTTCGACCATGAACGGCCGCGGGACCATCAAATAGGCCATTTCGGCGTAGTCAAAAGTCTGGCCGAGGTTCCAGTACGGCATCTCCCACTCGATCGTGCGCATGAAACTGAATGGCTGGTCCGTGGCCGCGACCTTGGTCGTCCACTGATTGAAGTCGCCCGAGCAGATCGAAAGACAGTACTTTTCCAGGATCGTCGGAACCCGCACGGCCGTTTCTCCGCCGTAGCTCAACCCGTAAAAGGCAATGCGGTTTCCATCGACGAACGGCAGCGTGTCCAGCCACCGGAGGATTTGATCGTGCTGGGCAATGATGAAGGAAAAGAGCGTCGCCTGAACCGTGTTCGCCTTGCGGCAAAGCCAGCGATACCGATCCTCGCCCCGGTAGAGATTGTGCGGCGCAAAGGTGACAAATCCCTGCTCGGCGAGCCTTGCCGCGAAATGGTTGTAGGCCGACGACTCGACGTCGATCGTGTCGCGCGGCACGCCATCGCGCCCGTGCTGACAGACAACAACGGGCCTCCGCTGGCCTTCGGGAATTCCCTTCGGAACGACGAGCACTCCCCACGCAAACACCTCGGGCCATACATCCAGCACCACATCGTATGCGGTCCACTTTTCGTTTTCGAGGATCTTGCGACTGCGGGGAGACGCGGGCAGCACCGCCTCGTCAAACCGGCCCATGGCCTCGCGGTGAAATCGCTCGCGATAGGATCGGGCTGCCCGCGAGAATTCATCCGCCGGGTGCACCCCGAGGTTCTTCTGCGTCGTCCAACGCTGCTCCGCCAGTTCAGGCATCGCCGCGAGCAGGAAGAACCGATTGCGAATCTGCTCCGAATCGCGGACGAGGCGTTGCACGTTTTCCTCGAGTTGCCGCAGCGTGCGCCGTTGACGCGCCGCAGTATCAAAGGCCCGGCGCGAGTCGCCGGGAATCTCCTGCGAAAGTTCCAGCGGCCGTTCACCGCAGAGTCGCTTTACGAAATCCCGCAACGATTCCGGCGAACCGGCCGATGCGGCCGCGCCGCCCGCGCCGGTGATAAGCGACGGCGCGGGAAACGCCGCAACCTGCACGATGCGCGCGAACTCGGATTTCACATCGCCCGGATCCGGCGTCTTCCAATCGCCCTTCTGGCCGGCGACCTCCGGCACTTCGCTGTGTTCGATCACGAGGTGGCGGGGAAGAACGAGAGACGCGATCTCCGCATCGCCGAATTTCTGCAGGAGACTCCACACGTTTCGATAGATCGGCTCCGCCCAGACTCGTTCCCTCGACGCGAAGTACCCGCTCACGAGCGCCGCATCGATGCGGCGGTCAATTGCAGCCGCGTAGAATGCGATCAGGCCGCCTTCGGCAGATCCGACGACGCCGATTCTTGCGTCTTCCCCGTGCCGGGCGCGGAACCAATCGACGGCCGCCGAGACCTTCTGCACCTCATAGCCGATGATGTGGCGGCCCATGTGAAAGGCCTGCCGGTAGATCCATTCGCGGTTGCTCTGCGCCGAGTTCTTCAGTTGAGGATCATCGGTTTCGAGAGGACGCCGCGAAACCAGCACCGGAATGACAAGTTCGATTCCTGCTTCGGCCAGGCGCCGCGCGAATTGACGCTCGGATTCCAGACCAGGTTCTAACCCCAGCAGTTGCTCGGGCGTCTGGTCCGCATCGGGCAGCACGACCACGTGCGCGATCGCGGTTCCGCTCGGTTCGACGAGCAGGCCTTCGGCATCGACCCCCGGCAACACCGGCCAGCGAACCTGTAAGATGCGATACTTGCCCGTCTGCGCGACAAGGGCAGGGGCCGCGTCATCGCCGAACCGTTCCATTCGCGGCGCCGCACGGTTATCGACCGCTCCGATGATCTGCTTCAGGCGTTCTCGGTTCGCTTCGAGCGACTGTTCGTAGGCTTCTCGGGAGGATGTGTCGTACTTCCAATACTTGGCGCGGTCGCGTCCCGCCTCGGCGATTTTCCGCTCCACAAAGCGATGAGCCCCCTCCATCATGCGTGACGACAAGTCTGCTTCCGGCCATTCAATCTGCCCGGTGCCCGGCATGGGCGGCCCGAACTCAGACTCGCCCGCGTTCGCGTTTACAGTCATGACCGACAGCAGCAGAACCAGCGATGTGGCGAAAATGCGGCAATGGATGGATGGCGTATTCATGTCTTGTCCTCAATCGATTCCATCTGCACATTCCGCCACGATCGCAATCGCCGCCTGCGGTTTATTTCCCGCCGGCCAGCTTCATCGTCAGCTGATTGAAATACGGCACGACGGTCGGAATCACCGTGGACGATCTGGCCGGGTCGTCGACTGCGAACAGAGTCGGCCGCACGCCAAGTCGGTGGATTTCCTGCAGAAGCTGCGCGGCGAGATCGCCGTCCCGAGGTTCGGGCGAGCCAATCTCGAGGCCGGTCAGGTCGAGACGGAAAAGTCGCGCCCCCGCCAGTCGTACCGCTTCAACCGGATCGATGCCCGATTTCAACCACACGCCGGCGTCACCCGAGATACCGATGCGGGTGCTCCGGTCGCGGCACGATTCGAGTGCGGGCCGTATGCTCTGCGCGCCCGCGCCCCCCGAAACGCCGGGGATGGCCAACCGCGTGTCGAATTCGTCGCAGAGATTTTCCGCCGCATCCAATGCGGCTGGAACAGTGTCCACGACCAGCGTTTCAATCCCCATTTTCCGGGCGAACTCAAAGAGACGCCGGCATTCCGCCGCATCGCCCGGCAATTCCGGCACATGGTAGGTCAGCAACCGCACGGCGGCGCTGTCGAGTTTCAGGCGGATTTGCGTCAGTTCATCGTCGCCGAGAGCCGCGGTGAAATCCTTGGCGAGTTCTGAACTTACCTTCTGTGAACTCCAGCCCCCGACGAACAGCAGGCCGGAATTCGACGCGGATTCGATCGATTGGTACAGCGTTTGAGACGGCGCCTCGCGAGGGTCCATTCCGAGCCGCCAGCCGAGGGTCTCCTGGGCGCGTGTTGCCGCGTTCAACTTTCCGCTGGGCACGGTCGGAGCCGGCAGATCACCGAGCGCGAATTGAATGCCCGCCAGATAGAACTGCAGCATTCGCGCGTCGCAGAATACGGACGGGTTGTGGGCAATCGTGCAATAGAAGACCCGGCCGCGCCCGTAGCTGCGCACCCAGGCCAGTGCGTAGTCGTTGTCCTGACGCTCGACATGGCCGGGGGGAACCCCCTGTGTCAGGTCGGTCTTGACCGTGTCGATGCTCAACAGCACGCGGACACGGTTGCGCGAATAGGGATCGCCGTAGCGGAAGAACTCATCCTGGTACTCGAAGCCGGGACTATCAAACGCCGCCACGAGCGGATGCCGGGGATCTTCCAGCCGGATGAAGACCCGCTCGTTCGCTGCACGATGATTCGCTCCGCGGGCACCGAGCATCACGCCGAACTCCGGCCAGTCCTCGGCGCCCCCCGGCCATTTGGTGAATGCCACGCTTGTGCCGTGCACTCCCAGCAGTCCTCCGCCGCCACTCACGAAGTCCGCGAGATTCTGCCGCAAAACGCGGTCCTCAAACAGATTGCCGACGTTGTTGTTCAGGAAAACCGCGTCGAACTGCCGCAGCGATTCACGTGCGAACACCGAAGGATCGCGGCTGACCACCGTGGTGTAAGCGCCGGTGCGCTGCCCCATCTGCTCGAAGGCGTAATTCGCAAACGGAATCGACCCGTGGCCGCCGTAGTTGACGTTGAGGTCGAAGACGAGAAGTTTGCGGGCCTTCTGCGGCGACGCCGGGGCTCGCTGCGGCAGTGCCGCATCAACCTGAGCCCGTTCCGCAGGCTCGAGCTCGCGCGATGCGGCAACTCGTTCTCCGCTGAAGAGCAGTACCAACCCGATCGCCGCAATTGCCAACTGCTGAATCGACACCGAAGTCACGCGAAGTTTTTGCATCATCCACTTCCTTTCTCGACGGCAGGGAGTCAACATCTTTCGCAGCGCGGATCGCACGCGTCAAGAGTGCGAAGTCGATGCGGGCGAGCCGACACACTCGCGCGCTCGGCGCGGTCTGACGTGCGGACGCTGAGCCAACGCGGCCATTCGCTTATAATTCCAGCGGCTCGACGATAGGGCTCTGCGGATTTGTCATGACGGGGCTTTACCCCGCAGGATGAAGATGCGATGCCGGACGGATGTTCGCCTTCCTCGGGACTTGTTCGTACAAAACGCCATCTCTCTCGGTCCAGGCAATAAGTAACACTGCGGAGATACCCGGATGCTGAATCGAATACTGATTGTGCTGGCCGGTATTTATTCTGTCACGCTCGCAACGCCCGGCCGGCAACTGACAGCCGCGGAACCTGAAGTGCTCGCGGTGTGGCCCGATCAACCGCCGGACGAACCTGCGGGAATCGGCGAGGAGCATGCGATGCCGGCGAACCCCAAAGACAGCGCTCCGACACTTCGCATCACCAATGTGACGAAGCCGACGCTCAGCGTGTTCCGTCCGGCTCCCGAAAAGCAGACCGGTTCCGCATTCATCATCTGCCCGGGCGGCGGCCATCGCATTCTCGCCTGGGACAAGGAAGGCACCGAGGTCGCGCAGTGGCTGAATACGCTCGGAGTGACCGCGATCGTACTGAAGTACCGTGTCCCGGCACGCGATGAAAACCAGCGATGGCGAGCCGCGGTCCAGGATGCGCAGCGAAGCGTCAGCGTGGTGCGAAGCAAATCGGCGGAGTGGCAAATCGCGCCGGACCGCATCGGCATTCTCGGGTTTTCGGCCGGAGGTGAAACGGCCGCCCTGACGGCCCTGTTCAGCCAGCGGAAATACTCATCGATCGACGACACGGACAAGATCCCGCACCGTCCGAACATGGCGGTGCTCGTCTACCCCGCGTACCTGGTCGCGAAGGACGGCCATTCGCTGCAACCGTACATCGAGGTGACCGGCGCATCGCCGCCCATGTTCTTTGTGCATGCCGGCGACGACGGAGTATCGCCGCTGAACAGCATCTGTCTCTACATGAAGCTGCGCGAAGCCAAGGTGCCCGCGGAATTGCACGTCTACGGCTCGGGCGGACACGGATTCGGCCTGCGGCCCTCAAAACACGCCTGCTCGAAGTGGCCCGAGCGCTGCGCCGACTGGCTCAATCAGAACGGATGGCTGACCAAACGCTGACCGCGACTCGTCGCGGCGGCCGGCCAACTCATGCATCAGAGAAGTGAATCTCGGACCATTTGCGCAGGAACTCTGCGCGACTCTGTCCGCGTTCGGATCGCGGGCTTCGGTCACGACGGCGTTGAGCCGTTCTGTTCGCGTTTGCGCTCTTGACCTTGCGCGAGGTTTCGCAGCATATGCTTGATGTCGGCGGCACCCCGGATGGCCACATAGATCGTGATTGAACTGTACCAGATTACGACAAGCATCGTGGCGGAAAACCAGAACCAGTGCTTCAGCATGGCAGTGATTCCTCTTGCTGCGGAGCCGATTGGGGCTTAAGCAACGAGCCGACAACCATGGCCAGTCCGGTGAACAGGTAAGCGGCAATTCCGGCGTAATTGGGGCCGATCGACTTGGCCAGATCCTTCGTCAGCGGCAACTGTTCCGCCACGAGGAAAGACACCGGAATGAGGGCACCCACGCAGATGGCGGCCGTCGCTCCCCAATTGTTGGCACGAGACCAGTAACAGCACGCGATCAGCAGCGTTGAAATGCTGGCCAGATAAATTGAACCCGTGACGGCCAGGTAGCTCCACAGGTCTCCCTTGAGCGGATACCAAAGGCCGTAAAACAGGAGAAACACTCCGATCATCGCCACAATCGACCGGTTCCAGAACAAGCCCTTGCGTTCGGACCAGCGCTGGCCGCGGCGGAAGGGGGCCAGCACATCGTTGTAGATGACGCCGCCCCAGGTGAGCATGTACGACGAGTCCGTGGACATGTCGGCGGCGAGCATGGCAGCGACCAGGATCCCCATAATGCCCATCGGAAGGAAGGTGCTCAGGAATCGCGGCATGGCCTGCAGCGTCTCCTCCGGGCCGGTGAGTCCGGGGAACATCGAGAGCGCCGCGATGCCCCACAGCACCGGGATTATCCAGCGGCACAAGAAGAAAAAGCTCGTGCGGGTGTAGACATTGCGTCCCGTATCGGTGTCCTTGGCCGCCAGAACTCGCGCAATCGCGGTCTGCCAGGTAAGCACGGAGGCCGTATTCAGGAACATATTGAATACGACGAAGTCCCAGCCGAGTTTTGGATTAAGAAGCGGATTGAACCCCGCAGCGCCGAAGTGCTCGTCCACCGTGCCGACGAGTTTGGTCCAGCCGATCTGCCACAGGATCATCACGGTCACGATCAAAAGTCCCGCGCTCATCACGACGAACTGGAGGAAATCGGTCACCAGCACGGACAACATTCCGCCGAGCACGGTGTAGGTGGCGACGCCAACGAGCAGCACCGTCATCATGATTTCCAGCTTGTAATGTTCCAGCACACCGGTCCCCAGGTTGATCGCCTCGAGTCCGGTGACCGAGATCAAGAACTGTCCGCCGACTCGCAGGAACACCCCCATGTTCAGCAGACCGCCCAGCACGATGACCACGCCCGTGGCCCATCGCACGCGGGGCCCGAATCGCTTGTCGAGCAATTCCGGGATGGTGATGACGTTGGAATCGCGCAGCGGTTTGACGCAGAACCCGGTCCAGCCCACGACCAGCATGGCCAGGAAGTTGACGATGCCGGGAAACGCGCCGGCAAAGCCGTACTTGTATCCTGCCTGCGACGAATACATGCAGGTGACGATGCCGAACTCGGTGGCCGCCAGCGAAGCGATGCCCAGGTAGACGTTCATCTCGCGGCCGGCAACGAGAAAATCCTCTACGCCGCCGACATACTTGCGCACCATGATTCCCGCGACCATCGTGGCCAGCAGGTAGAATCCCACGATGCCGCCATCCAGCACAGTGAAATGGGAGACAAAACCGGACATGCGACCGTTCTCCTATCGATCCAAACCAGTTTGCGCAGGGAGAGCACGCAGTGCCGTGCCGATTGTCCCTGAACGAAAGCCGCTTGGCAACGCAGGCAGAAAGGAAATGCACGCCAGCTCATTTCTTCCACAGCACCACGCCGAGCGTCACGAGCAAGCCGAGCGCCATGACGACCAGCACGGCGATTACGTAGACGGGTTTCGAGCGAGCCGGCGTATTCGGGCGACGAGCGGCGATCGAACGAGTTGAACGGCGAAGGTCGGCCTCGGACGCTACGACGATCTCCGGCAGAGCCGCCTTCGTCGGTTCGGGCTCCGTGGCGATTTCAGACTCGGCCTGCCCGCTCTCCGAGGGGAGGTTGGGAAACAAGGGCCCCGCCAGCCGCCATTCGGGCCAGCCTTCGCGCCACACCAGCGTGTCGGCGCTCACGCGGCCTTCGGCGAGCCACTTCTGCATGACCTCTCCGCGCGCCGGACCGTACTCGCCGCCCGAGGGCGGCCGGACGTACCAGACCGCGTCGGACGACTCGGCAAAGATGCCCAGCAGTTGATCCGACGCATTGGCCTGCTCCAGCTCGGGCGCTTCAAACATGGCGGTTGGAGGTTCCGAACCCGCAGCGCCGGCCCGGCCCTGCAATACTGCCGCTGAAGCATTCGGCAGCGACGGCTGAACTTCGGACCGCACGCGCGGAGCGCCCTGCGGGATCTCGCTTTCCTGGGGAATGCGGAACCTCGCATCACAGTGCGGACAAATGCCTTTTTTCCCAGCCTGAAACGCTTTGACGTGAAGACGGTGCCCGTTGGGGCAGTAGAATCGAATGCCCATGCTCACTGCCCACGCGCTGGAATGCAACTCGGAAGCCGCCGCACGCCCCTACGGGGTGCAACCACAGGATTGATGCGAGTGTAAAGTCGCCGCATGAATACGGTTCCATGGCAGAAGCCCCTGCCAGTCCCCAATTATAACTGCGGACGAACCCGTGGGAACCAAGGCATAACGCGCCTCGGGACGACGAGGCGAAACCGAGATGGTATAACCGTTACGACATTCCCGACTCACGGGACCTCATTGGATCATTGGGCCTGACGGAAGCTGAAATGAAATGGCCTCACCGCGCAGGATGAAAACGCGGTGGTCGGTAGTCAGCAGCCGGTAGTCAGCAGCCGGTAGTCAGCAGCCGGTAGTCAGCAGCCGGTAG
>CAIPEB010000081.1 GCA_903863885.1 uncultured Planctomycetaceae bacterium | reverse complement strand
TTGCCGGCCTCGATCTTGGAGAAGTCGAGAATGTCGTTGATCAGTCCGAGCAGCGACTCGCCGCTGGAGCGAATGGCCTCGGCGCAGTGTCGCTGTTCCGCGCTCAATTCCGTGTCGAGCAGAAGTCCGGTCATTCCGATGACACCGTTCATGGGCGTGCGAATCTCATGGCTCATATTGGCCAGGAAGTCGCCCTTGGCCCGATTGGCAGCTTCGGCCTGTTCCTTCGCAACCACGAGATCCTGCTCGATCCGTTTGCGATCGGTAATGTCGCGCCAAAAACAGTAGAGCACGGGCTGATTCGGGATGTCGATTGTCTGCGCGGTGACGTGCACGTTTCGGACTTCGCCGTGGCGGGTCAATTGGCGGGACTCGAAGTCGGCCCGCCCGGTGCGCAACACCTCGGCAATGCGACATCGGATTTCTTCCGGCGATTCCAACGCCTCGACATCTGAGATGGTGAGTCCCGAAAATTCCTCCCGCGTGTAACCCAACTGCCGACAGGCCGCCTCGTTGAAGTCCACGATCTTCGCCGTGGCTGGGTCGATAATCACAATTCCGTCCGGCGCCCGCTCAAACAGTGTCTGCCGGCGAGTGGCCTCTTCCGCGAGTTTGGTTTCGGCCCGCACACGGTCCGTGATATCGCGCACCACGCAGGTCACGCCCTTGCCGCGTCCGTACCCCGTCTCCAGCACGGTGGCACGCAGTTCGAACCAGGTTTTGCCTTGCGGCAGATCCAGGTCATAGACGGCATCCGCCATCTCGCCTGTCTGCAACGTCTGGCGCAGCGCACGCTCGATGCGCTGCGTTGCATTCTCGGGAAATCCGATTTCACTGAAACGTCGGCCGAAGAACTTGTGCGGCGGAACGAACAAGAGATCCGGGCGATTCTGATGGAACTCCCGAAACCTCATGTCCTGATCCAAGACGAAGATCAAATCGTCCATGCTCGCGATCAGCGAACGCAACCGGCTTTCACTTTCGCGAATCGCCGCTTCGGCCCGCTTCCGCTCACCGATGTTGCGAGTGACGCCGTGAACTTCGATCGAGTTGGTGTCCGGATTCAGGACGTAATGCGTCACTACTTCGGTCCAGACGGTGGAGCCGTCCTTGCACGGTTGTTCGACTTCGGTCGTGAAATAAGTGTCCGAGGTTAGAGTGCCAGCGCGGAAAGCCGCCATTCTCTCCCGGTTCAATCGCCGGACCGCGTCGCGGCTCTCGTCGCTCAAGGCAGCCTCCAGCGGGGCGGCAATGACTTCCTCGGACGTCCATCCCCGCAATGCCTGAACCGACGGACTGACGTAGAGAAACTTGCGGGCTTCGGCGTCGATCGTCCAGACCACGTCCTTCATGTTTTCCGTCAGGGCCCGGTACATGCGCTGGCTGACCCGCAGTTCTTCCACCGCGCTATGCCGGTCGGTCACGTCGATGACGGTGCACACCGCGGCGGGACGGCCGCGATATCGGATTGGTCCGGTCGACATCTCCACCCAGCGCGAGTTGCCGCTTTTGGTCAGCAATTCCGTTTCATAGCGAGTCACCGTCTCGTCGCCGTGGAGTTGAGACCTTAATCGCTCGGCAACAAGGTCGCGCTGCTCCGGAACGATCAAACGAAGCGGGTCGATATCCAGAAGTTCTTCGCTCGCATACCCGGTGATCGTCGTCATGGCCGCGTTGACCATCACGAAGCGTTCGTCCTGCAGCAGAAAAATCCCGGCTGTGCTCGCGTCAGCCAGGCTGCCGAATTGGGACTCGCTTTCCGCCAGCGCCCCTTGCGATTCGCGCAACTGCTGGAGACTGCGCCTCAGACGCCGGTTCAAGGCCAGAATCGGAGCCGCAATGCCCGTTCCGACGCTGGCCAGCAAGAGCGCCCCGCCCAGCGCCAGATACAGCCAGGTGGGATCATTCCTGGGATTCGGATCGTACAGAAAACCGTCGACGTCGACGCCCGCGGGGAGATATCCGATTTCCTTGCAGGTGTCCGCAATATGCCGCCACCGACCGGGATTCATATAGCCGATTTCAACCAGGTCATCCCGGATTAGCGGCTGCAACTGCGTTGCCTCGCGCTTGTAGTGGTCACGAGACTTGGTTGTCGGAAAGGTCGACTGCATCCAGTCAATGATCTCGTCGGGATGTGCCAGCGCGTACTCCCAGCCGCGCAGGCTTGCCGCTCGAAACGAGGCTGCACGCTGAGGATGTTCTTTCAGTTCTCGCTGCGACGTGAATAAGTTGTCCGAATAAAAGTCGATGCCGTACGAACGCGGGGAGTAAAGCTGATACGGAAAGTGCCGCCGATCAAGTTCGTCAGGCTCATCAGATACGTACGCCGTCGCGGCATACACGTTTCCGCTGATAAGTTCTTCCACGGGCGACTCGCGCTTGACCTGAATCACGCTGTTGCGCGCCACGCCCTCCCGCTGAAGGTAGGCCCAGAGTTCGACGTCGTCCGAGTCGATCATTACCCGTTTGCCGACGATGTCATGAACGCTCTCCGTATCGTGCTCGTGTCGAGCAATTAACACCAGCGGCGAATGCTGAAAGACCACCGCCAGCACCACGACCGGCTTGCCCGCCGCATAGGCCAGCAACAAGCGACTGTCGCCCACCCCGTACTGTGCCGCACCGGAGACGACGGGATCAACAAGATCCATCCCGGGGGAGCCGGCGTTGATGCGGACCTCAAGGCCCGCATCGCGGTAATAGCCGAGTTTTTGCGCGGCGTAGTAGCCGGCGAATTGAAATGAGTGAGTCCACTTCAACTGGAGCGTGACGATTTCATGTCCCGTCGCCGATGTCCCAGCCAGAAAACAGGCCGTCAAGATCAGCAGGCACGCGACGCCCGGACGCAATAGGCATTTCGGCACATCAAAGTCGCGATACATAGCTTAGCCCCGCTTCAATCGACTTCCCGCTTCGCGCTGCTCCCTTCGACGGATGAAATGCCGAGGTCTGCCCGCAGCGGCACCGTTCGGGATTGGATTGACAGCTTCAGTCACCGCCCGCGCCACGCGCCCGCTCGCGCGCAACTTCGCCGGCGCACTCTTCTGGTATGAGGTCATTGTGGACTAACCGACACTAGATTACAGCAATCAACCGCACGGCGTTACCTGCAAAACCCCTACCGCTTTTGGTGGGTGGCGGCGGTTCGGCAGAAACTCGAACGCCTCCGTTCGCTGCCGATTCTGTGGCACAATGAATAGTTCGGGATCATTGGGAAGGCAAGTCGCAGGAAATAGCCAGCGTGACAGTGCAGGTGCGGTCGCTCGTCCAATCGCTGCGCTATCGCTTTCACTTTTCCCGCGTCGCGCTTAAATCCAACCCAGTCGGCGGCAGGCGCCGAAAACAAGATAGATGCCGAGCATGCAGACGAAGACTCCGAAGGCGAGTCGCAGGTGAGGTCCGCTCAGACGGTTTGCCGCGCAGGCACCTCCCCACGCGCCGACGAACATCGTGCACGCCAGGATCACTGCGGCGCCCACATCCACGTTGCCGTTGCGATAGTACTCAGCCGCCGCGGCCAGTCCGATGGGCGGAAGCAGAACGGCCAGGCTTGTGCCCGTCGCCTTGTGCTGCGTGAAACCAGCCGCGTAAATCAGAGCCGGCACAATCACGATACCGCCGCCGACTCCAAACAGTCCCGACGTGAATCCGCCCAGAACACCGATGACGACGAAGAGACCCCATTGTGGCATGCGACTTCTCCCCGTTGGTGACATCTTTCTGGCGGGTGCCCGTTTCACTGCCAGATGGACTTCATGGGATAGACGGTTGCCCTGGTGATTCTCGCATCGGCCCCAATCGTCTCGAGCACCAGGCTCCTGTTCTCATCGGCGGGCAGGAAACAGGAAGTAAGCACGGATGCGCCGTCATTGCCGAAGACTTCCAGTGAAGTCCGGTCCACGAGAATCTGCAGACGAACCCGCCCGTTCTGCAGTTTAAGCGGAGCCGAGCGACCGAGGCAGGACAATGTTTCTGAAGCAACATCGTACCGCACCGGTTCGCCGCGGACCTGAATGACGACGGCTGGGGCGTTGCCCGGTTCGATTTCGGCCCGTATGTCAAACAGTTCGCCCGTCATTTCCGAAAAGAGATTGTCACCCGGCTTGATCAGCGAATCGGACCACTCACGCGCGGATTGATGGAGCCTGCCGATTTCACGCACCGGCACTCGGTGTATGCGGAGTCCGGTGGGCGTCGACTGGAGGGTGACTTCGGTCGGAAAACTCAATTGCTGTGTGAAGGGCATACCCGGGTATTTTCCGCCGGCCATCCACGCGATCTGAATTCGCCGGCCGTCGGCCTGCGGAATGTCGCTCCAGGTCTGAGCCGCATAGAAATTGGCGCCGTAGTCGGCCCTCAGGAGTTCGCTCTCGCTCTGGAAAGTGCGGCCGTCGAAAGAGCCAATCAGGTAGTTCCCGTTCGCGCCCCAGAAGATCCACTTCGTAACCGACGGATCTCCGGCAACTGCGAGCGGAAACAGGTCAGGACACTCCGAAACGCCAGGAAGGTTCACGACGCAGAGCTGCTCCCACAACTTCAGGTCGGGCGACGCAAAGAGTGCGTATTCGTTGCCGTCGAGATACAGGGCCATGATCCATTTCTTCGTGGGATCATGCCAGATCACCTTTGGATCACGATTGCATCCCGCGATGTGTCCGAGGACAGGGTTCTGCTGGTAATACGAAAATGTGCTGCCGGCATCCGTGCTGAAAGCAATGCACTGAGTGCACAGCGGTCCCTGCCCGGGCGTGCCGCCGTTGGTCAGGATGGCCACGATCGGCTTTTCGTTGTTCGCCTGAAAGCCGGTCGTATTGTGTACGTCCACCACCGCCGAACCCGACCAGCAACCACCCCAAATCCTGTGCGGCACCAGTGCGCTGGAAAGCTGTTTCCAGTGAACCAGATCCGTGCTGACCGCATGGCCCCAGTCCTTGTACGCCCCGGGGCGACCAGGCGGCTGGTGCTGAAAACACAAGTGATAGACGCCGTCGTAATACACCAGTCCATTGGGATCGTTGATCCAGTGCTTCTGTGCCGTGAAATGGAACTGAGGACGGTGCTTTTCGGCGTAATAAGACGGCCGTTTGTCGCCGAGCGATTCCAGGCCGCAGAGCCTCGCGATCTCGGCGTCGGAAAGTGCTCGACTCCAGACCGCCGCATGATCAACCAGACCGCGGAAACCCGACTTGACCTGCCCCGAGACGGATTCAGCCCCGATCAGCAGCGGTTCGCGGTTTCCCTGCCGCAGAACACCGACTGCCGTTGCGTCGTCCCGCAAAGCACCATCCACAAACAACTGCAGCACTTTGCCGTCCCATCGCACGACGACGTCATGCCACTCGGCGGGCCCCAGAGGTGCGATCGGAGTTGATACCTGGTGCATGCCGGCCACTTCGTCGCTTCCCAGTTCGGCCCCGAAAGCCAGTCCCGCGCCGAGATCGCAGGAGAAAATGTTGTAGACTTCCCTGTCGTGCCCGCCGTGCTTGGCCATCAGCGGATCGCCCCACTTGCCCGTCGGGGCCCGCAACCGAAGCAGCATCGACATGGCGTTTCCGCCAAAATTCAATTTACCGTCAACGCCCTGGCCGGCGTCGAGATATCCGCCCTCGAATACGGCGACCCGCCCGTCGCCGCCTCGTCGCAGCGAATCCTCTTGCTCGCGATCATTCAGCGGGACACCGAGTTTGACATCGCCTCGGACCGCCAACTCGTCGGGCTTGGTCGACGAGTCTCGAGCATCGGCCATGTGCCATACGGCGATTGCGTCGGAGAAAGGCCATGTTCCCTCGCCGCTCGCCGGATGCACTGCCGTCAATGCCGCAGCCGTGACCAGTCCGATCGCCCATGTCATCTGAGTCATCGCACTACCTCATGCCGAACCGGAGCGCAAGTCGAGCGACGCATTCAAAGTGTCAGGTTACCTGTGTCGGCTGCAATCGGCCACTACCGAGGCAAGAGGCCGCAGATTGGCACAACTGAAACTCGGGTCTCCTCATTTTTCGTTCTCGGGCATCCGCATTTCCATCACGCAAGGAGTAGCCGCTGGTCGTTCAAAAAACGGGCGTTACATGGGTAATTCCCCCAAATTAAAGTGGAGCCGCACGCGGCATAATACATGGAGTCAGCCTGCCGATGCGGTGCGGGCCATGCGCGGGGAGTGGGGATAAATCCCCAGATAAATATCTCAGGGGGTTTCCCCCATTACCTAGGTTTAAGAGCTCTGATTCGTCATGCAGGACCATGGCAAGTCCAAGACACAGCTGATCGCTGAACTCGCAGCGCTGCGGAGGAGTACCTGCGAACTGGAAGCGGAACTGGCTCGTTGCCGAGCAGCAGAAGCGGCGGAACGCGACAATGAGCTATTGCGTCGAGCGATACTCGACAGCATTCCCGACCCGGCCTGGGTAAAAAGCCTGGACGGACGTTTCGAGGCCGTGAACAGGGCGTGGTGTGAGTTCGCAGGATATACGCCTGAGCAGACGGTAGGTTATTTCGATTCAGAGCTTTTTCCGCCGGAAGTTGTAACGCAATTTCGGGAACAAGAGGGCACGGTTGCGTCTTCCCGGCAGACACATCGCTGGGAAGAGGATCTGCATGACGTTCGCGGTAATGCTCGCACGTTCGAAACGTACAAGTCTCCGTTGTTCAATCACACGGGGAGCGTTTGTGGCACGATCGGAATCGCCCGCGATATTACCGACCGCAAGCAGGCACAAACGGTGCTTGCGAGGGCTCGGACCGAACTCGAAAAGCGGGTCGCGCTGGGCACCTCGCAGCTGAGCCAGATCAATGAGCTGCTGGAGGCAGAGTCTCAACAGCGTCTTCTCGCCGAGGAAGAATTGCGAATCAGCGAGGAGCGTTTCAAGCTTGCGGTGTGCGCGACCCAGGACGGTGTTTGGGACTGGAACCTGGAGACAAACGACGTCTGGTATTCGACGCGATACAAAGAAATGCTTGGCTATGCGGAGGACGAAGTCGAGCACAATGTCGACGCATGGTTGCGGCTTCTCCATCCGGACGACAAACAGAGGTCGCTCCAGCTGGTCGAGGCCGTGCTGCGGGACGAGTGTCGCTACGAAGTGGAGTTTCGCATGCTTCACAAGGATGGCCACTACGTGGACA
>CAIPEB010000080.1 GCA_903863885.1 uncultured Planctomycetaceae bacterium | reverse complement strand
GCAACGATTCACACAGTGGTAGATGCCCACGTTTTGCTCATCAAAGACTTCGCTGCGCGGCGGTCGAGGCATTTCGGCTGCTCCAGAAGGACGATTCGATTCCCTACTCACCTAAGCACCAATCAGGCCGCCCTCCCCTCAAGGTTTCCGGAATTTTTCCAGAAATAGGTTCGCCAGGCCGATTCCGTCCGTGCCTCGCTGCGGCGGGTGGGTGGCACCAATGGCTGGCACCAATGGCTGCACCAATGGCGGCGGGCGGGTGGCACCAATGGCGGGGCCAATGGCTTGCGGCGGGTGGGTGGCACCCTGGAACGACAGGCCGCACCGGCCAATCAGAACGGCAGTTGGATGGCCATTTGCCTTGCTCCGGAGTCCGGACTCCGGACTTGCACAGCCGCATCAGAAATCACACGATCCATCGTGCATGAGCAAAGCCTCCGAAATGCCCTCTGTGTCGGGCAGATCGGATACATCAAGCAGAAACATGTGCGCAGTCTCGGTGCGAGGATCTCCGCCGGTGAACAGAATCCACTGCCGGTCCGGCGTCAGTTGCGGATGAAAATGAGCTTTCTGGCCCCCCGAATACGTCGGCCAGGTTCCGGTAAGGGGAAGCCATTCACATCGCCGCGCGGCCTGATCGACCCGCAGCAGTGCGTGCATATCGTGAACCTGGAACGAATCCCATGCCGTGGAGTTCTCGTAGAACCACAATCGTCCCTCCGGGTCCCTTCCCGTGTGCACATAGCTCATCGCTGGATCCAGGGGAAACTCAAAGCGTCGGCGCTGAAACGGGTCGTACAACCCCGACTTGCGGATTTCAGGCACTTCATAAGAGACCCCGCGCCGCGTGGCGTGACAGTGCACGAGATGCCCCAGTGCTCCGGGATCGCCATCGCGAAGCCCTGAGATCCGACCGCTGTGCAGATCCGTCAGCAGCATGCCGGCATGGTCTGCGGGCGGAGTGACGATGAAATGTTCGTTGTCGAACGCCGTCACGTGAAATACCGCGCTGTCGATTGAACAGAGCACTCGCTGCTCTTGCGTATCAAAGTGATAGGCGACCACCTGAGCGTCGCGACATGGTCTACCCCAGGTGCTTCCGCGGGGCGTTCGGATGTAGACGAGCCAGTGCCCGTCCGGCGTCACACAATTCTGACCGTACGCCTCGCGATCTGCGGGCAACGTAAACAAGTGCCGGTCATCCAGCGTATGCACTTCAACCGCCCGTGCTTCGTTCCCGTCGAAGTAGACGACCAGATCGCGGCGGACATTTAACACGCTGCGGTGATCCAGCACCCCATGGCCCGAATTGACGCACCAGGGTCTCCATTGTGTATCGCGGCACGCGGCATTCGTAAGTCGAACCGATCGCCCCGTCGACAGTTCCAGTCGATACAACTGCAACTCGCCTCCTTCGGCGTAATGGTAAACAAGGTGCTTCGCGTCGCGGGTAAAGCTCGGAATGAAATAATACAGCGGATAGGCACATCCGGGTCCCTGCGTGAGTTGCACTGCTCGGCGATCCGTCACCGGCGCCCTCAATTCCGCGAACGAGGATGATAACTGCATCGCGTTCATTCCTGCGTCCCTCTCGCTTCGACGCCGGTCGACATGCGATGAGTCTCGACCGTCACATGCGCCAGCTTCAGGCCGCTGCAGAGCATCTTCTTGTATTCATCGGGCGAATAGGGCTCCTCCGCCACAACAACCAATTCCGCGGCGCGGATGTTCGGGCCGATCGTCCAGACATGCAAGTCCACCACCTGATGGCCCGTCTTCGACTCGATCGCATCGCGAATTTCGCGCAGCACCCCCGGCGGAGCCTGCCGATCGAGCAGGATCGCTCCGGCCTGACGCAGCAGTCCCACGGACCAGCGGCTGACCATGATACCGCCGACAATGCCCATCGCAGGATCGATCCAGTTGAGACTGAAGTACTTGCCGGCCAGCAGTGCGAAGATGGCAAGGAATGACGTCAACGCATCGGCCAGCACATGCAGGTAAGCCGCGCGGAGATTGTGGTCATGCCCGTGCTCACGCTCTTGGTGATGGTCGTGGTCGTGGTCATGCCCGTGTTCATGGTCATGGTCATGGCCGCAATTCCGGCTGTGAACCCGGTGACCGGACTCTGTTGTTGCGTTATTCGGCTGAGATTCCTGATCGCCCGCCGGTCCCGAATCGCCTTGGCCCGGATCGTCGCGGTCGCGGTGGCCGAGCACGAGCATCGAGCCGCCGTTAACAGCCAGGCCCAACACGGCCACGATGATCGCCTGATCGAAGGCAATCACGACGGGGGAGATCATGCGGTGCACGCTTTCCCACGTCATGGCCACGGCAAAGGTCGCCAGCAGGACTGCGCCGGTGAACCCGCCGAGTGCATTGACCTTTCCGGTGCCAAAGCAGTATTGCCGGTCGTGCGCATGAGTCCGCGCGTGATAGTAGGCAATGGCCGAAATCGTCAAAGCCACAGCGTGCGAAGCCATGTGCAGTCCGTCGGCCAGCAGGGCCATCGAGCCGCAGACCGCTCCTGCCGTGATCTCGACCGCCATCATCACGGCCGTCAGGCCGATGACGACCAGCGTGCGGACCTCGCCGGGACGGCGCCGGTCCTGTCCGAACACGTGCGTATGTTCCCAGGGAGATGAGTCCGTGCTATGTCCGCCCATTCACCGGTCCTTGCGCTATCCGGACGCAGCGTTAACGCCACTTCACGAAGCGGTGTTTGACTCCGGTCCAGTCGCGTCGTGCGGCGTCAATCCAAGCAGCGATCGGGGACTGTCAAAAAGGACCTCGCGCGCGATCTGTACTGCGTCGTCCATTGTATACTGCCCCGACCGGACACGATCGGCCAGCACGCTGGCGAACTGCTTGCGCACGAGCATGGCCTTGCCGTAAGCCCATTCCACGCAGTAGGCGTCTGAGAAGAAGACCAGTTGCTTGTTCAGCGGCAGCATATCGAGCCGCTCGGACAAAATCTGGCGCATTACGTCGGGAAAGAAATTGTGCCACCAGCACCCGGCAAGACTGAAGTTCGGCAACTCGCGCGCGATGGTGCACAGCGACTGGTTCGCGTGGCGACTCGACAGGAAACACTGAAACCGCAACCTCGGGTGCCGGGCAATCATCTCGGCCAGTTGCCGGATGGTGCGTTGGCTGATGCGACTGCCGGTCTCAAACGGCAGCGGTTCAGCGCCAAGGCTGAACTGCAGCACGATCGAATCCGCATGTTCCTCCAGGCGAGTGAGAAAACGTTCGTTGACATACGACGCGTAGATATCGCGCTCGGTCTGTCGGGCTTCTGAGCGGCCGGCAATGGCTTTCGACATTTCCTCGGGAGACACCTGACGGAAATCGATATCCGTCGAAATATGCGTCGCGGTCGAAACGAGCGACTCCATCGGGATGTGCTCGACGTAGTAGTCCACCGCGTCGTGAACATCGCCAAGCGTGCGAATCGTGCGGTCGGTTTTGGGACGCCCGCCCGCCTTGATCGGTGAAGGACTTTCCGGCTCGCGCCCCCAGCATCGCTCCAGTTCATAAAGCGCCGTGTCGAACTCGCCCCACTGGCAGCGAGTAAAAAAGCCCCATTCCAGGCAGAACTGCAGGCGTTTGTCGTCCTGTCCGGCACCGCGGCGCACCCATTCCGTCACGGTCCGCCGGATGCGCAGCCGGTCGAGGATCGAATACTGCCACGCCTGATCGTCCGCGCGTTCGCGGATCACGGCGTCGAGCCGGCGCCAGTTGTCGCCCGTAATCGGCTCGCGCCATCCGTACAGATCCGCAAGAATCAGCCGCACGGCCCAGGCGCCGCTCGTGTTCCGGACCTGCGGCAGGAACGGGATGGCCTCGGTGATGCGCGATTGAGCCTCCTCGGGCGACGGCCAGCCGGGATACTCCGTCAACCGCCCGCCGCTTGGACAACCCGCCGCGTGCAGGTCGCTGATGATCATGTGGTACAGCAGGATATCGTGCAGACCACGCGCGCCGAGTCTTCCGCCGACGAGGTGCGTGTGCGGATCGAACACGGGCAGTTCGGCCAGCGCCTGCTCGATCTCCAAAGCCAACTTGTCGTTGTCCATCGTCTTCTCCATCAACGTTTGTCGGCACTCGAGCCGTGTTACGTCCCCGAGGCGGCTCGTCGCTGCTCGAGGAACGAGGTGACCGCCGCGTGGGTAGGAGCGCCGGCCTGCCCGCCGCGATTCATGGCTTTCAGCGCGGCTGCGGCTGCGGCGTATTCGATGCGCTGCGTGACGGACCAGCCACGCGAGAGGGTTGCAGCGTAAGCTCCGTGAAACACATCGCCGCAACCGGTCGTGTCCACTTCCTGAACCGGGAAAGCCGTCTGGTGCCGAAGCGTCCCCGGCGATTCGCCCGACAAATACCAGCAACCGTCGCGTCCGCAGGTCACGACAACCGTCTTTCGCCCGCTGTGCCAGAGGGCCTGTACGGCCTGGCGCGGATCCGCGGTGCCGGTCCAGTCCTGGGCAAAGTCCGCCGAGAGAATCAGGTGATCCACCAGGGCGAAGAGCTCCTTGAAGTCGGCCCCGCCGCCCACCTCGAAATCCGCCACGATATCCACGCCCGCCTCGCGCGCGATGCGGGCCGCGCGCAGCATCCCTTCGGCCTGCAACTGGTCGACAAAAAGCACACGGCTGCTGCAGATCACCTCGGCCGGCGGCCACATCGCGTCGGGCGGCAACGCTCGTGACACGTCGAAGAAAATATTGCGGGTGCAGTGCGTCTGGTCGACCACGATGGTCGAGTGAATTGTCGAGGTCTCCGGGCACTGCCGCAGATGTTTGACACAGATGCCTTCCCTGTGAAGACATTCAATTGCAAAGGCGGAAAACTCATCGCATCCCAGCGTTCCGGCATAGGCACAACGGGCGTTCAAACGAGCTGCGGCTACCAGCGCCGTTGCGGTCAGTCCGCCGCACTGGCGTTCGCGACGCCGCACCGGTATCTTGGCGTCACGCGGCGGGTATTCCTCGACGTAAATCAGGTCGTCGACCGCGGTACAGCCAAACCCCAAAACATCGTAACTTGGTTGCACGTCAAGTCACCTGCCCGCAAGCGAAACTGGAAACAATCCCCGCCATGCGACATGCCGGGCGCATGAAAAAACCATGCGGCGCATCACGATGGCAGAGTCAATTCCGGCTGTCAATAACGAGATGAGGCCGAACGAATGAGAGGATTGGATAACGAATCGCTGGCGATTCTCTGGCACGACGCGGACAGTCGGGAGATCCTGCTGAGAAGAATCGTTGCCGAACGATTGGCGATGAATCCGCCGCCAGTGCTGGAGGATTCGATCGTCGCGACGTACTTCCTTGCCCTGCGCACGCAGACTCTGCAGAAGGCGGTAGAGGAGATCGCGTACCACGCAACGAGCGGCATTCGCAATCCGCCGGCCGGCACGCTGCTTGCCGAATGCACGGCGCGGGCCGTCGGCGTGGACGCCTTCGACTCGACTCGCGGTATCGGACTCTTGAGCGTGGCGTTTCCGCTCAAGATGATGCTGCAGCCGGACGGGCACCTGACATCCACGGATCTGCTGCACACGACCGCGGCGGCAGTGATCTTCGACGTGTATGAAAACCAGGACGCGAGGCTCGTATCCCTGACGATCCCGGAGCACGTTATCCGCACCTTTCCCGGACCGGCCTGGGGCCCTGAAGGCGTGCGGCAGCGTGCCGGCTTTGGCGCGGAAGAACCGGCTTTCGGCACGATTCTCAAACCCACCGCCGGCATCACACCGCAACAGGTCGGCGAACTCGTCGAGGAGGCGGCCGGATGTCCGCTCTTCCTGTTCATCAAGGAAGATGAGGATCTTTATCCGAATCTCTCGTATTCGCCGGTCGCAGAGCGGACGAGGCAGGCGGTGGCCGCAATCGAACGGGCCAAGGCAAGGACCGGCGGACGCGGCCCGATCTTCGCCCCGCACGTGACGGGCGCTCCTCACGAAATCCTCGATACGGTGCACGCAGTGCTCGAAGCGGGGGCCACCGGCCTGATGTTCAGCGAAAGCTTTGCTGGCGGCACCGTACGCATGGTGCGCGAGGCGACGCGACACCGCGCGATTCCGCCTGCTATCTACGGCCACAACGCGGGGATCGGCGTCAAGACGCGCGGGGTCTGGCGCGAGGTCATCGACCTGCTCGCAAGGCTGGACGGTATCGACTTCCGCCAGACGGCGCCGGTCGGGTTCGGCACTCCGTTCCTGCGGCCCTTCGGCGAAGAATGGCACAAATCGGAACAGGTGCTCTCGACACCTCTGCCGGGAATCCGGCCGACGATGATCGCCCGGGCCGGCGGACTCGATCAGGGCAATATCGTGCTCAACATGATGGACGTCGAGCGGCGCGGAATCGCTTCGCAGGTCCTGTTCCTTGCCGGCTCGGCGATCAACTCGATCAAGGACGCACACGGACGATCCGAGCCCAAGATCGGCACCGAAGCGATGCACCAGGCGATCGAAATACACCGCACGGGCGAACTGACGCACGTTCCCCCCGAGCGGCACGTCGCAACCCTGCAGAAGATCGCCCGATCGCGCGGCCTGAAATCCCTCGAGACGGCCCTGCACCAGCGTTATTCGATGCCGCATTAATTCGATGCGATGTTATCAACGTGCTTCTCGTCGCATCAGAAATATTTGAACATGACCGGCGCGGGACATATCGGTTCCGAAGCACATCAGGTGAGGTTCTTCCGGCTAACCCCTTAATCATCCAACACCCGGCGAGCACATCCATGAAGATTGTCGAAAAACCCTGGGGCCGCGAGATCTGGGTCGCGCACACCGACAAATACGCCTTCAAGATCATCGAGGTCAACAAGGGAACCCGGTCCAGCCTGCAGTACCACGTCAAGAAGCACGAGCACATCTACGTTGACCGCGGCATCCTGCAGATCGAGTGGGAAAACGAATCGGGCGAGATGGAAGTCCTCACGCTGAAGCCCGGCGACACGATCGAGAACAAGCCGGGTCGAAAGCACCGCGTCACAGCCATCGAGGACGTCCGGATATTGGAAGTGAGCACGCCCGAACTCGACGATGTAGTGCGAGTCGAGGACGATTATCGCCGCTCTTGAGAAACGACCTTGAAACCGCGGGGCAGAAATCCATGTCGGAAACGATTGTGGTCTTCGGCGCAGGCGCAACGGGACGCGCCCACGTCGGCCTCCTTGCATGGCAGGCCGGATTCGACATCGTCTTTGTGGACAGGAAGCGAGACCTCGTGGAACTGCTGCGCAGCGCCGGCAGCTACTCGGTCCAACTGTACGGCAAGGAGCCTCAGGCGATTCGCGTGCAGGGCTTTCGCGTCCTTCACTCGGAAGACCGAACCGCCGTCGCGCGGGAAGTCGCTCAGGCCGCACTCGTGCTGACGGCCGTCTTTGACCAGAACCTGTCGGATGTGGCCATCACGCTGGCCGAGGCCTTCGGCCTATGCGCATCGCAGGGACGCGACAAGCCGCTCAACTGCGTCGCATGCGAGAACATGGTCGACAGTTCCTCCAAGCTGGGAGAACATGTCCGCGGGCATCTCTCGGGAGACGCGGCCGCGTGGTGCGAACGATACGCCGGTTTCCCGGACTGCATGATCAGCCGCGTTGTCCCGCAGCCCGCAGCGGATCCGCGGCTCGTGATCGCCGAGGACTACAACGAGTGGACGGTGCGGCGCGAGGCGTTCCTGGGCGAGAAACCCGCCGCGCTGACCGCAATGGAACTTGTGGACAATCAGGCTGCGCGATTGGAACGGAAACTGTTCCTGCACAACGGCGGCCATGCGGTCTGCGGATA
Source organism: uncultured Planctomycetaceae bacterium (assembly GCA_903863885.1). Classification (GTDB taxonomy): domain Bacteria; phylum Planctomycetota; class Planctomycetia; order Pirellulales; family Pirellulaceae; genus CAIPEB01. The sequence goes on along the minus strand of CAIPEB010000080.1, from coordinate 26,752 downwards.
CGTCGGATTCCACCGCGGCCATCGCTATATTCACGAAGCGGTCGGCGACCCGATCGTCGCCGAACATGCGGTCCGCGCGATGGACGAGATCGGACAGGTCGTGGTGAAGAAATGGGGCTTCTCGCAGCAATCGATCGACGACTACAAACGGGACTTCGGTAGGCGCGGCGCCATTGCCGAGATGCAAGACGAAATCCTGCGAGTCGCGCGTGACCCGATCCGCAAGCTGGCCGCCGGCGAACGATTGCTCGGCCCGGCCGCTCTTGCCGCGCAGTATGGATTGCCCTTTGAATGGATCGCAAAGGGAATCGTAGCCGCACTGCGGTACCGGCACGCCGGCGATCCACAGTCGCAGCAACTGGCCGCCGCAATCGAGCAGCAGGGACTGCGAAGTGTCTTGCGCGACGTCTGCCGTCTCGACGCCGGCTCGCCTCTGACCACCGCCATCGAAACGCGCTGGAACCAGCCTCCCTCCTGGGCCTGATCTGTATTCAGCCTGCTTATCCGTGTTTCATCCGCGTCAATCCGTGGCCTCCCCTTACCGACGGGCAATAAGAAAACAGGCAGTCCGGTGATCACCGCCGGACTGCCTGTCGATCTGTCTCACGCTGACTCGCTGCTGGTCAGCGGTCAATCACGGGCAAAGGCCGAATCGAACGCGCGATTCGACGGAGCGAAGTCCAGAGCGCGGATGTAGGCCTGAGCTTCGGCCGCCCCCTGTTCGCGATCCATGCCGCTGTCTTCCCATTCGACCGAGAGCGGGCCGTTGTAGCCGATCTCGTTCAACGCGCGAATGATCGCGCGGAAGTTGACCGATCCGTGTCCCAGCGAGCGGAAGTCCCAGTACCGGTCCGGGTGCCCGAAGTCCATGTGACCGCCGAACACGCCGGCGCGAGTCGGGATGGGCGACCAGTAAACGTCCTTGACGTGGCAGTGGTAAATCCGGTCGCGGAATTGGCGGATAAAGGCGACGTAATCTACCTGCTGGTATCCGAAGTGGCTGGGATCATAGTTGAACCCGAACCGCTCGTGGCCGTTGACCGCCGCGAGGGCCCTTTCCGTCGACGAGATGTCGAAGGCGATCTCGGTGGGGTGCACTTCGAGAGCGAACCAGACGTCTTCCTGGCGGAACACGTCGAGAATCGGCAGCCAGCGATCGGCGAAGTCCTTGTAGCCGTTCTCAATCTGGCTGGGCAGCACGGGCGGGAACGAGTAGAGCAGGTGCCAGATGCTGCTGCCCGTGAAGCCGTTGACCACCATGCGTTTCTGGACTCTCTTGTTTTCGGCCGAGCCGAGATCGAAGAACTTCCGCGCGGCGCGTGCCGTGTCCATCATCTCCTTGGCGGCCCGCTGACGCACTCCTTCGGGATTCCCGTCGCCCCATACGTGCGGCGGAAGAATCGACTTGTGCCGCTCGTCGATCAGGTCACATACCGCCTGGCCGGCGAGGTGGTTGCTCAGCGAGTAGCAGGCCAAGCCGTGGCGGTTCAGCTGGTCCCATTTGCGTTTGCAGTAATCCGGATCTTCGAGCGCCGCCTTGACGTTGAACAGGTCGCCCCAGCACCCCAGTTCGAGCCCGTCGTAACCCCACGACTTTGCCTTCTTGCAGAGATCCTCGAACGGAAGATCGGCAAACTGACCGGTGCACAGCGTAATGGGTCTGGCCATTTCCAAGGGTCCTTTCGTTATTTCTAGATCTGACTCAATCCGGCCGCGGACATCGCGCGCCGTGGATCTTCGCCGTCGTGAATCACCGATTTGATCGCCCGAACGACGGCCGTCACGCGATCGTGATTCCAGACATTCCGCCCCACTGTCGCCCCGCGTGCGCCGCTGCGGACAACAGCTTGCAGCATGCCCAGGGCCTCCTCAAGCGTGCGGCTGAGCGGCCCGCCCGCCGCGACAATGGGCACGGCCGTTTCAGACACGATCTGCGCGTAAGCCGCCGGATCGTTACAGAACGGCACCTTGATGACATCCGTACCGCATTCCCAGGCGCATCGCACGGCCCAGGCGATGTCTTCGGGCGAGTAGGAAATCGCAACTCCCTCGCGGAAGTTGCGCGGATAAATATGTGTGATCACCGGCATGTCGAACCGCGCAGCCGCCTTGACGCATTCCGAAACCGTCTTCAGGTAACGGCCTTCCGTGCTTCCGCGAACGAAAGCTGCCACGGCAAACGCATCGGCCCCCAACCGCACGGCGTCTTCGGGCTCCGCGATCTGCTCACAGACCGTATCGTCGGGCCGGGCGATCGTGCTCTGCAGGATCATGGGTACCTTGCCGGCATGCGATTCCCATGCCGAATTGGCGATTCCGCGATGCATCGTCACGGCATCGGGCTCACCTGCGACAATCGCCGCGAGCGTGGCACGCATGCGAGTCAGGCCCGTGGGGAATTTGTCCCCGTACCCAATGAAATGATCCACCGCAACCGAGCATAACCGGCCCGATGGATGCGAGAATAATCGGTTCAGTCTAGCCAGCTTGCCCACGCCCACTGCGTCACACTCCCGTTGTTGGTCGGCGGTATCCGCGCGGCCGCTCGAAGATATCGGCTCATTTGCCGCCGTTTATGAAGCCGTCAGCCTATGAGCCGCACGGTTCGTCGTCAATCGTCCATCAGAGGGCGATTTGTCCAGCCGCCGGCTGTCAAATTCGGCCGCCGACGGGATGCGGGAAGGCCGCAGCTTTAATTGAAGGTGGCGGCGATTGCGGTTATCGTGAGGCTTGTGTCTCGGTCGGAACGACTCCGGCGAGGCCGGTCGGATGCCGGCTGCAGGAATTCAGTTGCCAGTAACACTAACTGGTAGCCGGTAATCGGATCGCGTCTGCCCTCCTCCAGACTCCGGACTCCGGACTTTTCGCACACTTTTATGGCTGACGAAGAGCATCCCGTCGACCAACTCGATCAAATCATCGCAGATTATCTTTCTGCGGAAGAGGCCGGCAACGCTCTCGATCGCGATGCGCTGCTGCGTGAGCATCCCGAGCATGCGGCGGACCTGGCGCTGTTCTTCGCGGACCATGACGGCATGCGGCAGGTGCGTGTCGGGCTGCCGGGAGCTGCTCTTTCGGGGCCGAATTTAACACCGGATTCCGACCGATCGGTGCCCGCGGCGCAGGCTCCGCGGCGCGATACGGACCGCGACCAGGTGACCATTGAATTCCGGCCCTCCGCCAAGCCGTCGTCCTGCGAACAGCCGCCGCTGTTCGGCGACTTTGAACTGCTCGAGGAAATCGCTCGCGGCGGAATGGGGATCGTCTATCGGGCACGTCAGCGCAGTCTGAACCGGATCGTCGCGCTGAAGATGATCCTCGCCGGACAGTTGGCCAGTGCCGAGGATGTGCAGCGATTCCGCAAGGAGGCCGAGGCCGCCGCCAATCTCGAGCACTCGAACATTGTGCCGATTTACGAGATCGGCGAACGGAGCGGGCATCACTACTATGCCATGGCGTATATCGACGGCCACAGTCTTGCCACGCGACTTGAAGACGGTCCCATGCCGCCGCGTGAAGCGGCCCGTTGCGTGAAGGTGCTCGCGGGAGCCATTGCCTACGCACACCGGCGCGGCGTGATCCACCGCGACTTGAAACCGAGCAACGTGTTGCTCGACCGCTCCGGCGAACCGAAGATCATGGACTTCGGGTTGGCCAAGCTGATAGACAGCGGCGATGCGTTGACCGTAACCGGCCAGATCGTGGGAACTCCCAGCTACATGGCTCCTGAACAGGCCTCGGGCAACGCCCGCGAGGTCCGCGAGCAGGCCGATATCTACTCGCTCGGCGCCGTCCTGTACGCCATGCTCACCGGGGAGCCGCCATTCCGCGGCGAGAATCGCGTCGAGACGTTGCTCCAGGTGCTCCACCAGGACCCGCGTCCCGCCCGCGCCATCAACCCGCGCATCCCGCGAGACCTCGACACGATCTGCATGAAGTGCCTCGAGAAAGACCCTTCGCATCGCTACGCATCAGCAGCCGAACTATCCGCGGACCTCGGCCGGTTTCTGATCGGAGAACCCGTTCACGCCAGACCGTTGAGCATCCGCCGCCGGGTGAAGCGATGGGCGAGGCGCGAACCGGGCGTGGCAGCGACTTGGTGCGCGGTGAGCTTCTTCTATATCTATCATCTCGTCTGCTATTGGGTCCTGAGACTGCCGGGCGAAACACCCGAGTTCCACCATGCGGCAACGGCCCTCTGTGCGTCCTGGTGTCTCGGCGCCGCGATTTTTCAGCGGCGTCTGCGCGGCTCGAAGCGGGTGACGTTCCTCTACCTGTGGGCGACGTGGGACATCATGCTCCTGACGATGTTCCTGTTCATCGCCGAGAGCGCCAAGAGCCCGCTCACACTCGTCTACCTCGTGCTCGTCGCCTCGTCCGTCGTCAGAGGCCGCACCGATCTGGTCGGATATGTGACCGGCCTGACAATCGCATGCTACACGCTGCACGTCGCCTACACCTGCATGCTGCTGCCCGGAGCCGGCCTGCAATTCAACGAGGCTTTCCCCTTCGCACTCAGCCTCGCCGTCATCGGCCTGATCCAGTACCTTGCGTTAAAACACGCGGAACTGGTGCAGTCCGTGACGTGAATCGCGGATAAAAAATGGGGCAAGGAACCGATTCATGACACTTCGCGACCCGGTCCCGGTATTCGACGCCGATACTAATCTCGAGGCCCAATTGGTCCGCACGCTGCTCGTCAATGCGGGCATCGAAGCGTTCGTCGTCGAGGACGTGTCGTACGTCGGAACGTTTCCTCTCGGCACGCTTCCCGGAATCAACAAGCCGCAGGTCTGGGTCGAGCGCGACAACGTCGAGAAAGCATTTGAGTTCCTAGACGATTACGAACGCCGCTCGGAGGAACACGGCGACGCGGAAACGCAGGAACCGTACTGCTACCACTGCGGCGAAATCGTCAAAACGGGCGACTCGACATGCGCCGCCTGCGGAATGTCGCTTGATGAATCCGCGGAATCAGACTCGCGCAGCAACGCTGCAAAGATGCAGGCCGTCGGCGATCGCACAGCACCCGAATCAATTCCCGGACGAAAAGGACTTCTTCGACTTCGCGCACTGCAGAAACCCTTCGCGTGGGTCTACCTGACACTCCTGTTCGGCCAACTGTTTCTGCTCCTTGTCGGGGCCATCGTGGGGATCATCAGCCTGCTGCTGGAATAGCTACGGAGCTTCCACGAGCCATGCCTCGGATATGACTGCGTTAGGCCCCCGCTTGAGTTCGAGCAGGCAGTCGAATCCGCCGGATTGCGCCAGTTCGACGGGAACGTCGAAGGTGAAAGTCTTGGCAAGTTCCTGCTTGTCCTGATACGCAGGCAAGGCGGTGGGTTCGAGAACCGGAAACGACCGCGTCCCGTCTTTGGACTGCAGTCGAACGGATTGGATCCGCTGGCCGTTGTCGTAGTCCCACCAACTGATCGACAGCCGGTACTTCTTTCCGGCGCGCAGACCGGTTACGTGAAATCGCGCCGGATTTCCGGAGACGACGTAGCCGAGCGCCGGTTCGGACTCAAACACGTCGCGCGAACCTGGAAACAGATAGGCATCTCCTTCGATAGAAATGGCCTCGCCGGTCGGCGCTGCCTTGTCCCAATCGCGGCCGCAATCGGCATAGACAACGAGTTGTTCGCCCGGTTTGAGGCCTTGTCTTATCGTCTTCAGCCTCGCGTCCAGTTCTTCCTGCACGACGGGAAAGTACCTGCCGTCGATGATCGGCTTGGCCGGCGTGACAACGATTGCGGGCGAGGCGGGCACTTCTTTGTGTCCGAGCCAAAGTACTGCATTGCGAAGGATCGTGACGAACGCCGGGGTGTTGAGCGCCCGTAAATCGTGGCCGAGAACCGTGGTGAAAACGTGCCCTTTGCCGTGCTCGAACAGATAGGCCATCGGAAACGACTTCTTGACGTTGATCGACTCGGCTTCCGCAAGCACCTCGATCGGCCGCCCGTCCAGCGCAAAGCAGGTATACAGTTCGTCCGGAATCTTGAAATCCGTCACCGACCGCATGATCGGGTGATCCTTCTTGACGATCCTTACGTCGAACTCACGGAACGCGTCGTGCGGCGGCAGCGAGCGGTCGTAGACTCGGCCGATGATCTTCTCGACGCGGTCGCTGTGCGTTTCGAAAACGCCGATCGCCAGGTGGTAGATCACGATTCCCTTGCCGCTATCGAGGAACTTCTCGATGTTGCTCAGTGCCAGGTTGTCGTCGAGCGACGGGCTATCGTCCCGGGAGTTCCAGAAGTTGAAGAACAGCACGTCGTACTCGAATATCCGGTCCGAACAGAGCACGTTGAAATTGGTTTCGAGCGTGACATCTATGTCCGGGCAGGCGGTCAGCTGTTTGGCGATCTGCGGAGCCGTCTCCCGCCAGTTGTGATACTCGATGCCGGTGATCAGCAGGACTTTCACCCGTCCGGAAGTCGCGACAGATGTCGGTTCCGCGGCGCACAGCGCCGGGGCCATGGCCGTCAGCAGCGGCAGAATCGCAATCAATCTACGCCACGGAATTGCATGAAATGTTGTCATGTTTCAAAGCCCAGCGTTCTTTTGTATGACGTTCGTGCTAGACATTCGGCAGTTCGTAACCGGCTCTTCGGGCGCGGACCATCGACGGATGTTTGTTCGCTTCTTCGTCGCCGACGAATTGTTCCGTGGCGGCGTCGAACTTCAGTTTCCGTTTGATCTCGCGGGCGATGACTCCGAAGTGGCAGAGCATCGTGTGGTGGTGGGCGATTTCCACTGTAACGATCGGGTCTTTCCGACTGCGCACGCATTCGAGCCAATTCTTGACGTGGCCGGCCTCGGACTGGCTCAGATCCTTCGGCATCGCTGCGGCGATTTCGGGAGGGTTGGTGCGGAACTGATTGCGATTGATCTCGGCTTTGCCCTTGCTGCCGTGGAATACGCCGCCGAACGCGGGCCCGCCCTCAGCTTCGCCGCGCATGACGATCGTCGTGCCATCCGCGTACTTCATGTAGAACGGACTGCGGTTCTTGGGATTATTCGTCTCCGCGGTGCAAATCTCCACGGGGAGTTCTTTATCTTTGTTGAGCGCCCACTGAATCTGGTCGAATGCATGGGTCCCGAACCCTGTCATGCCCCAGGTGCTGCCGCCGCCGTCAAAGGCGCGGTACAAGCCCCAGGCTTCGGTGCTGCCGAGGAGGTCGGGATCGCACGGGTAGAGCGGCGCCTGGTCGGTCCAGCGGTCCCAGTCGAGTCCCTCCGGACGCGGCTTGAGCGTATCGGGGCTCTTGTAGTCGCGGGGCGAGAGGAAGTTGGGAACTTCGACTTTGGTGATCGTGCCGATCGCTCCATTGTGCAGTTGTTCGACGGCCCAGCGATTGATCGCCAGCGAGCGCGCCTGAGTGCCGACCTGGAACACTCGCTGGTGTTTGCGGACCGCCTTGACCAGTGCCTGCGCCTCCTGCAGTGTCAAAGCGAACGGTTTCTCGGCATAGACATCCATGCCCGCGCCGATCGCAATCAGCGCCGCACGTGACCGTACGTGAGTCGGTGTGGTGACGAAAACTCCGTCCAGCTTCTCTGTCTCCAGCATTCGCCGGTAATCCGCATACTGCACGGCCTTCTCCGCTTCAGGAGCAGCCTGTTTATACCAGTCGACGAAAGACGGAATCTGCGATGCGTTGCAGTCGCAGATCGACTGCAGGTACATTTCCTTGGGCCAATTCAGCAACTGCCGGATGCGGAGTCCCAATCCAACGATGCCGACCTTGACGCGGTCGTTGGCCCCCGGATTTCCGTCTTGAGCGAGCACATGCCGCGGAATGATGAACGGGATCGTTGCCGACGCGACGGCAGCTTTCAGGAGACGCCGCCGATTGAAGGAACTCGTGGACATTTCTTCGCTCCTGGTGGGTATCTTCGCTCGCGGTAGGTAGCGGCCATTATAGCCCATTCACCCGGCAGGGTGACGTGGTAGGAGCGGAAGGGTCGGACATCGCCAGTCAGCGGCCAGGTGAAGCGTCGGCGCGGACGCAACCACTGCTCTTGCGGCAATGTGACTTTCACGTTGAGTCCGAACGGTCGCCCTTGGGTCCGCTCATCCCAATCACCTGTCTGGCGAATCCCGCTCAATGCATCCGCTGATGCATGGTTCGGAACCGAACTGTTGAGTCCCAAATCACCGGGGCAGGCCCTTCTGAACAGTTGGAGTAGTTGTTAAGCAGGAAGGCAATACCGGCCAATCCCTTTTCGAGCGCAAGAGTGATCGCAGTGGCACCGTCGTGGCTAGGAATGTTCGGGTCAGCGCCTGCCGACAGCAAGGAAGCGACGATCTGCGTACGCCTGCGAACGTCGTTAATCAGCGACGGATCACAATTCCGGATACAGGCAACAAGCGCCGTATCTCCGCAAGGGTCTTGCGCATTGATATTGACCGTCAGCTTTTGGCGATCCCCCAAGATCCGAGAACATTCATCCACGATCTGCAGCAAGCCGCTGACGCCGTCGCCCCAGGGAACAGCAGTCGAAGAGGAATCAAACGCCGCGTTCCAGGCCGGCATCGCAGTCGCAAACTCGCGGCAACTGACATTCACGAGCACGGGCATTAGGACCTTTGACGATGAAACCATGCAGGAGATCATGGGAAGAATCGAGCCGCCACCGAAGTTGGCTCGCGAAACAATGACCGCGATTATGCTGGCCGCTTCCATCTCCCGTTGCAACACATCCGAGAGGACCGATCCGAGCACGAAATCTCGCTGGTAATACCACGTTGAAAAACCGAATCCCGGGACTATCTCGCCGATCTCTTCCGCAATAGAGCGGCTGGAGTCGCTGTAGCTGATAAAAACGTCGGCCATCGAGAGCTACTCCCTTGGGGAGAGGTAGAACCCCAGATCGCGCGCAGCACGTTCCTAAGAAGTCACTCGCAAGACGGACGAAGTCACGACATCGGGACACGAGTTCGCCTCCGCAGACGCCATTGGGCATCGGCGTCTGAAGCTCCGTATACTGTTGTAGAGCCGTAAGATGGGTCGCCGAGCAGAATGCACAAGCAGCACGGGTCAAAGTGGACTCTGCGGATCAGGTTAGTCTGAACTGCAATTTCGTGGTGAGCCGGGTCTCCCGACCCGTTCCCCGACGGACCTTTCGTCGTCGGCGGGTCGGAGACCCGCCCCACAACATGATCGGACCGCAGCACATCACAACCGGAGACCGCAACACAGCAGGGCTGTCATGGCCGCAGGCCGCACAGGGCCGTTCAGTCCTATTTCGCAGCATCTTGCCCAACTCCAGCGACATCCGATCCGCCCTTCCAGATTTGGATATCGTTGGAGCAAGCGGCCGCAATGTAGCTCCCACATGGACTGAAACTCACCAAGCCCGACACCTCCACACCTTCGACAAGAGTCAGCAACTGGCGTTCGTGCTCCCGGTCCCATAACCGAACGGCATCCTGTTCCGAAGCGGTCACGAAGCGAGTGCCGTCCGGGCTGAAAGCCAGGGTGGTCCGGCTGCGATCCAATTTCCTGGCGAATCCGACATGCGACCTGCCAGCCTGGAAGTTCCAGAATCGAAATGAGCCATCGGAGGTGGCAATCGCCAGGACCTGGCCGGAAGGATGGAACTGCATTTGAATCGCCGGATACTTGCAGTCGAAGGTGAAATCAACCCGGCCCGTTTCCAGACGCCGCATTTCGACCCGGTGATTGCGTCCGGCCACGGCCAACCAGCGGGAGCAGGGGCTGAATGCCACGCTGCGGACGTCCTGATCACTTGTCGTCAGCGAATGAAGCACCTGTCCCGCGATGGCGTCCCAGACGTTGACCCTCCCGCCTCGCCCGGCTGCTGCAATCATGGTTCCATCCGGCGAGTAGACAATGGACTGCACAGGTCGATCGTGACCTCGGAGCACGAGCGCGCACTTACGTTGTGCAAGGTCCCACACCTGCACCGTGGCCTCTTCTCCATTGATCGCCAGCCGTCGACTGTCGGGGCTGAAAGCGACGGCCCGCACCGTGGTATCCAAACGAGTCAGCACCTCGCTGGAACCGCTCTGTTTGGGGCTCCAAAGGCGCAACGTGCCATCCTCGCCGCCTGAAGCAAGCCACGCGCCGTCGGGAGAAAAAGCAAGACAAGACACGGGCTCCCCGTGGCCCCGAAGGGTCACTGTGCCGGGTTCGTTGCGAATATCGTAAACGAACACGAAGTCATGCGTGGTGCCGAAGGCCAATTCAGTCCCGCCGGACCGGAAGGCAAGGCTTTGCACGTGCGAGGTCTGCCCTCGAATTGTCCGCACTTCAGCTCCCGTCGCGGCGTTCCAGATCTTGATGGAATTGTTCCATTGATTCGAGGCAAGAAACGAACCGTCGGAAGAATATGTCACATGAGGATGTTGTCCCGCGTGGGTGACGATCGACTGTATCTGCTCGCGAGATCCGCAGTCGAACACGCGAACGGCAGCCCTTCCGTCGGCCACCGCAAATCGTTTGCCGTCGGGACTGAACGCCAAGTCCGCCTCGCGACCGAAACCGCGCAACTCCCAGACCTTCTGTCCCGACTCGAAATCCCAGAACTGAATTCTCGAAAACCCGCCCTTGCCGCTGACGGACGCGATCCATCTTCCATCGGGACTCACATCGATTGCCCAGACACGCCCCTCGTGGCGCAGACAGTGAAGTTCCTTGCCGGTGCCGATATCCCAAATCCGAGCGGTCTTGTCCAAGCCGGCGGACACCAGTCGACGGCCATCGGCGCTGAACCGCACTCTCACAACCGATCCGCGGTGCCCTGAAAAACGACCGATCGATCGGCGGCTGGCAAGATCCCAGAGCATCACGGTCTTGTCACTTCCGCCGGCCGAGGCCACCCGCCCGCCGTCCGGGCTGAACGAAACGCTGCTCGGGAAGCCTTCATGCCCACGAAGTGCAAAGAGCATTTCCCCCGTGTGTGCGTCCCAGATCTTGACGGCCCTCTCGCAACCCGCGGTGGCGATCCGTGTGCCGTCCGGGCTGTAAGTAACCCATCCGCCCGCCAACTCCAGGGTCTTGTCGGCCGACTTGGGGAGATTCCGCAGGAAATACCACTCCCATTTCCTCTGCTCTTCCGGACACTCTTTCAGCAACGTGCGAAAGAAGTCGATTTTGTTATCGTCCCAGCTGTGTTGCGCGGCAAGGATGCGATGGAAATACAGGTTCGATTGCGCAACCCGGAGCAGTGCCGCAGTCCGCGCCGAGTGGACCAGACTGCCAGCGACAATCGCCAGCATCAACAGCACAATGGTCAGTATCATCCCGGCGAGGATCGGCTTTCTTCGGCACCAAAGCCAAATACGAATCGGAACTGCGATCGGCCTGGCGTCCACCGGCTCACCCCGGAGAAATCGCGTCAGATCCAGCGACAGATCCTCGGCCGTTCGATAGCGACGTCCCGGGTCCTTCGCCAGACATTTCAGGCAAATGGCATCCAGGTTTCGCGAAATCTCCGGGTTCAATCGCCGGGGAGAAGTTGGGACTTGCTCGAGGATTGCTTGACGAACCGAATCTCCGTCACCCTCGAAAGGTCGCCTGCCGGTCAACAACTCGAACAAGACAACTCCAAGCGAGTAAATGTCGGCCCGCGCATCCGCCGACTGCGCGTTGCCGGAGGCGTATTCCGGCGGCATGTACGCCAAGGTGCCGAGCATCTCCGACGCCTGCCCCTGACCGTCCTGCGAGTCCAGGTGATGCGCCAGGCCAAAATCGGCGATCCATGCCGACTGGGTGGAGTCCAGAAGGATGTTGGACGGATTCACGTCGCGGTGAATCACTCCCAGGCCATGAGCGTGGTGCAGCGCATCAGCAAGCCGAATCGCAAGTTCGATGACTTGTCGGACAGGCATCCGGTGTTCGGACAGGTATTCGCGGAGCGAGCATCCCTCGATGTACTCGGTGGCAATGTAGACGGTGTTGCCCTCTTCGCCCACTTCGTGAACCTGGACCACAGCGGCATGCCGAAGGCGAGCGGCGGCGCGGGCCTCCTGGAGCACGATCGCCGTATCGCGCGGGCACTTCGGACCGTGACGGGGGATCTTCAAAGCGACGGACCGATTCAGGAGCGGATCGAATGCCTTCCAAACGGTGCCGAAGCCCCCCTGGCCGACCACCCCCAGCAATTCAAATCGCCCGAATCGCGAAGGTGCGTCGGACGATTGCGTCCGGTCATCCGGCTTCACCTCATGGCCGCCCGCAGGGCCCGAACCGAGTGCCGGACCTGTCGCGGGCTGGACATTCCCCGACGAACCAGCCGACCTGCAGTCCGGCCCGGCGACGCCGGTGAATCGCATGGCAATCCGGCCGGCGAATTGCGGGAACTTCTCGCGGTACTCATCGGGTTGAGGCGATTCCCCGGCGAGGGAACGCAGCTCAATTTCCAGAACAAGCAATTCATCGAACAAGTCCGCCTGGCGATCGTCGGCCACCTCGGAAAGCAGAGAGTCGATGGCGAGCCGGTGATCGCCGTGCCACGCAGCTTCGAACCGATCGCAAATCGCGTCGATTCGTTGTTTCTCCCGCAGTGTCTCGTGATGTCCGGCCATGCGAGGTCTCAAGCGGATGTCGGTTGGCCTCGTGGTCCCGCCGCTACCACAACGCCCCCCTCTGAACTTAGCTCCTCGCAAACCGGACGTGGCCGCGACATCCGGCGGTGAAAAACCGGCAATGCGGCGACCGACGAGGGCTCGAATGCTCAACCCGCTTCCGCGTCGGCCTGCAGGAGTTCGCACACAATGCGGAGCTTGCGTTCCACAGTCCGTGTCGCACGACCGATCATCGTGGCAATCTCCGAATTTCCATGCCCCTCGATTTTCCAGATGACGATTTGCCTGAGCAGCGGATCCTTAACCAGCGAGAACAGGTGATTGCACAGGTCAACGAACTCAGCGGCGAACTCGGGGCCGGGCCGGCGTTCGATCAATTGCTCGATCGGATAATCCCGACAACAGGCCGCAGCGCACGCATGCGTCGAGGCAACTTCCGCCAGTGACGAGGCAGGACTCCGCTTCTGGCTGCAGATCCAGCGTTTCAGGTCGGCGGTGCGGCGCTGCGTCAGCATGATCAGCACCTGCCAAAGGTCGTCCCGGTCGTTGAGCTTCGGAAATCCTCCGCTGCGAACCCCGCGAAACAAGTCGAACAACACCGCATGGGCCACGTCTTCTTCGTCAGCGACGCGGCTGGGTAACTGCCGGAGTCGAGAACGGGCGGCCCTCATCAGCCGCCGCACGTATCGCTCGTACAGACGCTGCAGAGCGGCTTGATCGTTGGCCTTCAGCGACACCAGCAATTGAGATACTGAACCTGCTTCACGAATCATCAGACGCAATGCCCCTGGCAATCAGTGAAATCGTGTGTTGCGCCAGAAAATCAACGGGAATGATAGCGGTGAAAGGCGGCCACTGCAATGAATCGCAGACCCCGAATAGGTTCGACAGGAACGTGCCGCTCTTGAACACGAGGCCCGGCGTAAATCCGCACTCAATGAGGAGCCCCGCCAGCCAGCAGACCCGGAAGTCTCCTTCCATGATGACGGGAGTCGACTGTCCCACTATTCAAGCAGTCCGCGCTTCCGCAGCGAGCTCTTCAAATGATTGAGCGTCGGATGTTTCTTCGCCAGATGAGCCGCGTGACGGCGAGCGATCTTGTTACCCTCGTCGCCGCCGACGGCCTCGCGCAGATCGTGAAGAACTTCCGCGGCCGCCTTGTAATTGTGCGTTCCTCCGGCATTGACGAGTCGCTCCGACTCGCGAAGCCATTTGGCCGGGTCCTTGACCATTTCCTTCAATCGGTCAACGCGTTCGCGTGCAGCCTTTGCCGCCTCCCGTTTGGCCTTCGCCTGGGCCTTGCCAGCTTGCTTCGCGTCTTGTTTGTCTCGCAGAGATTCCGTTTTCCGCAACAGTTCGTCGAGGGTTCGCTGCTTGTCGCTCGTCGGCCAACCGTCGGGAGTCTGCGAATCGCGAATCTCGGCGAGCAAGCGTGCTTTCTCACCTGCCGTGTCCCCAACCAGCATGCGATGAACCACTTCTCTTGCGCGTTGGCTGTCAAGCAATTCCACCCATTGGGCAATCCGCTGGTTCTCCGATGCGGCGTTCGGCGCAGGTGCCACTCCGCTCCCAGCCGCTGCAAGCAACAACGGGTCGAGCCCGAAGAACGACAACAATTCACCCCCGTAGGCCGCCGATTCGGCAATGCCATGCGGCACCGGCGGCTCGATCATCTCCGCGGGGTCGTTGTAGTCGTCATCCGCCGCACACAACCAAAGCAAGTACAGGGCCCGCAAGTCGCCACTCATCAATCGTTCGCGGACTCGAATGACTGCGTCGAGATGCTCCTGCGTGTCCCGCACATTCTCAAGATCACCCGTTTCATGAAATGGACTAAGTGTCAGAATTCCGCCGCGTCCCTTGGCGTCTCCAGTCCAACGGAGCTGTTCGCCATCCACGTATTTCGACCAGACACTCTTGGCGAATGGCATGCCGCCAGGCAGGCGCAGTTTGATTTCGCGGCCGCCGTAGTTTGCGTGTTGCAGGTAAACGTCGAACCCCTGTCGGAGCAGCCCATCGACATCGCCGCCGAAGGAGCTGTAATGGTACTCGACGGACAGCGACCATCGAGACACTTCGGCGCGCGTGGACTGTCGCTGCGCGAACTCCAACTGTTTGTCGTTAAGCGGGCCGTCAACCGCCTGAAAGATCACGTATTGATATTCGCTCACGACTGCCCCCGTAGTTCCGCCAGTTCCGCGTCGCAGATAAACCCGACACGGTCGGCCTTTTGCATGTCGCCGGCCCACTTCACAGCCTGATCACCGCCGGCGTCCTTGACGGCACGAATCACCGGCCTCAGACACTGGATAATTTCGTCGGTCATCAGTCCTTCGTCGCTGCATTCGACTTGATAGCTGCCGTCCTTCATCAGCTTGAGCGCCAGCGACTTTGCCTCGGCAAGACGGCCCCGTTCGACAAGCAGCGAGAGCCCCCTTTGAACGTCGGCATAAGCCTGCCAATCCACGTCGAAGTTGTAGTTGATCTCACGTTCATCGAAATCGGTCGCGCGATCGATGGCGGATGATATGTCGGCGACGAGCATATCCACCGGCTTTTCGATATTCAGCCGGTCTTCCAATTCTCGGGCGACAACGGCATGCTCCTTGGCGATCGCCAGGATCATCGCAGTCAACTCGGGCTTCGTCCGTTTACACAACGCCCTGTCAATTAGCGCAAAGCGGTTTGTCTCCGCAAGTTTACGAGGTTTCTTCGTTCCCTTCTTCACCACCTTGGAAGTCCTTTCCTCATGCGCCGAGTGGCCTATGCCGCATCAAACTCCGCAGGGGCGAATGGGCATGCCACTCCAGTTCGAGACCAAATCGCTAAACCGCAGGCGACTGCAGCCGATCGCCTCAACCCCCTCCAAGTCATCCTACAGATTTTCAACTTCCCCGAGTTCCTCTCGATCGCGTTTTTCGCAAAGAAGAATTTCCATGATCTTCAGAGCGGCCACCGGGATGTTGGAGCCGGGGCCGAAGATGGCCAGCACGCCGTCGTGATAGAGTTCGTCGTAGTCCTGGGGCGGAATGACGCCGCCGATCACGACGGGCATTTTTCCCAGTTTGATGGCGGCCAGGGCCTTCTTGAGCGCGGGAACCAGGGTCAGGTGGCCCGCCGCCAAGGAGCTGACCCCCACCACATCGACCTGCTGTTCCGACGCTTCGCGCGCCGCTTCCTCCGGAGTCTGGAAGAGCGGGCCGAGAACAACGTCGAATCCGAGATCCGAAAGGGCGGCCCCTACAACCTCCTGACCACGATCGTGACCGTCCTGCCCCAGCTTGCAGATGAAGATGCGGGGCTTGCGCCCGTGCCGATCGACGAATTGCTGCACCTTGTCCTGAACGGCGACCAGCGACTGCTTCTCCAGGCCGTAAGTCCGAGCATAGATTCCGCTGACCAGTTCCTGCCGGGCCTGGTAGCGGCCGAACACTTTTTCCAGCGCGAGACTGATTTCGCCCACCGTGGCTTTGACGCGTGCCGCCTCGATGGACAGTTCAAGAAGATTGCCTTCTCCGCTCTGGGCACAGACGGTCAGGGCCTGCAGCGCGCTATCGACGCGAGCCTGATCGCGCTGTGCCTTGAGTTCGGCGAGTCGCTTCACCTGCGATTCGCGAACGGCGCGGTTGTCGATCTTGAGGACCTTCATGGCGTCCTGTTTGTCCTGCACGTAGCGGTTCAGGCCGACGATCACCTGCGAGCCCGAGTCGATGAGGGCCTGGGTCCGAGCCGAGGCCTCCTGGATGCGTCGCTTGGGGATGCCGGCCTCGATGGCGCGCGACATGCCGCCCGCCTCTTCGCACTCGATGATATGAGCCCAGGCCTTTTGAGCCAGCTCGTACGTGAGCCGCTCGACGTAATAGCTGCCTCCCCACGCGTCGACCACCGCGTCGGTGTCGGTCTCCTCCTGCAGGAACTGCTGCGTGTCGATGGCGAGCTTCTCGGAAAAGTCGCTCGGCAGCGCCAGGGCCTCGTCAAAGGCGTTGGTGTGCAGGCTCTGGGTCTGTCCCTGCGTGGCCGCCATAGCCTCCACGCAGGTGCGGATGACGTTGTGGTAGACGTCCTGCGCCGTCAGGCTCCAGCCGCTCGTCTGGCTGTGAGTGCGCAGGTCCATGCTCTTGGGGTTCTGCGGCTGGAACTGCCTGACGAGCTTGGCCCACAAAAGCCGCGCGGCGCGCATCTTGGCTATTTCCATGAACGGATGCTTGCCGATGGACCAGAAAAACGACAGCCGGGGAGCGAAGTCGTCCACCGTCATGCCCGCCTTGACCCCCGTGCGAAGATATTCGAGCCCGTCGGCCATGGTATAGCCCAGCTCGAGATCCGCAGTGGCGCCGGCCTCCTGCATGTGGTATCCGCTGATGCTGATGCTGTTGAACTTCGGCATGTGCTTCGAAGTGTAGGCAAAGATGTCGCCGATGATGCGCATGCTGGGCTGAGGCGGATAGATGTAGGTATTGCGGACCATGAACTCCTTGAGGATGTCGTTCTGTATGGTCCCGCTCAACTGCTCCTGCTTCGCCCCCTGCTCTTCGGCAGCCATGATATAAAGCGCCATGACCGGCAGCACGGCGCCGTTCATCGTCATGGACACGCTCATCTGCGACAGCGGAATGCCCGCGAAGAGGACGCGCATGTCGAGGATGCTGCAGATCGACACGCCGGCCATGCCCACGTCGCCGACCACGCGGGGATCGTCCGCATCGTAGCCCCGGTGCGTGGCCAGATCGAAAGCGATGCTCAGGCCCTTGGCCCCGGCCGCCAGGTTGCGCCGGTAAAAGGCATTGGATTCTTCCGCCGTGGAGAAACCCGCATACTGCCTGACCGTCCAGGGACGCCCGACATACATGGACGGGTATGGTCCGCGCAGGAACGGAGGAAATCCGGGCATTGTCCCGAGATGCTCCAATCCCTCGAGATTTTCCGCCGTGTATAAGGGATGGAGCGGAATTCCTTCCGGCGTGTCGCGGAGCAGTTGAGCAACAGGTTGACCGGCGCAGGCCTCCGCAACCGCCTCCCACTGGGCACGATGGCTGCTTGCGATACGGCCCCCGTTCCACGGAATATCCTTGAAATCAGGGATGATCGTCAGGGCGGCATCTTGCTGCTTATCGCTCATTGTACACCTGCCTCTCCCAGGATCGTGCGGAGGATTTCCAACGCATTGCATTTGATGAAGATGAAGTGGGTGACGCCCGCATTGCGGAACCGCGCCTCGTTCGGCCCAGGATTGCCGGCCAACACGATTAAGCGGGCGCCGGCCGCACGCAACGCGGGTGCCAGTGTCTCCACCTCAGTCGCATACCGCGTGTCGGTCGAGCAGATGACGGCCATTTCGGCGCCGCTCGCCTTCAGTGCCTCAGCCGCTGCCGCCGCGTCCTTGAACCCGTCGTTCTGAAGGGGCTCGATGCCTCCCGCCTTGAAGAAGTCCTGTGCATAAGTGGCCCGGGCCAGGAATTCCCGCGGCGTTCCCATCTGAGCCAGAAAAATGCGAGGACGCTGCCCACCGTGCGCCTGAGCATGAGCGTCCACCCGGTCGCGCAGCTGTTCGTAAGCCGCCGCGTACGGACGAACGGGCAGCGGCACCATTACGGCCGCCTCTTTGCCCGCACCGGCAGCGGCACACGCCGATACCATTTCGCCCAGGGTGGCTCCGCGCCGTGCCGCCTGCACCGCCGCCGCCGTGAGATCCCCTGCCCTGCCTCGTCCGTTGCATCCGGCGCCGGAAGCCATGGCGAGCAGATCCTTGCAGGGGGCCTGATCCGCTCGGTCGCGACGCCATTTCAGCAGCCTCCCAGTCGCCGCAACGCGGAGTGCTCCATAATTGATGGAGGGATGATCTGCGCCTTCCTCCACCAGCACGGGATGCGTGCTGACACCGGTGATCGCCTTCTTGCGAGTAGCGATGTCCTTTTCGCGAAGCTGTTCCACCGCGTTGATCTGCTCGGCAACCCAGCCGGACGTCGCAGCCTTGAGCATGCCACCCTGCGACTCGATCTGCGTGAACATCGCCCAGGCCTTCTCCGCCATCTGGTCCGTGAGCGTCTCGATGAACCAGGAGCCGCCGGCCGGGTCCACGACCTGGTTGAGCTGGCATTCTTCCTGCAGGATCAGCTGCGTATTGCGAGCCAGTCTCCTCGTGAGTTCACTGCTGGCCCCCAGGGCTGCATCCATGGGCAGAGTGATGATGGCATCAACGCCAGCCACCGCGGCGGCAAAACAGGTGGCGGTGTTGCGGAGCAGGTTAACCCAGTGAGAGCGTTGCGTAAGCACGCGGCGACTCGTTTCAGCCACGATAGGAATATCCCGCGCCACAGCAGCCTCGACGCCGCAGACTTCCATCACCTTTCCGATCAGCTTCCGCAAAGCCCGCAGGCGTGCAATGGCCTGATAGAACCTGCACCCGATCGCTTCGTGGAACGCGATCTGGCGCAAAGCCGAACGCGCATCCAGGCCGGCCGAGGTCATGGCCCGCAGGTATTCGACCGCGGTCGCGACAGCGAAGGCCAGATCCTGGACCGATCCTGAACCGGCATAGTGATAGGGTGCCGTGGAGACGCGCGCCGACGTTACGCGGGGGAAGTGCGAGGACGTCCAGACCGCGAGGTCGGCCATCTGCCCGAGAGCGACCTCCAGCGGCACGGGCAGTGATCCGGCATGCACCAAGGTCGCGAGCGGATCCGCATTGAAGGCGCCTCGCACCCGTGACGCCTCGAGACCGTGCTCTTCCCAGACAGCGGCCAGCAGCGCGGCGGCGGGCAGGAAGGCGGCGCCGGCCTCCAGGGAGACCGTGGCTGCGTCGGAACGGACACCTGCCAGAGCCTGGTTCAGATCGCCGCTCGTGTAGAGCATGACGCCGTCGCGGCCGCAGTGGGCGGAAGCGTGCGGATCATCGGCATCCAGCCCCGCACATACAGCCCCGTCCAGCTTCAATTCGATGGAGTTTACGCCCTGACCCAGTTCCTGCAGGATGATCTGATTCGCAGCCATCGGTTCCGCCGCCGAAACCTCCTGACGCACATCCCAGCCATCAACGGCACGCCCCAGCGGACCGGTGCCGCGGGTCAAGGGAAACAGGCCCGGGAAGCCGGACGGATCGCCTGCCGAGGCCCAGTCCTGCACGCAATAGAGCGGCTGCAGCGCTATCCCATCGTCAGTGCGGGAGATCATCTTCTTTTCAAACGGCACGCCCTTGAGGTCGGCCACCACGGCCGCTTTCCAATCCTCGTACGGGACGGGCGGGAAGTCGTCCAGGATCTTCAGCTGCTTCTGGATCTGGGTCATCAGTCGACTCCTTTTTGTAAGTCGAGATCGGGCAGCATGGCGCCGTGCTCGAGCAAATTGCGATGCAGTTCGAAGCAGCGTGCCAGATCATGTCGCAGGTGGCCCGCACGCGCACCGTCCACGTATCGATGCAGATAATCGCGATAGAGCGGATGGGCGCAGTTGTCGATGATCCGCTTGGCGCGGGCGGCGGGCCCCAATCCGCGCAGGTCGGCCACGCCCTGCTCCGTCACCAGAATGTGCACGGAATGCTCGCTGTGATCCACGTGGCTGCAGAAGGGGACAATGGAAGAAATCCGGCCGCCTTTCGCGATGGAAGGACACACGAAAATCGACAGACGCGAGTTCCGTTCGAAGTCTCCCGCGCCGCCGATGCCGTTCATCATCTCGGTGCCGCACACGTGCGTCGAGTTCACATGCCCGTAGATATCGGCCTCGAGCGCCGTGTTGATGGCGATGACACCCAGCTGGCGGATCACCGCGGGATGGTTCGAGAGTTCCTGCGGACGGAGCACAAGCCGCGAGCCGAAGAAGTCGAAGTCCGCGTAGACTTCCTGCAGCCTGCCTTCGGAAAGAGTGAGCGCGCTCGAACTGGCCCCGGTCAGGCGTCCTGCGCGCAGCAGGTCGATGCACGAGTCCTGCAGCACCTCGGTGTACATGGTGAACGGCGGCAAGTCCGAGCTCTGACCGAGTCCGGCCATGATGGCATTGCCGACATTCCCCACGCCGCTCTGGATCGGCAGGAACGATTCGGGCAGGCGTTTTGCGGCGAGTTCCTCGAGGAAGAACTGCAGGAGGTGCTGGGCAATGCGGCAACTGCGGGTGTCCGGATTGCGGGGAACCGGCCGAGAACTTCCTTCGCTGGTTTCTACGACGCCGATGACGCGTTGCGGATCAACGGCAGCGTAGCGGACCCCGATGCGGTCGAGCGGATGAAGGATGGGAATGGCTTGGCAATACGGCGGAGGCGGAAGAATGAGGATGTCGGCCAGTTCACCAACGCGCGGGTCATGGTGGTGATTGACCTCGATCAGGACTTTTTCGGCCCGTTGCAGGTGGGTTGGTCCGCTGCCGATGGCAGTCGTGACGAACACGTGTCCGTCGTCGGTGATGTGACTCGCCTCGACGATGGCCACTTCGAGCGGCCCGAAAAAACCCTCGCACATCTGCTGCGAGCAGTGGGAAAGATGCTGGTCGGCAAAGTCGATCCGACCGGCGTTGATGGCGTCGCGGCAGACCTTTTCACCCTGAAACGGCATGCGGAAGCTCACCGCCTCCGCCAGCACCATGTCGACGTCAACCGCGGGGCCGGCTTCGGCCCCGCCCAGAACGCGAACCTGGAAGGGCTGCCCCGCAGCGTGGAGTCGCCGTGCACGCACGGCCAGGGCACGGGGAATGGCCTGGGGCACGCCCGGCGTAGTGAAACCTCCGATGCCGATTGCAGCGCCGTGCGGTATATGCTCGGCGGCCTCTTCTGCGGTGAGAACGGGGAACCGGCCGTAGACAGCCATGCGCAGGTCCTTCGCTTTCGAATCGGTATCGTGCTGGGAGTCCGCGGAAATCCACCAGCGCCGGCCCCTCGCCCTTAACCTACTTTCCCTGAAAGACCGGGGCACGCTTTTCGAAGAACGATCGCACCCCTTCCTTCAAGTCCTCGCTGATGAAGGCCGCCCGACGCTTTGCCTGGATGGCTTCAAATTCGTCGACGTGCAGAGGCACGCCCTGGGTCAGACTCTGCAGTTCGGCCTTTGCAGCGGCGACGGCCAGGGGCGCGCGGCTCGCGATGGTCGCGGCCAGGTCCATGGTTGTCTTCTCAAGCTGTTCGGGTTCAACCAGCCGGTTCAACAGACCAAGTCGAAACGCGTCCTGGGCCGAGAGCGGTTCGCCGGTGAAGAACATCTCCTTGACGATGTGCGCCGGGAGAGCCCCGAGAAAATGCGAAACGCCGCACGAGTTGTAGGAAATCCCGATTTTGACAGGTGTGATGGCAAAGGTAGTGTGAGACGTGCCGGTAGCGAGATCGCACGTGACAGCCAGATCGCAGGCGGCGCCCCACACGCTGCTGTGAAGCATGGCGATGACCGGCGCCGGGAATGCGCGAACCCGACGCAGGACCTGCACGAAACCGGTGGTCCAGGTAACCGCGTCATGCCCGTCGACGGGAATTTCGTGGATATCATGCCCGGCCGACCAGATCTTCGATTTGGAATCGGTGCGCAGGATCACCACGCGGGCCCCTCCCTGCTCGCACTCATCAAATGCTGCCAGCAGCGCGGCACAGACTTTATTGCTCAGAGTATTGACAGGCGGATTGGAGATGGTCACCAGTCCGATATGGTTGGCAACCTGCGCAGAAGCCAGCAAAGGCACAATCGCGTCTGCCATGGGAACCCCCTTTTCCTTGAGACGGAAATGACTCCGCAGACAATTCGGCCGATGATCCCACCCCGGCTTGACCGACAAAAGTTCTGCAGATTGGATTCTCGACCTTTTATATTGCAACCCCACAGAACTTACTACCTTCTTTTTCCACAAGTTAGTGTTCAAGGCAAACCGGACCCAACAGCGCGCTTTTGAAGTGGATTCAGCGGTCGAGGATTTCCGCAGGAGTCCGGAACAAGCGACTGTTGACCGTGCGAAAGGACGAGTCCTCCGGTCTCACTTGCGGGTCTTTTCCGCCGCTGCAATCATGGACAATCCTGCGCGGCAGGTCTTAACGCGGGCATCCCGCCAGGAGCGGCGCCTGGTTCCTCGAGGAATACCGTCAACATGGCAAAGCACCGGATCTATACGACGAGTTTCGCAAGCGTCTATCCCCTCTATGTCGCGAAAGCCGAGAGGAAGGGACGTACGAAGGCTGAGGTCGATGCGATCATTCGATGGCTCACGGGCTATACCCAACGTCAATTTGAGCGACAACTGAAGAACGAAACAGATTTCGAGACCTTCTTTGCGGAGGCCCCGAAGTTGAACCCGTTGCGAACCCTGATCAAGGGCGTGATCTGCGGTGTCCGCATCGAGGAAATCGAAGAACCGACGATGCGGGAAATCCGATATCTGGACAAGCTGATAGACGAACTTGCGATGGGGAGGACGATGGAGAAGATCCTGCGGAAACAAGCGGATGCGGCCCCAGGCGGTAGCGATCCGCCAATTGATTGAGGGCCGAGTCCACCAATAGCCGATTCAACCGGGAAGCACGCTGTCAGTGCAACCGAGGGACGATCCAACGTTGAAACTCGAAGATACCCATCCGATGCGGATCGATTTTGACGCCGAGAAGAAGTACTTCGACGAGATTGCAGCCAAGACTGTCGTCACACGGATGAGCCAGGCGACACTTGATCGCTACGCGAACCCACGATTCCCAAGACGATACAGCAAGGAGATGATGTTCTCACTGCTCCCCAAGCACCGCCCTCTGCGTCTGCTGGACATCGGCAGTGGAGAAGGGGAATCATCAATTCTCCTTGCTCACTGCGGGGTCGATGTCACCGGTCTTGATATTTCACCCACATCAATTGCCGTTGCTCAGAGAAGAGCAGCGATCCATGCGGTGAACATCAATTTCGTTCATGCAAACGTCTTTGAAATGGAAGACTTCGGCGACGAATGTTACGACGTTGTTTGGTGTGAAGAGATCCTGCACCATTTGATCGAGCCACTCGACTCGATCATTTCCAAGGTGTGGAAGGCGCTGAGGGTCGGCGGTCGTTTCATCGCCCGTGAACCCATTCAATGCAATCGGTGGCTGCAAACCGTTCGGAGGATGTTCCCGGTTCAAGTCGACGCGACTCCAAACGAGAGGCCCCTGGGGCCCGAAGAGTTCGCTGTACTGGAAAAGTACTTTCCGACGCTTCAGAGGCGATTCTTCCGTGCCTTCGCCCGGATCGACCGCATTACACAGCGATCGTGGGTGTGCCGGTCGGCCGCTTTGTTAGACAGTCTGCTGCTCCGCCTTAAGGGCTTCAGATCACTTGCAGGCAGCCTTGTTATGTGGGCTGACAAGACGTGAATCAGCCTCGCAGCGAGAGCGACCACTCATCACAACATGTTACGCACAATGCACTTACAGCGACTGTCGACTCAGGGAATCGAGAATTCTGGATTCCAGGTTGGAGCTGTTCGCGCGTTTACGCAGACCTTTGCTTCACAACGAGAAAGCCCTTCGACCTGTTGGTCAAAGGGCTTGTTTTAAGATAGTCGGGGTGAGGAGATTTGAACTCCTGACCTTTTGACCCCCAGTCTCTTCTGGGTGTTCTTTGCAACGGTTGATTGACGTTGATTCTCTTTACTGCAACAATACTTGCGTCGACTGACCGTTTGACCGTTTTTGACCGTTTTTGAGCCTGGGTGTTGCAATAGCGTTGCAATGGCGGGAACGTCAAACAGTCAAACGGGCGCAAAAAAGTGGGGTGAGCGATTGCAGCGCCCACCCCGAAACGCCACCCAACCCTGTACAGACGAGGTGACGCCATGACCCATTCTAACGGCCGCTTTCGATTCACCAAAGCGGCGCTGCTCGACCTGGCTGCCGGGCCAGTCATGTTCCAGGTATACGACACCCAAAGCCGGGGGCTCGTGTTGCTCGTGACGCCGGCCGGCGCGAAGACCTTCTATCGGCAGGGCCGCATCAACGGGAAAGTCCGACGCGTCAAGATCGGGGCGTTTCCCGATGTGAGCGTGGCCACGGCGCGCGACAAGTGCGATGCCATCAACGGCAACCTGGCCGAAGGTAAAGCACCGCGAGCGCCCAGCCGGGGGGCGCTGACGTTCGGCGAACTGTGGCAGCACTATCTCGACGAACACGCGACGATCAAGAAAGCCGAGGCCAGCCGCAAGCACGACGAATGGCAATGGCGAAAGCTGCTGCAGCCGGCATGGGAGAGCACGAAGGCCGACCGCATCAAGAAGGCGGACGTACTCGCCTTGCAGGGACACGTTGCCAAGCACCACGGAACGGTGACCGCAAACCGCATGCTGTCGCTCGTCAAGAAGATTTTCAACCACGCCATCGAGGCGGAGCGGTTGGAAGCGAACCCGGCGGCGACCGTCAAGAAGTTCACCGAGAAGTCTCGCGAGCGATTTCTGCAGGGCGACGAACTGCCGAAGTTCTTCGCGGCGCTCGACAAGTTTGACAACCAGGACATGGCCGATTTTTGGCGAGTCTGTCTGTTCACCGGCGCGCGGCAATCCAATGTCCTGACGATGCGATGGCGTGACGTGGACTTCGCCTCAGCCGTGTGGACGGTCCCCAAGACCAAGGCGGGCACATCGCAGCGTATTCCGCTGTCGGCCGAAGTGGTCGAGATCCTCGAATCGCGGCGCAACCTGTCGGACTTCGTATTTGCTTCGCACGGCAAGACCGGGCATCTCACGCGCCCCGGCAAAGCCTGGGAACGACTGCTGACCGAGGCGGGAATCGAAGGGCTGACGATGCACGACCTGCGGCGAAGCCTCGGAAGCTGGCAGGCCGCCGCCGGCTCATCGGAAATCGTCATCGGCAAGACGCTGGGGCATGCGGCCGGCAGTCGGGCGACGAGCGTCTATGCCAGGCTGAACCTCGATCCGGTGCGGGAGAGCATCGAGAAGGCGACTACGGCGATGCTCGAGGCCGGCAGATCGAACACGGAGGGCAACAGCAATGGCTAAAGTCACGCTCGATCAAACCGCGCCGTGGCCATGGATGCCATGGCGAGACACCAATTTTCGTTGCCGTCCGGATGCTGATGAACTGCAACTGATCCGCGAATTGTTTCCCGACATGAATCCACGTAACTGCCGATGGCATGAAGTTCAGGCATATCTGATCGCGAAGGGACACATGCCGGGGGAATTGTCCGACGTGGCGGTTCCTGGATTGCTTGAAATCTTGAAGCGATATTCTCCGGAAGTGAAAACCGCTGACGACTCCGAGGGCCTACGGCAAGTCGACGTTGCCAGAGGCTTTGGACTCAAACCCTATGAAGTGAAACGGCTCATCGACCGCGGAGTGTTACTGACTAACGGCAAATCAGGCCGCGATTGCCGGATAAATCCACAATCCGTTCTCGACTACAGCGCCCGCACTGGAATAGCTTGGGGCGAAGATGCAACAACCGGCTGATTTGTTGCAAAGTTGTTGCGCGGCGAAAAAAATCTGACGCCGAAACATCGGCAAAAACACGCACCCGACGAGAAATCGCCGGGTTTTTTGTTGCGCTTTTGTTGCAGCCGCTTTTCATGCGACAGAATCCGTCAAGCGGCATGAAACAGGACAACAGACAGGAGAAGCGAGAACAGAAATGAACACAGCGATCAACACGGACCGGCTTCTTACTCGCGGCGAGGCAGCGGATTTCCTCTCCGTCAAAGAGCAAACCCTGGCGCTCTGGCACTCGACCGGACGCTACTCAATCCCCGTGGTGAAGGTCGGCCGGAGCGTCAGGTATCGCATCAGCGACCTAGTCGCTTGGATTGAGTCGAGAGTCGAGACGCAGACCAGGTGAGCAAAAGAAAAGCCGGCAATCGGGAGCCACCCCGGCCGGCTAAAAGGAGCTTCAGACATGAAGTCTACAACCGACACGCCAAATCGTCCACATTTTCCCGCCGAGCTGCCGCGGCCGGGCGTCGAACCTTCCACTTGGCAAGCGGCCGTCGAGTTCACTCGCAACCAGGCCGGCTCTACACCGCCAAGCAGCGACGAGTGGAGTTGCTTTTGGTGGAACTGCTGGCGGCCGGCATCACGACGATGGCGAACGCTGCTCCATGACGGTGGAGGCGTTGCGTTCGCGATGCTTCGCGACGAATGGGATGCGACCAGGAATCACAAACGCGTGAGCACCAACGACAACACTTTACAAAAGGGCACTTGCTATGAGTCAAAAGTGTGAAACTCGCGTGATCCACTTATCAAAAAAGGCAACCAAACTG
>CAIPEB010000079.1 GCA_903863885.1 uncultured Planctomycetaceae bacterium | reverse complement strand
GTTTCATCGGCGTGTTTCGGTTGAACTGCCGTTTGTGGCAGGCGGGTTGGCTCGTGGTGGTGTTGACATCACTGGCCATTTCGTCGCGCTGCGCCGCGACAGGTCAATTGGCTGCCAATATGCCACGGCAGGTCCTGGCAGTGTCCACCGATCACCTGCGACAATCGCCGATGACGGACGGCGACCAGGAACACTCTATCCGGTCCGCATCGCTCCGGCACTCGCCCATCAGCGACAGTTGTTCGACAGCGGGAGGAGTCGGACTGGCTTTCAAATCCACAAGACTGTCCGCAAAGTACCGCGTATGTCGCCGGGGAGAAGAACCGTGGCGCATCACGTCGTGGGGCCACCTCCCGGCCATGCTCTCAGGGCTGGCAGCTCCCGCGGGCCCCGTGTCGAAGTCGCTCAGCGTATTGCCTGCTGAGTACGCTCTCTTGCGTCGACTCAAAGTGTAGGCCTTTTCTCGAGTGCGAAGCCTCGCGCGCCGCGTTGCGCGAGTGCCGGTTTCCATCGGCCGATTCACGGGCATTCAGCGTCTGTCTCGCGGTCGGCTTCGCTGTTTTCCAGTCTGCGGGACGGAAGAGTGATACGTCGAGTCCATTTGAATTCGAGGAAATCTATGAATTGCCAAGACAAGGAAATGTACTGGCGGCTGCTTCTTACGCTGCGAGCGCAGCTACGAAGTGAGGTGAGCATTCTTCTGGATGCCGCGTTGGACGTTGACGTCACTGCGCCGCCACCCGATCCCTGCGATACGTGCGATGCTTGTCCCGCCACGAGGCGAACTTCCGTCGCGCGCACCTGGCGCGACTTCATTGAGCGGCTGATCGACCGGAAAGGGGCGATGTTGTGTCAGGTGGAGAACGCTCTCGCACAACTTGCCGAAGACGCTTACGGCATTTGCCAGGAGTGCCAGAGTCCCATCCCGGACGACTGGCTGCTGACGATTCCTTACACCATGTTATGCGCCGCTTGCCACTCACGGCAGACGGTGACGTGACGCCATCAACAGCACGGACACACGCAGCGCCGCTTCAAGGAGGTGATCTCATGATTTCAACCGTTCAATGGGAACGCTGTGGTTCAATCGAGTCGGAAGACATCGTCAAATTAGCGCAGCTCTGCCTGAAGCAAAGCGACTACGCGCTCTTGCAGCAAGTGTCAGTCGAATGTGAGCGGGGAGTGCTTTTTCTGCGAGGAAGTTTGCCCAGTTACCATCACAAACAGCTTGCTCAAGAAGTGGTGCGTCGAGTTGATGGCGTTACCCAGGTGATCAACCAGATCGAGGTATCGCGCCCGCATCCGCGCTGACTGCGCACCAGGAAAGCAACCCGGCGAGATGTGCCGGACCGGTCGAACACAGGGAATGCACCTGAACACTTGCCTGTCCCGCGACGGCAGCGGGCACCATTTGGGAGTTGCGACATGACCGAGAGAATAACAATCACCAACGAAGATCGGCGGCGGCTTGGAACCATGCTTCGGTTCGCCATGGCCCTTGGCTCTGAACGGCGGGAGCATATGCACGCACTCGAAGCGGAGTTGGAGCGCGCCGACGCGGCGGATTCGGACAACGTGCCCCACGACGTGGTAACGATGAACTCGACATTCAAAGTGCGCGACTTGGATACTGGGGAAGTCGAAGTGTATACGCTGGTCTACCCCGGGCGTGCCGACGTTAGCTTGAATCGCGTTTCCGTCTTTGCACCGGTCGGAACTGCGATTCTCGGATGCCGTGTCGGCGATGTGGTGCGGGTGCCCGTGCCGTCGGGTGAAACACAATTGCTCTTGGAGGAAATTCTCTTCCAGCCGGAACGAGGCCTGTTGTAAAACCGCAAGCCAAAGGCCGGATGGGGAGTGAATCCGTTGGACTGTCACAAAGAACCGAGGTTGCGTAGTGAGTATTGTTTCCATGGTTGCGGTTGGTCAGTGACTGCTTCTCCCCTTCTGAAGCATGCGCCGTCAACGACATGAACTGGGGCTTGCGCTGCAGCGGGACTTCACGATGTTGCAGAATCCGGTGTTGGCGAGGGCCGCCGTGCACGAATTCGGGAGTTGTACGAGCGCCCTGGAGGCGGCGGGATTTCGTTCAACTCGCGGTCGACCGGCTAGGCGCCGCCACTAGCTTGCCACGTCGTCGCACGTGTGGCGACCTGCGGCCAGTCGGTCGGGTAGATTGGTCTGAAGTCCCCGGGTTTCGGCACGACGCCACGTGTGCCAATGTGGGCGGGCAAGCCTCGCAGTTGCAGTCTGTTGGGTGGTTCTGGACTGGTTACGTTGCATATTTTTCGCGAACGCCGCCCTGGCGGACTGTTGAAGGGCTCAGCTTCAAACAGCGGGCTACGCGTCAACCAGAACGCCGTTTGGTTGGGGAGTGCTTACATGATCGCGTTGCTGGTGATTTGGGGGATGCATGCAGTATTTTCCGGCGTGCTCTCGGCTCCCATCGTGCTTCTTGGCCGTTGGCGGGTTCATTGGCAGATCTGGGAGCTGCTCGTTTTCGTGATTCCATTCGTTGTCTGGTGCATCCTGATGTTTTCGGATCTCTCGACCGGAAGAAAGAGCCTGTCCAATCTGGTGGAGCCGTTCTATTTTGCCTTGGCCATTCCGGTTGTCGCGCTCGTGCGTGTCGCCATTGGTACGCATCTTTCCGAGCGGGCCTGTGCTGCTGGCCTCATCGCTCTGGTGTGCGTCATTTCCGCTGCGACGTTTCTTCTGGTTCCAGTGTTGCCGGAATGACCTTACCGACAGATTGAGTTCATGTCGGTCCCATGCATCGGAGTCTGGCGTTCATTGCCACGTGGTCGCGCGTGTGGCGTAACGGTTGGAAACTTGGTGTTTGGGGCGCCGACTTCCCGCCGGACGCGACGTGGGCCACGTCGTGCGGAAACCGACCGGGTTAACCTCGCTTTTTGGATCGCCGGCGGTTGCAGGAGAACAGCGGTTCGACGCCTTGGACGTAGAAACGCACGCACGTACGTCCCGTCGGCGTTCCGGCGAACGTAGCTCTCCTGCCCCAGATCCCTCAAAGCGTACAGGTCGCGATGCACGGTCTTGACGCTCGCACGGATTTCCTTCGCAAAGGAAGGGAACGATCCGTCTGGTCTATCTGCAACTGGCCAACCAATGGGACCAACTGCATCCGCGAACGACCGGCGAAGCGTTGCTCGAGGCGTCGGTCGCTTCAAACAGCTAACGGCGACATGGGAGAGCGACTCCAGTTGTCGGGGGTGCGCAGAATAGGTCCTCCGCCTGCGTGCCCCTTATTTCGTTGGTGACAAGACTCCGCTCGTTTCGCTCCCATCAGCGCTCGATCCCTGCTCGCCGCTTGGCGTGATTGTCTTGTCCTTGGCGGCAGCAGGCGACTTATCGCTCCGGTGCTGGTCCTGGTAGTTCCTGAGCGCTTCCCTGATCTGTCGAAGGTTGTTCGCTGCCTGTTGTCGTCGTGCTGCCTCCCGTGCAGCCTGTACCGCGGGAGGAAGGAGCACAGCAACTCCACCACAACAGAAAAACGTCATTCCCGCCAGGACTGCAAGGACGATGACGCCGATCGTGAAAGTTCGGTTCTTCTTGGGGTCATTCATCTGCTGAAATCGCCTCGATTTGCCTGTCGAGCATGGCTCCGACCTTCAGTGTCTCGACAGTGAGTGACTTGTTCGCTGATGCGGCTTATTGGATATCATTGCGATTGCTGATCCACGCGAAACGTCTCAGCATCCGTGCCGCGGTCGGTCTATCGCTGTCGATTGTACACTTCCTTCGCCGAATGAAGTCGCCTTGACAATAGGCGG
Source organism: uncultured Planctomycetaceae bacterium (assembly GCA_903863885.1). Taxonomy (GTDB): domain Bacteria; phylum Planctomycetota; class Planctomycetia; order Pirellulales; family Pirellulaceae; genus CAIPEB01. The sequence continues at coordinate 1,821 of CAIPEB010000079.1, read as the reverse complement.
CGGTCGCACCGGCATTCATCTCGCGTGGCTCTTTTCGATCCTGGCAGTTGGGAAATCACCCATCGTCCCTCTTGGCATGTTCCCTGCCGGCGGTGCGCCGATTGACAACGCGATCGCCTGGCACCAACATGCGTTCCCGTATCACGATCCGTGCAAACCGTAGAATTTAGGGGAGGTGCACCGTGTCTAACAAGTCAGCCATGCCCGAAGACAAAGAACAGGGGCAGATGGAGTTGTTCCTCGTGATCTTCTTCTCGATCCTGTTTCCGCCGATACTTCTCTTTGGCTTCTTCGTTGTGCAGCCTCGCGAAGAGATTGTCGTGCTTCGCTTCGGCAAGTACGTTGACACGTTCAAAACCCAGGGTATTCGATGGATTCACCCGGTTGGCCGGACTTTGCTTCGCATTTCGACCCGAGATACTACGTTGGACATTGCCGCCACAACGGTTGTTGAGGTAAACGGCAATCCCGTTGAGATTAGTGCAGTGGTCCTGTATCGCATCGCAGATTCCTACAAGGCGGCGATCCATGTGACCAATTACAGCAAGTTCATTGAGGATCAGGCTGGGGCCGTCGTCAAGCGTGTCGCCGCACGTTTTCCTTACGAGTCGGCTGATGAGACCAAGCCCTGCCTGAAGAAGGAAAGTGAAGTAGTCACGAAGGACTTCATCGCCGAGCTGCAAGAGGCGGTGGCTCCAGCCGGCATCTGCGTGCTGGGCGTGCGTCTGAACGACCTGACGTACGCGCCGGAAATTGCCCAGGCGATGCTGATGCGGCAACAGGCGCTTGCCCTCATCGACGCGCGCAAGACGATCGTCCACGGGGCGGTGTCGATTGTGCGGGATGCCGTCGAGCAACTGAAGGCGGCGGGCCTGGAGGTAGGGCACGACGAACGAGACGCACTGATCTCAAATCTGCTCGTGGTTCTTTGCAGCGGCGAACGCGCTCAGCCGGTGCTGCAGGTGCAGTCCTCCGGCAGGACGCACGGCTCGAAGGCCTGAAGATGTGTCGCCTCTCGGTCCAGATGCATGCGACGTCGCTGATGCACGATGGGACGGTGGGTGCCGCCACTTCACTTCCCCCGGACGTTGGGCTGGCGATGCCCTGTGAACAGCGGCGACTGGCGGGCCGCCGTGTGAACATCGCCCCCACCAAGCCGGCCGCCTTTTGCCGCACGCGGGTCCGCCCATTATCCAGACTGGGCCGCAGTTGGCCGCAGCTATGCAATGCCGGCATGCCTAATGCTTCGGCAGATCCTTGGATCCGACGATTGTGAGGTTCATGCCAATCTGCACGCTGACCGATTTGTCGCCCACTTTGATATTGGTCTTGCCGTTCAAATACCAGCCCAGCGATCCCGTAGAGAACTCTTTGACTTCAGCCGGCATTGGGATACCGTTGATCGTTACTTCAACCGGCTTGGCATCTTGCAGGAATTCTGCACGGGTCACGGAACAGGTTGATTTTGCCATTTGGTCACCTTACGCGGCTGGGCGGTATGAGGTTGACGGAAATCCCCCGTCATTCTCAGCGGCTCATTATTGCCGCAACCCTTTGACGGTCAAACATCCCGCGCATCGCATTAGTCGCCACCCTGTCCTTTCCTTCCTCTCAGCGCTTGATCGCTGCTCGCCGGCGAACCGGACACAGACACCCACCCTCCGGCCAAGTTCGCGCTCGAGACGGTGCTTTTAACGCGACTGGCGAAATTGGATGAGAATGTGCACGACATGGGGGCGTAAGTGCGTCGCAGTCGCGTTCAGAATACGGGTGGTGTTACTTGGTAACCGTTCACGGGGTCGGCCCACGTAGCCGCGTCTC
>CAIPEB010000078.1 GCA_903863885.1 uncultured Planctomycetaceae bacterium | reverse complement strand
GTGAGCAGCGTTGATAAGGGAGGCTATAACAGATGAAGATAGACACTTGATCAGCAAGGTCCTTATCGGTCGTTACAAACGCTGCCCGGTCGCACTGATTTTTGGACAAGTTCTGGAACCACAACGACATGGCACTACTTCGCCAGCGTCGCCAAAGCTTAGTGTCCAATCTGATCACATACAGATCATCGCCTTGCTTGGTCACATGCTGCTTGATCATTGGGGATGTCTTAGACTGGCCAGGCCACGGCTCAGCCACCGTATCAACAAATTCCTCGACGATCTCGTGATCATTCTCGGCAGCCCATCTGCCGACAATGTCTTTTTGAACCGCGATCGAATCGGCGTCGGCGCCGGTGGGTAACCCGCGGTAGTAGGCCACCACCTGCCGCCTGTGCCACTTTCTGCTGTTCGGAGTTGTCTTGCTCGGCATCTTCGTCGCTCCTGGAAAACGGACTCTCGGGCGAGGTACCCCCTCGCTCCGTCCAGGAGACCACAGTTACAAGCAGGTCCGAGCAGGGATCAAGCCAGGAGGATCCCTTGGCGAATGACATCCGGACTTTGCTCACGCTCCCGGCGGTCCCGGCAGGGCCGCGATCGCGGCCGTCTGATCCGGCAGGTCCACGTGCGTGTACACGCCGAGCGTCAAACGAATGTCGGAATGCCGGGCAAGCGTCTGCGCCATCTTGGGCCGGATCCCGGCACGCTCCAGGTTCGTGATGAATAAATGCCGGCAGCTGTGAAAATCGGCGAACAAACCGGCGTGGTTCTTGTGGGCCAGGAAGTCCGACGCTTCCCGCTTGGCACGCTCGCTGTCGGTCTCTGCTTCTTCGATCCACTTCTGGCGTGCCGCGGCCAGATCCCGTTGGATCATCTTGTGCGTCTTGCGGTCGATGCCACCCGCGATGCGGCCTGAGATTCGAAACAGGGGCGTGGTTGGAGCCAGCCGCGATTTCCTCTTCAACCACGCTCGCAATTGGCGAACCAGTTCCGGATGTAGCACCTGCGTATCCCGCCGACGGCGCTTGCTGAAGCTGGCCTCCACCGTGGCCACGGGCGGATCCGCATCCAATTGCAGCGACCGTTTGGTCAGGCTGCCGATTTCGCCTTTGCGAAAACCCGTCCAGGCAGCCAACGCATACATCATGGCCCGGTCGGGACCACGGATCCCTTCGATTGGCTTGCCCGAGCGTGCGGCCTGCAGCAACCGCTGGAATTCGTCGGGCGATAGTGGACGCCGATCATGCCGGCGGTCCGTGCTCACATTGAGTTTGGACAGATGAGCTAACGGATCCGTCGGCGTCCGCCGGTCTCGAACTAACCACCGCGTGAACTGCTTGATCGATTTGAGGTAATGGTTGTAAGTCTGAGCGCTGCGCCCCTGGCGGCGAAGGTTGCCCAAAAAGTGCAGTGCCGAGTCGGCCGTGATCTGCGCGATCAGCTTCCACTTACAGCCCGCCAGCGTCTTTTCAATCTGGCGAGTGGCTTCATGCAACTGTTTGGGGGTCACGCCCCGGTTTTCCAGATACCGCTTGAACTCGGCCAGATGCTCTTTGAGCGGGCGCCCACGCTGTTCCGTCGTCGGATCCAGGAGACCGGCCTTCTCCCGTTCCACATTGCGCACGATTTCGCTCAGCATGGCCTGTGCTGCAGCCTTGTCCAAGGCCAGCGGGTGACGTCGCAGTTGTCCCGACGCGTCCCGGTACTGTCCCCACCACTTCTTGGATTTCGTCTTGGTCTTCTTGCCCGTCTGCGGATTGATTACCACCACAGGCTTTTTGTAGAGGTTTGCCATCTCAGCGTGCTCCTGGTCTCCGGATTCGAAGCACGACACACTGAGCCGCGCGAATCGAAAGATGGCAAGGCGTCCTCGAGATCAATAGGTTTCGCCTTCGCTAATCGAATCCCAGAGCGAGCGACGCGGACAACCCTGTTTGGCCCAGGCATACAGCTCCTTCGGCCGCCAGTACTTGGACCGCGAAATGGTGATCGGACGAGGCACGTGACCGCCGGCGTCCCACGCACGCCAGGTACGCTCCGACACATGGAACATGGCGGCTGCATCCGCTGCCTTGTAGAAGATGACGGCATCCGGGGGCGGAACAATTTCGATCATGGGCACATGTTCCTGAGCGGCGGTGGATCGACTCATGTTGGGGCTCGCAGCGCCGGCATCGCTTCCGAAAACCGTCACACCAAGAAACCTTGATCGGCCGTTTTACGCTGCCTGAAGGCGGTGAGCACGGAGGGCCTTGCGTCGTATTCGTTCACAGGGGGGCTCGCCCAGGCAGGACTTATCAGCGACTTGCGCGACGGCGCCGCCCCCTACTGTTTACCTACCGGAAGCGGGAGCGAGTTGTCCCGGAAAAGACGGACAGATTTTGCGAACTGCCGACGGCACACGGGTGATTCACGGCCGTGTTATTGCCTTCGGCGCCAGGCAGTTCCGCGGCGAAAAGCTGCGTCGTGTTTTCTCATTATTTCAGTCTTGACGATGC
>CAIPEB010000077.1 GCA_903863885.1 uncultured Planctomycetaceae bacterium | reverse complement strand
CGATCTCGTCTGCGCAAAATGCAAACATGAATTTGAGATTAAGCGCCGCTAACTAGTCCAAACTGCGCAGAGTGTCAGTCGTTTCCTGCATTTCGTTTCGCATCGCTTCAACGGCGCTCGGGTCGGTATCCAATTACCGCATGTTTTCCTCGCGCGGCTTCATCGGGATCGGCGACTCTCCCGTCCGTTCGAGCACGGCCTGCTTGCCCGTAAATCGCTGGAAGCGATCTGCGATTGTATCCGCGTACAACGGATCGAGTTCCATCAGAAACGCATGGCGTCCGGTCTGCTCGGCAGCAATGAGCGTCGAGCCGCTGCCACCGAACAGATCGAGAACGTTTTCCCCAGGTCGCGACGAATACTGCAGCGCACGCACCGCGAGCTCGACCGGCTTCTCGGTGAGGTGGATCATCGACTGGGGATTGACCTTCTTGATTTGCCACAGGTCTTTTGCGTTGTTTGGTCCCAGAAAGACGTGCGCGGCGCCTTCTTTCCAACCGTAGAAACACCACTCGTGCGCGCCCATAAAGTCTTTCCGAGTGAGCACGGGGTGCATCTTGTCCCAAATGATCGCCTGGCTGAAATACAGCCCATGCTTCTTCAGGAACGGCGGGTAGTTTGCACAGTTGGCGTAGCCGCCCCAGATGTAGAAACCGCGACCGGCGTCCAGCACACGAGCCGCGTTCCCGAACCAAGCATCAAGCAGACGATCGAACTCCTCGTCCGTCACGAAGTCGTTAGCCAACGGCCGGTCTTTTGCCCGCAGCTTTTTTTGCGTGGGCTTCGCCTTCTCCGGATGGCGAGCGACGTCCATCGACTGATGATGCGTCGTGCCTTGAAACGAACTGAGCCCGGCGGCGATCGCGTTGTTGCTGCGCGGCTCCAATTTCACGTTGTACGGAGGGTCCATATTTGCAAGCTGTATGGTTTGCCCTCCCAGCAGCCGATCGACGTGCTCTGGATTCGACGAGTCTCCACAGAGCAATCGGTGCTCGCCGAGTATCCACAGGTCGCCCGGTTGCGTGACGGCCGCGTCTGGCGGTTCGGGAACGTCATCCGGATCGCACAGGCCTTCCTGGACACCGGGGTCCATAAGCCTGGCAAGTTCTTCGGCATCGAAGCCGAGCAGGCCGAGGTCGTAATTCAGCGCCTGGAGTTCGCCCAACTCGATGGGAAGCAACTCGAAGTTCCACGTTGCCAACTCGCCCGTCTTGTTATCCGCGATGCGGTACGCCTTGATCTGCTCGGGCGTCAGGTCCTTCGCGACGTGCACCGGGACTTTCTCAAGCCCCAGTTTCATCGCCGCCTTCCAGCGCGTGTGCCCGCAGATGATGAAGCCCTCCGCATCCAACACCACGGGCTGTCTGAACCCGTACTCACGCAGCGACGCGGCCACGGCATCGACGGCGTCATCGTTCACGCGGGGGTTGTTGGGGTACGGTTTGATGTCCGACGTCTTCCGTAACTCGATCTTCATCGACTCTTCTCCTAAAAAAAACGGACGCTTCCAGTTCCAAACTACGCCAACTCCGTGGCGACCTCGTCCAGCACATCGATGTGATACGTATTGACCAGTCCGAACCGCGGGTCCCGAATGCGACCCACGGGGACGCCGATGCTCCGCGACACCAGGCTCGCCCGCCGCCCCCACGCGATGGCCTGCGACAGGTCGAGCCGCAGGCTGCGGAGATTGAAGTAGGCCAGCACGCTGTAGAATTCCGGAGCACCTTCCGCCTGGCGGGCTTCAACGACCTGTACGCGATGCTCAATCGATTCGGTACGCGACTCGAGCTCACGCTGCCGCCGCTCCTGATCAACGAGCAACTGAACCTGAGCGAGCAAAGCTTCAGCCGGCGACAGGTTCGTTGAAAACGATCCGGTCTTGCGGATGCTCGGTAGCACTTGGTGAGTAACCCAACGCTTGAAGGCCCGCGCCTCCGGCTTCCGGCTGCCGAGGATGAGCGTGTAGAGTCCGGACTCGTTCACACAGAGCATTTCCTGCAGCCCGCCGGGGGTACGAATTGAACTCGTACCCTTTTCATCGCTGTCCAACCGTTCCAGCGCCCTCGATGTATCACCGATGCCGAGAATGCGGCACACGTCTGCCGCAACAAATAGCGGCGAGTCCGGTGTCCCGGCCACTCGAACGTTGCGCCCTTCGTACTCGAAAACCTCGCTCAGAGAGCGACTGCTACTTCCGTTGGTAAGCTCCATCAGCATGCCTTTCGTTGCTTCTGACCCTTGAAAGAAACTGTCCCATGGCTTGCGACTGTTCCCGTCGGACTTCTTCGCGATTTTCTGTTCCTCCAAGTACCTATGGGAAAAGGACTTATGAAAGTAGACTGTTGCGCTCTAGTTTAAAAAGCATCCTTATAAGGAACTTCCTTATGAGGAAGTTGATGCTT
>CAIPEB010000076.1 GCA_903863885.1 uncultured Planctomycetaceae bacterium | reverse complement strand
CCGGCTTCCGTACCCTCACGCAGCGACACGGTTCTCGTGACCACCACGGAATTCGACTCCGCAGGCCAAGCCTACAAAACCATCGATCCGGCGGGTCGGGAAGATCGCCGGGAATTCGATGTCGCTGGCCGCGTGGTTAAGTCCATCCAGAATTATCAGGATGGAACCGTGAACTCGTCGTATCCCGACGAAGACGTCACCGTGGAAACGGTTTACACGGCCGATGGTCAGATCGCCACACTCACGGCCAAAAATCCGGCCACGGGCGATCAAGTCACGACTTATGTGTACGGCACCACGCTCGATGATTCGGAGATCGCCAGGTCCGATCTCCTGCGCGCCGAGATCTATCCGGATTCCGACGATGTGGCCGATCCGCTGGGAAATGGTGTCGACGGCGTCTTCGATCGGGTAGAATTCAAGTACAACCGGCAAGGCGAACGCGTCGAGAAAAAAGATCAGAACGGCACCGTACACGTCTATGAGTTCGATTCGCTCGGCCGCGTGGTGCACGATCGTGTGACCATGCTGGGCACGGGCATCGACGGGGCCGTGCGTCGAACTTCCACGACCTATGAGGTACGTGGCATGCGGGAAAAAGTCACCAGTTACGATAACGCCACAGCCGGCAGCGTCGTCAATGAGGTTGTCTTTGAGTACAGCGATGTGAGGCAGCTCGTGAAGGAATACCAGGAGCACGAGGGCGCCAAGGACGCGAGTACGCTCTACGTACAGTACAACTTCGACGAATCAGCCAGCGGCGGAAAGTTCACCAAGGGTTTGCGTCCCTCGTCCGTCCGTTACCCCAATGGTCGCCTCGTGCATCGGACCTATGGCAGTGCCGACAGCATGGCCGACATCTTGAATCGGCTCGATGCCATCAAGGACGATAACAGCGGAAGTCCGGGGGACACGCTGGCCAGTTACTCGTATCTGGGCGTTGGCACGATCGTGAAAGAGGACTTTGAACAGCCCGACGTGCGGTTGGAGTACTTCTTTAATAGTGCCTATTCTGGTTTCGATCGCTTCGGCCGCGTCGTCGATCAGCGATGGTACGATTACGGCGCCAGTGCCGATCGCGACCGCTACACGTACGGTTATGATCGGGCCTCGAATCGGCTCTATCGCGAGAACGCGACGGCTGGCGGCAAGGATGAATTCTACACATACGACTCGATTAACCGCTTGGCCACGTTCGATCGCGGCGATTTGAACGTCGGCAAGACGGCGATCTCGGGCACGCCTGTCCGCGAAGAGGATTGGAACCTCGACATGACGGGCAACTGGGCCGGGTACGTGCAGAAGACGTCCGGTTCCACCGATCTCGATCAAGATCGCACGCACAATGAAGTCAACGAGATCACCGATATCTCGGAGACGGCAGGCACGGCATGGGCGACGCCCGTGCATGACCGGGCCGGGAACATGACCAGTGTGCCGAAGCCGGCGTCGCCGGCCAACTCGCTGAGTTTGAAGTGGGATGCCTGGAACCGGCTGGTGGAGGCCAAGGACGGTGCCACGGTCATCGGTATCTACGAATACGACGGATTCCAACGACGTGTGAAGCGTCACGTTGACAGCCAGGCACCCAACAGCCCCAACGGCATCGACGCGTACCTCCATTACTTCTACAACTCCGCGTGGCAGACGCTAGAGACCCGCGAGACCACGACCGAAAACGATCAGCCCGGAAATCTACAGCCCAAATACCAGTACGTCTGGTCGCCGCGTTACATCGATGCTCCCGTGCTGCGGGATAAGAACACGGATACCGACGGGCTGTGCGACGACGAGCGCTTGTATTATCTGAACGACGCCAACTTCAACGTGACCACGCTCGTGGACACGAGTGGGGATCCGGTCGAGCGGTATCTGTACGATCCGTATGGGAAGGAGGCGATCTTCGATGGAGCGTGGGTGAGTACGCGGAGCACGTCAAGTTATGTGAATGTTGTCACGTATACGGGTAGGGAATTTGACTTCGAAACCACCAGTGGCCACTACCGTATCAGGTCTTACCATGAATACCTTGGCCTGTTCTACAGTAGAGACCCAATCGGCCCGGACGTAAGCGTGACGGCAGGATCGAACTCGTACAGCTATGTCAACGGCTCACCGCTCAATCTATTGGATCCGAGTGGAGAGCAGGCGAGTGAATATAGTTTAGCGGAGCTCTATGTCTGCAAACGCATCCTTTTATCGACTGCCAAACAATGGGCGACCAACTTTGCGTGGTTGTGTGCAGCATCGCTGTTGAGGCGGTTTCTAGGAACCGAACCAATCAACGATCCCTGTCCGGCCAGTTGCATCAAATCGCTCGCCAAGACTAACCTACCTGAAACATGCTTGACAGGTTACGTTAAGTATCGTGCCGGCTGTCTGATGCGCGAGGTTTTGTCTGTGTCGTTGAGCGGAAGCCACCAATTCAGCGAGGGCCGTTTTCTTCCTTTCTCAAATGAAGCAAATCTTCATTTCGCGTTTAACCGCGTCGCCTGGTCAGCATCGGCGGACTGTCTCACGACCCCGAGCCGAATGACTGGACATTGTTGTACTATAAGTGCTATATGCAGGTACTCATGGTCAGTAGATGATTTATACGATTTTTGTAGCAGCAATCCCAAACAACTGTTCAAATTCCATCCCTTGGCATGCGCATGTGCCCTTGAGAATTCTGGTGACGGGACAAAGTTTCGTTTCCGGTGCAAGATGCCAGTTGTCCGCCGAGAGTACTGTTTGCAGCGATGTCCGGGGCCGTCTGCTAGCGAACCAGTCGATTGCGGTTCCACAATGTCAGACGCTACTACCAATGGGCCGATTCCGGTTCCCCAGTCACCGTTCCCGGATATCGGTGCCTAGCTTCACAGCCTCCTAATGATTCAGCGTGTGTGGCCGCAGCGGCCACACACGCTGACGAATGTGCAGAAAAAATGACATCTGAAAGCAGTAACCCAAACGAATCAACTGGACCACGTGAACAAGTAGCGCGAGTGAGATTGTATTCCATGCGTCCAATCGTCTACATGATTTTCGTTTGCTTACCAGCCTTTGCGGTAGTCGCAATGGCGGTAATCTCCGTGATTTCGTTTGGGTCGCTAATTTCGGCGTGCTTTTTTGTCGTCGTCGCCCGATCGGTGGAACCGGTAACATGGATTGTTATTTCGCTCGGAGCAATCCTAACCGGCACATATTTAGACCTCCCGCGACACTATTGTCAAAACCGGTCACGAATGGTGAGTATTCTTATAGCGGTGTATTTTTTGGCATTTTGCCTTGGGCATTTGCTCACAGTCGTATGGTTGTTTCGAAGCGCATAGGCGTAAGGCGTTGGGCGTGCCGTGAAATGGCGTACCGACTTTCGGCGTGACCTTTTGTCCCGTGGGGTCAAATAATTCGGCCCGTGGCGAAGTTCGCAAGAAGAACAGTGAAGTAAGCCCCCAACCGAGGACGCCGGACCGAGAGGCCGGAAGTGAATGAACGGCAAGCCAGACGAGAGCGGCGGGAGGACGAGTGCCTTCGGCCGCTCTTCTCTTTTGAGGGGTTAACAAGCCGCTGAGCTGCGGCGTTTTCATGGGCAATCTGGCTGTCGCTCGCTAAACCGCCGTATCAAAGCAAATTGACGCGCACGGTAACGGCTTTCGCCAGTTTACCGAAACCCCCCTGCCCGTTCCGCCCTGCCAGCACTGACTAGATCGCCCGGCCGCCCCGTGAATCCTCAGAGGCGAGTCTCCACTCGGTCGATCGTAGCGCGATCAGCACCATCATACCGACGCCGCAGCCGCGATAAGAGCGTCGGATTCTGTGCGGTATGCTCCCGACGGGGTGGTGCATGATCGCCCATTCTGCTGCTTTTCTGCTCTTTGGGTCCCTCAGTTGAGGGAAGAAAACAAGTATTTCGAAAATCTTTTCAGAATGTGTGTCCATTTCGAGCTTCTCAATGCAGAGAGTCTTGTGGCAAACACAACTGTCCCGGCCACGCGGCCGGAGCGACGAGTTCTGATATGAGACTAACAAGGAGAAATGCTATGACGATCAAGCCCAATCGCCTGACCTGCGTCGTGCCGGCACTCTGAGCGGATTTCGCCAATCGCGTCAACGTGTTACTCGCGGGAAAGCCTCGTCGGAGAGGCTTTCCCCGCGGGCCGCTGATTCCCTGCGCCCACGTGTCGGCTCGGCGGCCGGATTCGAATTTCTGTTTTCCAGACATCACGACTGTTTGTCAGAAAGTTAAGGAACATTTCCATGAGTATGCAAGAACTACATACCGAGCCCGAGCGTTGCCAGTGCGTATTTCCGAACGATTGCGGTGGTGGCGGCTGCGGCGGACATTGCGGCCCGCAGGTGGTCGGTCCCGATCTGGGCGGCGGCCCGCTGGGACACCTCCGCATCGCGACCGGCCAGCTGGTCAGCACCTGCTGCGAGTCGGGTGAGCGGGTGCACTTCGACTTCGGCAATGGCCATAACTGGCTGGTCTCGGCCTGGCCGTACATCACCGACTGCGGCGGACCGCCGGTGTACGTCGTCCTGCCGCCGCGCCGGCCGCTGCGGTTCTGCGTGGAAGGGCACGTGGGCGCCTGCGGCAACGGCGGCAACTACATCTATCAGCCGGGCTACGGTCAGCAGTGTTTCCCGATGGAAACGCCCGTGGAGCGCTCGGGCGATCAGCGGCGCTACCAACTGGATTACGATCGGGTATTGGATGAGTTCGTGTTTTCCGACGCGGACGGCAGCATCTGGCGGTTCGTAGGCTTTCGTCCCGATCGCATCGAGCGCGGACGCTTCAAGAGCATGCAGGGGCCCGGGCGCAGCATGAGCGTCAGCGGCTACACGGGCTACGGACACCCGCAGAGCATCTCGTTTTCCGATAGCCAGCAAGAAACGCTCGGTTCGATCAGCTACCAGTACGAGATCGGCGCCGACGACGTGGAACGCGTGATCTCGGCGACCCAGAGCGCTGTCAGCGACGGACAGCCCGCATCGCTGCAGCGCGTAACGTACACGTACTATGGCGGTGGTTCGTACGGCTCGCAGGGCGACCTGCAGACGGCCACGCTGGCAGTCTACGAGAACGACCAGTGGGTGGACGTCGGCGTGCATTATTACCGCTATTT
>CAIPEB010000075.1 GCA_903863885.1 uncultured Planctomycetaceae bacterium | reverse complement strand
TCTGAACGTCATCTGCCGAGCAGAAAAGTCGCACCACCAAACGCATCTTGGAGTGCTCGTCGAGCGCGGCGGCCTGCCCTGCATGACGGGGCAATCCGTTCAGGACAACCAGTGTCCGATGGTCGACTTCGCGGAGTTCGAGAAACGACTCGAGGACCCTGCGCGCCAGCGGAAAATCGCGGTCTTCCAGCAGATCGCCCCGGTGCAGAACCCGCTGAATGAAAGCAATATCCTCGGCCGATACGATGGAGTCGGGCCCGGTACGCCCGGCAATTTCCCGTAAGTTGTGGCCGAAATCAAAGTGGACGCATCGCATGCCGAGCAGGCCATTCGTCTCGAGTTGATCGCCGAGCGGCGTCTTGCCCGATCCGGTGGGACCCAGCAGGAGTATGCAGTTGAAGTTCATGACCATGGAGTCGATTCCGTTCGTCGCACGGGAGTGCGGCCAAGGCATCCGGAAAGAAGGCCGCATGTTTGAATCCGCTTGAAAGTCCACCGATTGTTGCGTGGCGCAGTTCAATGCACAATGCTTCTTGATGGGCTCGCGGCGACGGCGGAGAACGTCCGGCCATAGCAGTGCCACACGAATGAACTGGTGAACTTGTTCTGTCGTTCTGCCTCAGTCCCGCTCCGGCCGGTCGCTCGATTGTGCTCGACAGGTGGTAATGCGACGGTTGGTAATATTGGAGTAGAAGCCTTACATGACTTCGCGCAAGGAACTGGTGAAGCAGGCAATCGAGTTTCGCAATCCGGAACGGGTTCCGATCGTCTTCTGGAACTGCGATCAGGCGGAAGGTGATTTGATGTTGTATCACCTTTCGATGGGAGTTCCGGGCGACGGCACCCCCGAGAAGAATGCGTGGGACTGGCAGACCAACGAGTGGGGCTATCACCTCGAACGGATGGATGACGGGACGATGGGCCATCCGACTCACCCTTTCTTTGCGGAGCCTCCGGAGCCGGGCAGCGTGCGGAAACCTGCGCTGCGCGAGGAGGAACGGATGTCGGCGGCGGCAGCATTTTTCGAGCGGTGCGAAGACCGATATCGACTGGCAAGCCTGGACTTGAGCGGTTTTACGGTCTACACGCTGTTGCGTGGTTTTGAAGCGTCGATGGAGGATTTCGTGATTCGCGAGGCGAATTTCGCCGCGTTGATGGATGCGATCCTCGAGTTCGAGTGCGATTTGATGGAGGTGGCCGCGCGTTACGGTTTTGACGGAATTCACTTTGCCGACGACTGGGGCACGCAGTCGGGAATGATGGTATCGCCGAAGTTATGGCGCAGTCTCTTCAAGCCGCGTTACGCGCGCCAGTTCGCGCGCGCTCACGAATTGGGGCTCGACGTCTGGTATCACTGTTGCGGCAACTTTGCGCCGATTGTGGCTGACTTTCGCGAAATCGGCGTGGACGTGTTGAACATCTCGCAGCCCAACGTCATGGACCTGAATGACGTGAGCGCCAAATTGCGCGGCCGCCAGTGCTTCATGATGCCGCTCAGCTACCAGACGACATCGATCTGCGGGACACCCGAGGAGATAGCCGGGGAAGCGGAGCGGATGTACGGACTTCTGGCGACCGGCAACGGAGGCTTCATCGGGTATGTCGAGGAATATGGCTGCATGGGAATGTCGCAGGAGAATTACCGCGCTTGCGCCAAGGCGTTTCGCCGACTGGGCCCGCACCTGCTGAAGACCTGCTGAAGCGATCATTGCTCGAATGACGCGCGCCGATTGGGCGAAGTGCCGGAGCAGAGGATATCGAGATCCGTGCAGTTGCTTCCGGCGGAGCTTGCGAGTGAAGCCAAGGGAACGCGTATACGCCGCTCCGCGTCGAACGAAACCAGATCACATTCCGATCTTCCTGCATTGCGGGAAGGTGAATTGGATTCCTCAAACACGATCCTGGACGTCTTGCCTGTTGTACGTCGCGGCCGATGCGCGAAAGAGCTGCAGCAGCGTCCAACTGTCGTTCAGCCAGGCCTGCACTTCCCCGGGCTTGACCCGCTTGCGCGGGCGGTAATAGATGAAGCGGGATCCTCGTGCCTCGACGTAAAGTCCCTTGCGCTGCTCGAAGTACTCGAGCACACCTGGCGCGAACAGACGCCGGATGGCCTGCTCGTTCGAGCCGCGCAGCAGAAAGGCGCGGGAAAAGACCGGGTGGTCGGCAAAATCGATGTCGGCGTAGCCGAACCAGCCGCCGATCTTGTGCAGCAGGTTCTCGGGACGCAGGGAAAAATCAGGCAGTGCCAGGTCGATGGCCTGAAGCGACACGACCGTCTGGTGAATCGTCTGTTTGCTTTTTCCGCTGCCGATCGTGTACTGGTAATCGAAGATCGCGGTCCGGATGTCCTCGGTCTCGGCGCGGATCAGGTTGGTGACGCGTTGGCGTCTGCCTCGAGAGAAGAGTTGAAAGGCCGCCAACTCGCAGGCAATCGAGGAATCTCCGGCAGCCAGGAACGGCAGGCCGAGGCTCTCGGCGACCGCCTGCAACGCCGCCGTCCGTTTCTTCCTCGCACGTGCCCCAAACAACGCCACGGTTCCGATCACCAACGCAACGCCAAGTATGATCGCAGCAACGATGATCAAGTCGAATTGTCGCATCAGGTTGTTCCGCTTTCGTCGGCCCGTTGTATGGCAAGTTATGTCGGGTGTTGCACGGTCGAAGTGCTCTCATTCGCCGAGCCACCGTCGCATTATTCTATCGAAACGCGAAACGTGCCACCCTCGTCGGATCGCGCCACCCTCGTCGGATCGCGGCGATGATATCAGCGGCAATTGATTGAATTTGGCCTTCGGCCAAAGGCTGCTGGGTGTGCGCTTACCCGGGGGCGTTGCCGGCTTCGCCGGCGTTGCCCCAGGCTGCGATGAGGGAAGGCCGTTGGCCTTACGTGCCAGTGCGGAACGAGTGGATTGTTCATGGGTGCGGAGCGTGAAGACGATTTTCGACTGCCAATTGCCGGCGTTGTTGGCGGCAATACGCCGCATTTTTTGGCCGAAGGTCAAATGTTAAACTTGCCCTGGGGCAACGCCCCAGGAATAGAATGCGACCATCCCGCTTTGGCCGAAGGCCAAATGCAATATGAGACGGGCCGCACGCAGCACAATGCCTGCTGACTTGCGAATCGGTGCGGGGCGTGAAATACTCTGGCTTGGTTGGTCCCGCATCTTCGCGGCCCCATCCTCACGGCACTGACGCCACGCAAACACGTAGCCACGACACAACCACGTTACCACCACACTAGGAGACGTTTCACATGTCGAATACACCCGAGATGTCCGATCGGCGCGAACTGATGAAGACGGCCTTGGCTGCCACCGGCGCGGCTGCGTTGGCATGCACGGGCGTTAACGCGGGCGAAGCAGCAACTGCGGCCAAGCCGAGCATCAGTTTCAAGAACTCTGATTTCCTCGACGCCAAGGGCCAGTTCGCGCTCGACAAGGCCAAGGATGCGATCGAGGCCCTTTGCCGATATCACGGCTATCCGATCTTCCCGAAATTCCGTGACAACCTTTGGGTATCCGATTACGGGCTCGGCAAATTCGCCGAAGTTGGACTGGCCGCGTATCTGTTCGTCAACAATGTGAAAGACCAGTACATGATGCTGGACATTTTCCTGCTGCCGAACCAGATGCTGCCGGAACACTGGCACGTCGAGGGAGAAGGCAATCCCGCCAAGCGCGAAGGCTGGCTGGTGCGCTGGGGACTGAGCCACATCGTGGGTATCGGCGACGAGAATCTGCCCAAGCAGGTCAATGTTCCGAAGGCCCACTGGGATGGCAAGGTGACCGTGAAGCACGAAGTGGCAGCGACTCCCGGCATGTTCGTGCCGCTCTCCGAAGTCGGCACACGCCACTGGCAGTACGGTGGTCCGGAAGGGGCGATCGTCACCGAGGTGGCTAACGTGCACACCAACTCGGCCGTGCGCCACACGGATCCTGCCATGAACAAGTACTTCCTCGAGCATTGAACGCCCGGGGGAGGCCGGGTCACGAGCCGTCCGTTCAGCGGACACGGGGCAGCGGACGCGGGCTGCACGAGGCTGTCACAGAGTAATTGCGGCAAAAAAAGAAACGCTGAGGTTTTGGGCCTCAGCGTTTCGCAAACCGTAACTCTATCGGAACTGTTTCAACAGAAACTGCTGCGCACTAGAAGCTACCGCACACCTGGGACTGTTGAGTTCCGCGCGCCGCGATCGGTCGGGACGGTCGCGGCGCCGTCGTGAAATGTCGATTACCAGCGACGACCTCCGCCGCCTCCGCCCCGCCTATCGCCCCCGCCGCCTCCGCCGCCGCCACCTCGCCTATCGGTGCGCGGACGAGCTTCGTTGACTGTGATCGTGCGCCCCTGAAGATCAGCGCCATTCAACGCCTCAATCGCCTCATCGGCCCCCGTGGTCATTTCAACGAAACCGAAACCTCGCGATCGCCCCGTTTCGCGATCCGTGATCACGGAAGCGGATGTGACCGTTCCGTAGGACTCGAATGCCTGACGGAGGTCATCCGTGGTCGTGTTAAAGGAGAGGTTTCCAACGTACAGATTCTTGCTCATTCTGTTTCCTTGCGAGCTCAAGCTCTTACCAAAAGGTCAATCGCTGCCGTCCCGCGACGGCTCTCCGCAGAGGCAACGACCCTCATCGGCATGGCAGTTCGCCGTGGCGGATTTCCCGACGGTCCGCCGTAAAAGGCAAACATACGCCTTCCTTTCTGACTCAGCACCCGAATGACGCGAAGAACCAGTCGTTTGAACAAACTGGCGACGGCGCCGCGCGGAACAGAAATCGGGTGAAACGGTCCTCAAGGAATCGATAGCCAAGATGAGCAATCGTGTTGCCTTTGCCGACACAGAAATGCATTCCGATCGGCGCGGGAATTATAACAGCCGCTTATTGACAGCAAAGAGCAACGCAGATTTTCTAGCTTTTTTTGCCGGTTTTTTTGCGTGTTTGTCGGGGATTTCCCCACACGCGACAACTCTTGTTGACATCGCCGCACGCCGATTTGCGCTACGACGACAATCACGACAACGGACGCGATGGCCACAGACGAGGTGGAAGCTGTCGTGATAACCTGAGCACGTGCAGGAAACAGTCGGCGCTCGGAGTCTGGAGGAATGCGGGCGTTTATCCGACTGCCCACCACTGTCGCAATGAAGCCGGGCACTATTGGGATGTGCTGCCGGCCTGCTTGTTCAGTTCGCGCTCGATGATCTGAATCACCTCGGGCGCATCCGGTCTGGTGCTCGTCCCGAATCTCGCGACGACCCTGCCGTTTCGGTCAAGAACGAACTTCTCAAAGTTCCAGAAGACCTTGCCGGCCTTTTGGGGCTTCGTGTCGATCGATGTGAGGAATTTGTACAGCTCACACGCGTTCTTGCCCTTCACATCCACCTTCGCGAACATGTCGAAGGTCACGCCGTATTTCACGCTGCAGAACTCGCGGATCTGCGAAGAAGAACCGGGTTCCTGCCACAGGAACTGATTGCAGGGAAATCCCAGTATTGCCAGTCCCCGCTCCGAGTACTTCTCGTGCAACTGCTGCAGTTGCTGGTATTGCGGCGTGTAGCCGCATTTGCTGGCCACGTTGACGATCATCACCACCTTGCCCTGGTACCGGGCCAGGTCGATCTCCTCTCCCTCGAGTGAAGTCATTTTGAATCGCAGGGCGGAAGCGTCCTGCTGCACGCCGTCATCGTTTCGGTTGCAGGCGGTATCCATGGTGATGAGCAATCCTCCCATCGCGAGGGCAAGCACGATTCAATATTCAATACTCGGCTATCAAACGACCTGAGAACGTGTTTCAAGATCTACTCTCCCCGTGGGGAGAATCTGTTCGACAGGGACGCAGAGGAGGCACTGATCCTTGTTGGACGCTCAGGTCAGTGTATGCCGATCCCGTGGCTTGGACCAGTGCGCAATTCTGTGTCAACTGAATACGCTTATGCTGCGCGACTCAGCTGCGCGTGCTGTTGGGATTCGGATGCGTCTGTGCGCACCGGTCGTGCATGCCGGCTGGGGCGTCGCCGGGCGTTGAGCAGTCTCCTGGCCAGGGCGATCGCGACGACACATGCCAGGATGATCATCCCGCCGACCTGAGACAGATGCACGATCTGCTGCCAGACTCTCTTGGCGACACGGTCCGCGGCGTCGCCGAGTTCCCGGCCGCGCTGGCAGACCAGCTCGTCGGCTTTTTCGAGAGACCGGCCGACCACCTCGTGCAGGTTGTGGTCGAACGCAGTGCGTTCATCGTGAATCGTGCGGAGCAACTCCGCCCCTTCCAGCCTGAGGTCCGCGACAGTGGTGTTCCGCATCTGGTCGATCCGATGAATGACCTCGGATCGCTCGTCCTGAATCAATTCACGCACGGCGTTGTGTTCGCGTTCGACAATCTGCGGGATGGTCTCGAAAGTCGAAGCCAGTCGGTCCATCGCCTGGCTGGCCACGGCCATACTCTGCAGAGGCTGAGACAACAGTCCCGTGTCGTCCGCTGCGGAAAGGAACAGCAACTCCGCTTGCCACCTCGCCTGTTTGGGAACGAACTCGGCATAGAGAGCCGAGAGTCGCTGGATTTCGCCGAGATCTTCGCTGAACTCCGCAACGACATTGGCGACATCGCGTGCCGGATCTCGGACATCCTCGATGAAGGGAGCTGCCAGCGAAGCCCGCTCGAAGTAAAGGCTCGTGATCGGATGAAGGCGGGTGAACTCCTCGACGAACTTCCCCTTGTTTGATGCGTTGGCATCCAGCATCGATTGAATCTGCTCCAGAGGAGCTTCCAGTTCCCGGGATGTGGCCAATGCCAGCGGCTGCCAGTTGCCGAACACGGGCGCGGCGCTCGTCTGCTCGAAGTACTGCGTCATCTGCCGATTCAGAATCCAGACGTCGAGATACGCGGCCAACGGATCGTGGCGGGCCGCCGCACTGAAGCAGGCCGAGATCGCGTTGCTCTTCCAGAGCAGCGCATTGCGCCGAACCTCGACGTCGGAAGCCTCGGCCAGAATCCGGTCGGCGCATTGCTCGACGCCGGTCGCGAATCGAGGAACGTAGTCGGTCAGCAACACCCGGAGTTTCCGCGAACTCAGCTTGCTCGTCGGGGCGGTTTCCTCGAGCAGTCCCATCTGCGACTGCAAATGCACGCATCCGGCAGAAGCCAGGATCGTCGCGGCTAGCACGGAAATGTGCAGAATCCAGCGAGCAAGCATGAAGTTGGACCGACCGTGATGAGTTGTTTTCGGCCGCTGCGCGGGGCAGACGCTTATGAAGAGATGCCGGCAGCGCTGTAACCCGCTTCGACAATTTTCGGGTTATTCGTCGAAACTTCTTGAAGAAAGAAACGCGGAGGAGTAGTTTTTTCTCGGTCTCGAAGGAGGGCCGATTGAGATGTTGAAGCGATTCCAGATTGCGTGTCTTATTTTGTGCGCGAGCATGACAGCCGTTTGCGGGCTGCCCGCCGCAAGTGCCGGCGAAGCGGCGCAGGCGGTGACTGTGACCGTTCCCCGGCTGCATGTTGACCATTCGGCCGCACAGGCGGCCTTCCGTATTGCTATGGGCGATCTGCTCGGCAACGTAGTTCCCTTCAAGGACGGGTTGCTCGAGCGGCCCGAGCCCGTGCTGTTGGCGGGATTGGATTACGACACGCCCTGGACGAGAGACTCGGCGATCAACGCGTGGAACGGGGCCTCGTTGATCATGCCCGAGGTGATGCACAGCACGCTGATTTCCGTTCTGGAGAAAGTCGACGGCAAAGTGAGGATCGGCGGCCAGTACTGGGACTGCGTCGTGTGGGCGACCGGGGCTTGGAACCACTATCTGTACACGGGCGACCGAGATTTCCTCACGCTGGCCCTGGAGGCCACGAAGAATTCGCTCGAGCACTTTGAAGCCACCGAGTTCGACTCGCAGGACCAGCTGTTTCGCGGGCCGGGTTGGAGCGACGGGGTCGCTGCGTATCCGGATGCATATGCTGCGGCGGGCGGTTCGAGCGGCATTCTGGATTGGCCGAAGCACAACCCCGACAAGTCATCGAAGCCGGGCTACGGCATCCCGATGAAGGCTCTCTCGACCAATTGCCTCTACTACAGTGCGTACGTCACGGCCGGAAAAATGGCGGCGGAGTTGAAGGTTCCCGTCGATGCCGGGTGGGCGGAAAAAGCCGAACGACTCAAGACCGCAATCAACTCGCGATTGTGGGACGAATCGAAAGGCTGCTATCGATTTCTGGTCGGGCCGCTTGGCGACTGTGATCATCAGGAGGGGCTCGGTTCGTCGTACGCACTGCTCTTCGGCGTTGCCGATGCTCGGCGAGCGAAACTGGTGCTGGCCAATCAGCACGTGACTCCGGCCGGCCTTCCCTGCGGATGGCCGAATCTGGCCCGTTACGAACGACCCGACGGTATGTCGTTCGGCCGGCATATGGGAACCGTGTGGCCTCAGATCCAGGGTTTCTGGGCGGAAGCCGCTGCGCGGGCCGGCCAGTCGGAATTGTTCGGCCACGAGTTCCTGAAGCTCGCGACTCATGCGGCTCGCGACCGGCATTTTGCGGAGATCTACCATCCGATCACTGGCCTGCCCTACGGAGGGCTCCAGGAAGGCCTGGGTCCGGGCATCGGCCTCTGGCAGGCCACTTCGCGCCAGTCCTGGGCCGCCACCGCCTATCTCCGCATGACACTGCTCGGGCTGGTCGGCATGCGTTTCGACACAGAGGGCGTTCGTTTCCAGCCCTGTGTGCCGAAGGGTATCTCGTCGGTCGAACTGCGAAACGTCGCCTATCGCAAGTTGAGTCTCGCCGTATCCTTGCGGGGAACCGGGACCCGAATCAAGCAGTGCCTCGTCAACGGCAAGGAATCGCCGGACGGGTTCATCTCCGCAAAGGAGGAAGGGCTTCGCGAGATCGCCATCGTCGTGACGGAGTAGGCGCGTGCCTTCGAGTGAGTTTGCCCTGCGTCAAACACGCCGTCGGTCAAGAACCGGCCGTGCCTGGCCGCTTAATCATCGCGGTGAAAGCAATAACTCGGCGACGACGAGCACGCCCAGTGCAGCGAAGGTGGCATACGCCATTCGGGGTGAGGCGAGTGAAGGGTCCTTGATGAATCGGTGAATCGATCCGAGCCGGTGCCAGAGACAAAGTCCGCCCGAGATCGCAACGGCTCCAAATGCGATCATCGTCCATGTCGGAGTTCCCGTGCGCGCCATCTCGCTGCAGTCGCCGACCCGATCGAATGAGCCGCAGGCGATGTAGGCTCCGTTGGCCACCAGACAGAATCCCGTGAAGAACCTCGCCGTGTTCTTGATGGCTGCGAGTCGCCGCGGAACCAGGAACAAAACGACAAGCGGAATCAGGCATCCCACGATGGGGCCGGACCAGACGACGATGCCGGGCTGCGGATTCGGTGAAACGTCCGTCCGTGAGATCGTGAGCGGATGCAACACAACGCGTTCAATTCGCCCGCCGGTAACAGCGGCGCCCGCCGCATGACCGAGTTCATGGACGGCCATCATCAACAGCCAACTTGACCCCAGGATGGACAGCGAGAATACCGCCTGGTGGAACCGATACATGAGGGGCTCTCGGCAGGCCTTTGTTGGCGACGGAACGCCGGCACGCTCCCGGGCAGCCTCACGCGGCCTGCTGCCGCAGCAGCTGTCGCAGTCCCGCCAGCAGGTGTCGCGACGATCGGCGTCGGTAGTCGGGTATCGGCGGCGCGTCGAGATCGACGCCCACGCACGCCTTCGCCTCCTGCAGCCAAGTAACGAGGCTCTCTTCGTGAGTCGAGCAGGCCGACGTCCAGTCCGATGCTCCGCTGGCCCAGCCGATGTGCATGGCGATCAGGTCGAGAGTCTCCGGATGGTCGAAGTACGACGTGTGAACCAGTTCCTTGCCCGTGATGCTGCTGCCCAGTTGTTCCAGGCCCGTGACAAACGATGGAAGAGCCAGCAGGCGGCGCAGCTTGGGGGCCGTGTCACGGGCGCTCGCATTGGCCGCATTGATGATTCGCGCGTCGAGCCACTTGGGAATCGACGGAGAAATGCCGATTCCCTTCGGATCCCACGGCGAACAGCTCACCTGGATCACCTCGCTGGAAGGCCGATTGTTGCCCTGCGCGGATTTGACGAGATAGAACCGGATCATGCGGTCGAGCACGGGGCGGATCAGTGTGTTGAAGATAGGCGCAACGATCCAGTAATAAGGCGCGGAAAAGACCTCGAGTTTGTCCGAGAACAGGACGCGGTCGCGAGGTGCCATTCGCGAGACAATCTTGAACGAGATATCGAGCGTCGCTCGCAATCCGTTCACTGCTTCGTCTTCGACGGACCAGAGGCCCAGCCAGCGAGTTCGGAACGCTTCTCGCGACGAACGGGCCGTACGGTTTTCCGTCAAACTCGCGATGGACTCCAGCACCGGGCGGAGGAAGGCAATTGCCAGGTTGAAGTAGATGAAAATCACCAGCAGGGCGAAGAAGAGCAGCAACCAGCCTTCGGGGTTGCAAAGCAGAAACTGCAAAGCAGAATCGCCGCGGGACGAGTCAAACGTGCCGATGCAGATACCTTTGCCGTCTGCCGAAAAATGGATCGGCTGGCCAATTAGTCTCATAAAATAGACCATGGGCTGTTCATACAACGACGGATGCTCGAGATCACGCTCCGCCGCGTACATTAACGGGTCGATGCCACCGCACATGAAGTCGCCCATCCGATAGAGCACGGCGCAGATCGGTTTGAAGAATATGGCTGCCAGCAGCAGGTTGAACCACGTCGCCACGTTGGCCAGGCTGTTGGTCTTGTGGTGCAGGAACGGAGTTCCCACAGTGGTCCAGCTGCGCAGACTCTGCAGCGTCTTTTTCTGCCAGGTGGCCATTCGCAGCATGTGCCAGATCACCGACCCGCCATGACTGTGTCCGACAAGATGGTATTTTCGTCCGCTCTGCTCCAGTTGTTCCACATGCTGCAGTAGATCTTTTGCACCCTTGATGCGGGCCCGCTCGCTGTTCTCGCCGGACCAATGAAAGACTTCGCCCTTCGCTGCGACTCGCACGCCCTGCGGCAACCGTTCGTTCAGTCCCTCCGAGGCTGCGCTGCCGGACTGCCACCAGGATTTTCCCTGGTCCGACTGGCTCGCCGCGTAGGTGCCGTGCACCAGAATGACGATGTCGTCGCTGTTTTCGGTTCGGTTGTCGCTTGCCATGGGCTCGGAATCCGTTCGCGTTGCTCGAAGCTCGTCCCTGAGCGATCGGGAGGCAACAAGGCTGGTCGCCATCGCGATCTGCCGTTAATTCGCAGGAGTCGCAAGCTGAGAAGGGGTGCGGAACTGTACCGGAAATCGATCGATGCCAAAAGACGTGTCGGGCTGCGTTTGCACTTGACTGCTAGCGTCAGCCGAAGGGGGCTTTTTCCGATGCGTGGGTGATCGGCGGATAGTCCGCGGAACTTTAGCGTTTTGCCCGCGCGGATGAAAAATTCGGCCAGAAGACCCGTTTGATGTCCTGAATGCAGGGGGGACGCATGCACCAGGACAATCGTCAACAGTCGGGAGTCCGGAGCGAGGCCAATATCGGTCGGGCAGTGTTCTCCCCAACTCAATGTTTTTCTCTTTCAGGTCGCGGCCCGCTAAAGTAATGACTGGAAATCGAACGGCTTTTCAGGGAGTGGAATGATGGCTGCTCGCGGCGAGAGAGAATCCGACGATCCGAGGATGATTCCTTTGAGAATTCACGCAACTCCCCCGCCAGTCACGGGCGATGCGGGCTTGTGCGCTGCCTGCCGCGCCGCGGTTCTCACGGCGCTGGCGGCCGTTGTCGGAACAGTTGTTTCGGCGACTTCGGCCGAACCAGAGCATGCATCGCTTGCTGCGCCTTATTGCATCGTCGATACCGGGCAGAGGCACATCTTCAGCGATTTCGGCCAGATCCAGCGTCAGCTCAAGCCCGATCAGCCGTTTTTCGGACAGGATGGCCAGTACCAGAGTCATCCGCCGAGCTACTCGCGAAGCAGCGACGGACGGACGGTCCACGACAATCACACAGGCTTGACCTGGCAGCGAAGCCCCGACACCAATGGTGACGGCAAGCTCGATCGAAGCGACAAGCTCACGCTGGCTCAGGCAAAGCAGCGTCCGGCGGCACTCAACGCAACGCGGTTCGGAGACTACAGCGACTGGCGACTGCCGAGCATCAAGGAACTGTATTCGCTGATTGATTTCCGCGGAATCGATCCGAGCGGCTTGTCGGACACCGACACGACGGGGCTGAAGGCGTTCCTGGACTCAACCTGTTTTGATTTCGTCTACGGCAGTGCGCCGGAGAGGATCATCGATTCGCAATACGCTTCGAGCACGCTTTACGTCAACAAGACGTGGCGCGGGTTCGAAAAGTTGTTCGGCGTCAATTTTGCCGACGGACGTATCAAGGGATACGATCTGGCCATGCCGGGCGGCATGCAGCAGAAGACGTTCTTTGTGATGTGTGTGCGAGGCAACGCGGAATACGGCATCAACAAATTCGCGGGTGAAGACGGAGTGGTCGTCGATCGCGCCACGGGGTTGATGTGGAGCAAGGCGGACAGCGGAAAGGGCATGGACTGGCAGGCGGCGTTGGCTTGGGTGCAGGCGCGTAATCGCGAGAAGTACCTCGGGCACGACGATTGGCGTCTGCCCAGTGCGAAGGAACTGCAGAGCATTGTCGATTACGCGCGGTCGCCCGACTCTTCCAGTTCGGCCGCGATCGATCCGCTGTTCACGTGCACTCAGATTAAGAATGAAGCCGGCCAGGCCGACTACCCCTGTTACTGGACGGCCACTACTCACGGATCATCGGTCGGGCGCGCAGCGGTGTATATTTCGTTCGGACGGAGCATGGGTTACATGATGGGCGAATGGCGCGACGTGCACGGCGCCGGCGCCCAACGCAGCGATCCCAAATCGGGCGATCCGGCGGAGTTTCCGCACGGACGCGGTCCGCAGGGCGACGCAATTCGAATCCTCAACTTCGTTCGGCCAGTCAGGAACCTCGCCCCGAAGACCATTCGACTGGTCGATGCGGATTTGACGACGCTTACCTTCCCGCGCCGCGGAAATCGTCCGTCGGATATGGCGGGTGGAATGCCTGCCGGTCCCGGCGCGGGACTTGGACCCGGACCGGCATCCGCGGGTGGCGTCCATCTGGTTCCGCCTTTTGCCGCGGATCGGATGATCCTGAGCGAGGAACAACTGCGTCAGATCGCGGAGCTTGAACAGGCTACGCGAGCGAAGCTAAGCAAAATCCTCACGCCGGCTCAGATGAAGATCCTCGACGAATCACGTCCGCCACGTTTCGGGCCGCAAGGACCGCTTGGTCCGGGCCGCGGCCGGGAAATGCCGGGCGTTCCTCCACAGCCGGGCGGCGGACCGCCTTTCGGGCCCTGACCGCGTCGACATCGGGCAGGGACGCAGATGCATCTCTCAGCCGCTTGTGCTTGAATCCGACGAAACGCGGGACTGCGCGATCGACGTCGTCGGACCTGGCTTTCCGCTCATGGATTCGAGCGCGGCCTTGAATGAGTCGGTCAGTTCCACAGGGAACATGACTACGGTATTGGCCGGGCCTGCGCCGAGGCCATCGATCGTCTGCAGCGTGCGAAGCTTCATGGCGCCGCGAGTCTGCTCCATGATCAAGGCCGCGGCCGCGAGATTGGTGGCCGCGATCTTGTCGCCCTCCGCCTTGGTGATCGTGGCGCGCTTCTCGCGTTCGGCGGAAGCCTGACGGGACATGATGCGCTTCAGGTCCTCAGGCATTTCGATGTCCTGAAGTCGCACAGAATCGAGATGCAGTCCCCAGTCGCGGATGTGTTCCTCGACGATTTCGGCGATCCGCTGCTGAATTCTCTCCCGCTCCGAGAGCAATTCGTCGAGCGACAGGCCGCCCACGACGTCGCGGAGCGAAGCCTGCGCGTACTGAGCGATCGCAAATGCGAAGTCCTGGATCTTGATGACGGCTTTCTCCGCGTCCGACACCAAGAAGAACAGGACTCCGTCGATCGCAGCCGGAACGTTGTCTTTGGTAATCACCTGCTGACTCGGAATATTCACGGCGAGCAACCGCAGATCGACAAAGCGGACGTTGTCGACGAACGGGATGATGTACATCATCCCCGGGCCTTTCACCGACTGGAACTTACCCAGCCTGAGCACGACTCCGCGCTCCCACTGAGCCGCCAGCCGCAGGCCGGAAACGAGGATGCCCCACACGACGGCAATCGGCACTGCCAGGGCGACGAGAATGATCCAGTCCTGTTCCGTAACAGGCCGCATGGCCGCGTAGAGAAACAGGACCACGAGCAGCACGGGCAAGAGGAACACGACTCGCCGCAACGAGCCCCCCAACGACAAGTGACCGCGATGAGGTTCGACGTACATTTTGTGCGATGCGCCGCTGGACATGGTCGTACCCTTTATGCAAGAGGACCGCACTCCCTTAATTGTACGCGTCGGGGGTAAAAGAGGCCTTTCGCGAGTAAGGGCATTCGGCCTTCAATCAAGCCGATTGCGGCCATTCTTGGAGTGCGGAGGCACGACGCCGCTTTTTTTCTCAAACCATCTCAAAGCCGCGTGTCACCGTCGCGCGACGTCATGCTTCGCACCGAGAACTTATCGGCGCACGTGCGCCGATAGTGCCAACGCACGACGAAAATGGTCGCTTTTCGCGGAGCGAGAAGCGACCATGACGGAAAAAGAGAGGTTTTGATTAGTGAACTTTCCGCGCGGCGAAAAGCCGCGAGCGGATCTATCCGTCGCTTCTCTCGGCGGCATCCGTTGTGACGACTTCGCCTGTGCCCGAATCGGATGCGTCCTCTCTCAGCATGGATTCGGTCAGTGTTCCGACCGACCAGTGGTCCTGGACCCTTCGTCTGGTGAGCACGACACTGTTGCCGTAATTCCCCTCGATGGTCCAGACCTCGCCGAGGTACCTGTCGTAGGAAAGAACCATGAAGCCGTGGTTCGCGATTCGCACATGATCTCCCATGATGTTCCCGTCACGCGCGATTTCCCGGAGCTTTGCTCCGGAGATCAACGCATCATGCCGGGAGAATGTCCGCGAATCGTAGCCGTAGCGGAAGGGTGTATTGATGAGCTTGAAGATGTTCCAGTTGTAAAACATCTCGCACCATCGCCCGACACGATAGTCCTTGCCTCGGGTGCGGCCGCAGTTCCAATCGTGCACTTCGCCCAACGCACGTACGGCAATCGCGGCGCGGGCGTTGGCCAACCGCGTGGCGCCGCCCGTCGCCCCGTAGAACGGGAGACTTGCCTGGCCGATCAGCGATCGGGACGGCTTGCAGCGATAAAACAGAATTCGAAACCGGTAGGCCGTTTCGGGTTGCAGACCATCGACTTGAAGCTCCTGCCACTCGTCCTTCGGCTGCACTTTTCGGTAGACGTAGGAGACCGGATAGGCCGAGTTCTTCAGGCTGTAGACGTCGATGCGGGCATCGACGGGTTCGTCGAGCGACGTGAGTTCGCTGTTGCCGCCGATATTGAGTCGCACATTGACCTGCTCAGCCGCCACATGCTGGCCGGCAAAGTCATAGTCAAACGACACGCCTCGCAGACTATCGACCTCTTCCCGCGAAACCGTGAAAAGATCCAGGTTCTGCAGGTTGAGACCGCGAGCCAACGCGGCACGGTATTCCTTTGCGGGTGCAACGGCCGTAGACACGATCGCGCGGAATGTCTCGGATTTCCACGGTTCAAACGCGCGGTCGGCCTGAAACACCTTAGGGCTCAGCGGCGCCGCCTGGAACGGAAAGAAAGCAATGTTCTCCGATCCCGAACGAAAGTCACTGCCGGTGACGCGGACAAGCATGATGCCGGGTTGGTCGGTTTCGCTGTCAAACAGGTCTCTCCTCACCGTTTCCGTCCACGAAGTACTGGACACTCGAAAGCCGCGTCGGACGCTGCCTGTGCGCCTGACGGTGCTGCGGATTTCAATCGGAGCGCCCACGGCAAGACGCACGATGACGAATTGCCGTTCGATTTCCTGTCGGACATCCTGGTCGACCAGCGAGTTCGTCACGAATTCGATCTGGGCCGCGGTCGGAGCCTCCGGATCGTAGCGATACACGAGCACGTGCTTGCCGCCGGCGAGCGCCGCAGTATGTGCCTCGAAGTAGTCGGTGTAACAGCCAAGCTCATCAAGTTCTGCTTCGCTCGCGACTTTCCCGTCGCCGACCGTCTCATTCTGCACTGCCGAATTTGCGTCCTGCGGAGATGCGTGAATCGGTGTCGGTGTCCATGCGAAATGACCGAACAACATCAGGCAGATGAGAAGATGTCGACGTTGAAAGTGGCGGAGCAGGCAGGGTATGACACCGTTGGTGGGATTCATGGCACGGACTCTCTGCGGTAGGGGCCAGACCCCGAACCCGGCAGCCGCACGGTTTGAAGTAACCGCTTGGCGGGTTGGATCGCGGCCTGACGACTGTGGCGAAGAATTCGGACTCTGGAGACGTAAAGGTCCGGCGCGTCCAGGCCGAGGCGAAATATCCTATGCGCCTAGTGGCGTATCGACGTGGGGAATCTTCCTGGGGCAATCGGTGCCCATCTTTCCCCACGGGCATCGCTGCCTGACAAAAGGCAGCGCCCTGTGAAGGCGAGGTCAATCTCGATCCATCACCCGGATCAGGGGCAATTCGGACCCCGCGATTGAATCAGACTGGCTGATTCGCAACAGGAAAGTAGCGGTAATTCGAGGGAGTGGCAATAAGGGGTAAGTGAAAATCCTGGGATAATTGACGAGATTTTCCTGATTGCACGGAATGGGCTAAGGGTGCGAAAGGGCCTCGTCGGGCAGCATTTGGCGGCGAAGTGTCTCGAAATCCGTTTTCAGATCCACCTTCTGCAGCAGATCCCAAAGCGACGACTTACTGGAGCGCAACGCGAGGCCGCCTGCAATCCACGGCTGCGACCAACCCGTCTCAAGACACCACGGGCCCCATTCCCAATCTCCGTTCGACGCCCAGTATTCCCAGCGTTTGAAATCCAAAGCGCGATACCATGCGCCGTCCAGTTCGGGGTGCCTTTCCGAACGAGTCTGGATGCGTGCGAGGAACTGCGCGAGTCGGTCTTCGGCTTGTGAATATCCGGTGTTGCCGGTGGCCAGAGCGGCTTCGTGCAGGCCGACCAGCGCGAAATTGCACGAATAGAGCAGATCGCACACCGGGTCTCCGTTGACTTGGATCAGGCTGGTTTCGCGTGTGCCGAATTCGGCATTGGAGTGAATTCCGGGTCCGCCGTCTCCGATCGTCTCGCGCAACGCGCCCGATTCGTCCTGCAGCGCGATCAGGTCTTGCGCGATGGTGTCGAGCCACTGACGGTGCTCAGCCGTATCCTGAACTCGGACGAGCCAGGCCAACGGAAGGAGCAGTCGCGCCCGTTCAATCGTGCCGCTTCTCAGAATCCAATCCCACCGCGCGGGATAGGCCTGCATCGTCGCCTGCAGTCCGGCCTTGCTGCGTTCCAACAGCGGCTCAAAGCGGTTCTGCTGATAGGCCCAGAGATAGCATGCCCAGATCCAACTCTGCATGTGCGGGGAATAGTGCACGTGCTGCGAATTCCAGTACGTCTTCCAACCGCGGGATTGCAGCGCTGAGTCCTCGACGCATTGCTCGCGGAAACCCGTTCCGCCCGTGGTACGCAGGTTTGCCAGAATGCAGCGTAAGACGGATTGGTTCCACCGCGGCTCGTTGGAGATCGCCGCGACTGCTCCGACTGCGAGCAGCGCCCGCGCATTGTCGTCGCCCCAGTAAGATCCCGGATGGTCGAGTGCCCACCCGACGAGACCGTAGGCGGGATTGGCCGGGTCGCTGCGAGGCCCGCTCGCCAGGCCCGACGTGTTGAAGATATAGTCGATCAGTCTCGCGGCACGTCGCGCGTTCTCGGCCCGCGCGTTGAGGGATGCGTCGAACGCCAGGAGCATAGCGACTTCGGTGGTGCAGTCGTTGCGCACTGCGTATCGCATGGGCTGACTGCCGTCCCGGTGAATCGTGGAACTGAGTCCCTCCAGCACGCCGAAAGAGCCGTCACCCGACTGCCATCCAGCATCGGGTATCGGCCGAACCGTGTTGTAGGCCAGCGAGCGGTCCAGCGCCTCCTGAGGCCATGACGGATGACGCAGCGTTCGACTTCGAACGATCCAGTCGGCGCATCGCCGCACGGATTCGGCCTCGTATCCCGCGGGCAGTGCTTCCGCCGAACCGTAGCTTGGCCGCACCGACGGCGTCCAGTGCAGCTTCACACGCTGCGCCTCCGGCTGAAGGCGCGCAAGGATGGTCTCCCAGATCGTCTGCCATGCGTCGCTGGGAAGATATCGTCCGCCGATGAAATGGCTCAGTGCGCTGGTTGCCACGAGGAATCCGCAAGGGTGATCAAACAACAGCGGAGCAGGCTCAGTGCCTTCCAGTCCGAAGACCGCGGTATCGACTCCCGCCACTTTCGCGAGGACAAGGTGAGCTTTGGGTGAAGCCACCGGAACATAGCGGGCGTTGCTCAGCAGCGCGATTCGCATCGGACGCAGTGAGTCGCCGAAGATCTGCGAAGTGACTACGACTCGCTCATACTTGGTGTCGCGTGGTGTTCCGGCCTCCATGCTCGGAAGATAACTCGGGTATTCGATGTACAACCGCAGGCGTTTCCGCACCGCCGCGTCCCAGGTCTCACCATCGATGGCCGTCAGTCGGTCGGGATATCCATCCGCCAGGATCAAGACAGCCGATCCTTCCTGAACAGATTCGATGGCCTTCCTCGCGTCGTCGAAACGCACGCACGAACCGCCGCATGCGGAGAGCGTCTGCAGCAGGTCGTTGTCCTGAAGGCTCACGATGTTCCATGTCCCCGATTCGGCCGCACACGCTTCGGCCTCCAATCCGGGAAGAGATCTGCCGGCAAATTCCAACAGCAATGAAGCGACGAGCAGCATGGGCGCGACGATGACGCCGGTCGTTCGCCACTGCAGAGTGAGGAACCTCGCAAGTTGCGGAACTGTGATCATGCGGCATTCCCTTTCCAGCGAGTTGCAATGCGCGACATGGGATCTGCAAATGGACGGAATCGCATCATAGCTTACCGGCGGTTGATCCGTGTCTGATCCGTGTTAATCCGTGACCTCCGCCTTCGATTCGGCGTGGCTCGGGCAAAACACCCGCGCCGGGGATTGACTGCTAGCATGCAAGGCGTTACGACTAGTCGGGGCGTGGTCGCGCTCGGGGTGACGTGCGCGCTCAGGGCCTTTCGGATCGCGAAATGTGCGCAAGATGGCTCAAGGATTTCTGTTGAACCAACCAGGGAGAATCTAAAGATGGCCAGTGTTCTGGAACGCGTTGTTCGAGTGACCGCAACGGTCCTGCGTCTTGATCCCGCTGAAATCAAACCTGAGCATCGGTTCTCGGCGGACCTCGGCGCCGAGAGCGTGCAGTCGATTGAGCTGGTGGCCATGTTTGAGGAGGAATTCGGAATCGAAATGAACGAGGACGACGCGCTGTCTGTGGAAAGCGTGGGTGCGGCAGCGGACTTCATTGCGAAAGTCTGCGAAGCACAGGGCGTCAAAGTCTGAAGCAGTGTGATTTCCTTCCCGCCAACGGCACCACTCACGGCCGGCCTGTCGGAGTAATCATTGCCGGCCTCAAGGAGTTTCCGCATGTCGAGTTCACCAGCACACAGCGCTCGCAAGGAACATCCGTTTACCGATTCGACGGAACCCAACCTCCTGGACGACGTGTTTGACTACAGCCTGCCGCCGAAGATCCGGTTCGACGGGCCGATCGTCGAGTACATCGACGGACAACCGGTGCAGTTCGATCCGCAGGCCGTCAAGAAACGCGACATTCACATCACGGACACCACGTTCCGTGACGGCCAGCAGGCGCGTCCGCCGTACTCCATCGAACAGATGGTGCACCTGTACGATCTGCTTGCGAAGCTGAGCGGTCCGAACGGGGTGATCCGCCAGACGGAGTTCTTTCTCTACACCAAGAACGATCGCGAAACGCTGGACCGTTGCCGGGCGCTCGGCCACAAGTATCCCGAATGCACGGGCTGGATCCGCGCGGACAAGGGCGACTTCCGTCTGGTCCGGGAAGCGGGATTGAAAGAGACCGGCCTGCTGACCAGCAGTTCGGACTATCACATCTTCAACAAGTTGAAATTCAAGAGCCACAAGCACTGCATGGACGCCTACTGCGAAGTCGTGGAGGCGGCGTTCGAGTCCAATGTGCGTCCGCGATGCCATCTCGAGGACGTGACCCGCGCGGACTGGGACGGCTTCGTGCTGCCGTTCGTGGATCGTCTGATGCGCATGAGCGAGCAGGTCCCCGAGGAACTGTCGTGCAAGATCCGCATCTGCGACACGATGGGGTTCGGCGTCCACTTCCCCGGAGTGGAACTGCCGCGGAGCGTACCGAAGATCGTGTACAAGCTGAACCAGGAGTGCGGGGTGCCGAGCGAGCGACTCGAGTGGCACGGGCACAATGACTTCCACCGCGTGCATGCCAACGGCACCACCGCCTGGATGTACGGCTGCAATGCCCTGAATGCCACGCTGTTCGGCTTCGGCGAACGGACGGGGAACCCGCCGCTCGAGGGCGCGATCATTGATTACATTTCGCTGAAGGAAGATCTGTGCGGCATTCGGACCGAAGTGATCACCGAGATTGCCGATTACATGCGGTCAATCCACTTCCCGATTCCGGACAACTATCCCCTGGTGGGTCGGCATTTCAATACCACCCGCGCGGGCATTCACGCGGGCGGTCTGCGGCAGGACGAGCGCATCTACAACATTTTCGACACGACGGTCCTGTTGAATCGTCCGCCCCGCGTCAACCTCACCGACAAGAGCGGCGCCGACGGCGTGGCCCACTGGATTAACGAGTTCTTCGGTCTGAAGGGGGATGATCGCATCAACAAGATCAAATGCCACAAGGTCGCCCGCTGGGTGATGGACCAGTATGAAGTCCACAAGCGCGAGACATCGATCAGCGACGAGGAACTGGAAGTGAAGGTCCAGGAACTCATGCCCGAGTACTGGGAAAAATACGCTCCCCGCCGGTGACCGCCGCGGGGGATTTCCGCTGCCTGCTTCCCTTGATTTCATGCTCGCCCGCACTTCACCGTGCGGGCGAGTCATTTCGAACCGGCGTTGAGTTCCTGTTTGTCAGCCGGTCGCTTGACTCACCGTTGCGGCGGTTGTCCGTTTCCGGCCAGGCACTCGGTGACCTTCGGATTCGACGAAATCAGCTGCACTCGTTGCAGAGACTCGGCGACTCCCTTGACGACGGCGCGCAATGTGCCTTGAGGTCCGAGAAACGCAGCCTGATCGTCGGGGCCGGTGAGCGTCATTCCGTCGGCAAGCAGTTTCTGGAAAGCCTGCGCCGAGACTCCTTCCCTTTCGGCCATGATCCGGCAGGCATCCTCGGGGTGCTTCTGCAGGTAATCGTATGCGAGGTCCAATCCTGTGAGAAAAGCCTGCACGTCGGCCGGCCGCGCCCGCATGGCTTGGCCGTCCACTGCAAGCACATCGACGACTTCGCCGGGGATCTGCAACGTGGAGAATACGGTTCGGAACTTCGGGTCGTTCAGGACAGCCAACGATTCGGGGGGATATGTCACCACGGCGTCAAGCTCGCCAATCAACAACTCTTCACGCATCGTCTTCTGATCCTGCGATACCACTTGCACATCCGCGAGCGTCATTCGCTCCAGTTCCAGCGCTCGCGCCAGGACATAGATTCCCAGAGAGGCCAGTTCGACGCCGACTCGCTTGCCGCGTAATTCGGACATGGAGGCGAATTTCGAGTGGGCGACTATCACGTCCGCGCCGCTGGAGGCATCGAACACGCGGACGATCTGCAGATCGCGCGGCGTGGCATCACGCGCCATGAGCACTTCAACAACTGTGGTGGCAAGTCCATCGACCTTGCCGGTCTCGTAAGCGCGGCGAGCGTCGGAAAGCGAACCGAACTCCACGAGCCGCACATCAACGCCGCTTTCGCGGAAGAAGCCCTTCTCCTGAGCGAGGTAAATCACTTCGTAGCCCGGCCACGAATTGATCGCGATGCGCAGCTCGCGCTTCGCTGCCTCTCGGCATCCCTGCGAAAGCGGAGCCAGGCAGCACAGACCCGCCAACGCCAGAATCGATCCGAGGCGGAGTCGCATCGGTTTCTGCGCCGCCGGTCGGCGCGACGTCGCGAAACAATGCACAGTCGGATCGACGCAAGTGTTGTTACCCATCGCTGACCCCACGTCCGAAAGACGTCTGACGATGCACTGCGAACGCTCTCAGCTTAATCCTCGGAACGTCGTGTGTCGCGTTTCTTTTCGAGATTCCCGGCTGCCCGGAAGTGCGTCTTGATCGGTCTGTTCAGCAGGCCGGTCTCCCTGTCCGATGCATTGCTTTGTTTTCGATCCGCTGCCTGCGCATTACACTTGGCATTACGACGCAGGTCCGAAGTGTCCAGCGCCGGGCAGTCACTGGTTTCCATGGTCCTAATTTGGGATTCGGCTCCATGACGATTTCTCGCATCAAGGTGGTTGCAGCAGCGGCCTGCGCCTGGGCTGTCCATGCGGCTTTCTGCAGTCTGGTATCCGCGGAAGAATTCGTTCGCGTGAGTCCGAGGGATTACCACTACCTGGAACTGAGCGACGGTCGGCCTTACGTCCCCATCGGGCTGAACCTGATCGCGCCCAACACTCGCGACGAGGACGGCCTTGCGCGGATGAGCCAGTGGATGGACAAACTGGCTGCGTCGGGTGGCAATTACATCCGCGTCTGGATCAGTTCCCCGTTTTGGGATATTGAGCACGAACGTGCGGGCGTCTATGACGAGAGCCGCGCCCGCCGCATCGAAGAGATGCTCGAGATGGCGAGGCAGCGCGGAATCCGTGTAAAGCTGACGATCGAACATTTTCGCGAAATGAGCGACAGCCCGCGGCAAGCCTGGGCCAACAAGCCGCTGCATCTGGTCAAGAACGGAGGGACGGCCCGGGACATGGGGGATTTCTTTCAGGGCGACTCGAGCCGCGCGCAATTCAAAAAGAAATTGGCATGGCTGAAAAGCCGCTTCGGCGATAATCCGACCGTGTTCGGCTGGGAACTTTGGAATGAAGTCAATGCGGTCGCGGCACGGGACCAGCAATACATGCCGTGGACCGAGGAAATGCTGGCCGAATTGCGGAAGCTCTTTCCGCACAACCTGTCGCTCCAGAGCCTCGGGAGTTTCGACTCGGTTCGCGTGACGCCCCTGTATCGTCAGCACAGCCTGTTGCCCGGCAATGACATTGCTCAGGTTCATCGCTACCTGGATCTCGGAGCGTCGTTGGATGTCTGCCATGGTCCGGTCGACTTGCTGGCCGCAGATGCCGTGCGCGAGATTCTCGGTTATCAACCGCAAAAGCCGGCGATTCTCGCGGAGAGCGGCGCTGTCGAACCGCGGCACACCGGCCCCTTCAAGCTCTACGGCAAGGACTCGGCCGGCATGCTGCTGCATGACATCCTGTTTGCGCCGTTCTTCGCGGGCGCTGCGGGTGCCGGACAGATCTGGCACTGGGACTCCTATGTCGACCGGAATAATCTCTGGCACCACTTCGGCCGTTTTCGCGAAACGGTCAAGGATCTCGACCCGGCGGCGGAACACTTCCAGCCGCGAATGCTGGACCACCCGCGTCTTCGCGTCTATGTACTCCGCGGCGAACGCACCATGCTGGCCTGGTGTCGAGATCCGCAGAACACATGGCAGTCGGAGTTGGAACAGGAACGGCCTCCGGAGTTGGTCGAGCAGCAAACCGTCGATCTGGGCTCGCTTGTCGGTTCGCTCGATGGACGCACCTGTCAGGTCTACGATCCATGGACGAACACATGGTCAGCCGGCGATCTGCAGGGCAGTCAATTGAAACTACCCGCCTTCCGACGTTCGATCGTGATTCGCGTGAACCCGGCGCAATGAGAATAGCTCGGAGTCTGGAGTCTGGAGTCTGGAGTTCGGAGTCTGGAAAACGGAAGTGCCGCATCGCCGGGTGGCAAGGGGGGCTTGTCCACACGAATGAGTTGCGAATCCGCGGTACGTGCGAAAGGTCCTGTTTACCCGTGCCGATCCGTGGCTTCCCCGCCCGATGCGACGATCACTTCCCTGGCTGGCCGGCGTTCGCAGTCTTCCACTGTTTGAAGAGAGTGAAGAAAGTGTAAGGGTCTACGGCTTCGACGTTAGCCGCGGGGCATTTGTGCCGCAGCGCGGCGACGGTTTGCATTGCGTAGTCCGGACTTTCCCAGACGATGCGGAATAGATGGAATGCGGGGAGTCGTCCGCCGTCTTTTTCCAGCGCTCCGGCCATGACGTTCGCATCCTGCCCGGGCGTGAGTTGAGTGACCGGCATGCCTTTCCAGACGTGCCACTGGCTGGCGGGAAACCCGTCGGCTACGTACGGAGCGTAATCGGCGGGCTGTACATCGGTGCCGAATCCGTCCGGCGCGAATTGCAGATAGGCGTTCTTGACGTCTTCCGATGGCTGTTCCACGTCAATGACCATCGGAGCAATCGTCATGTCCGTCTGTTGGAAGAAGTGACGATTGTGTTCGACGAACAAGGGCAGATACTGTTTTTGAATTCGGCTCGGGTGGATATAGCCGGCGGCCCCGGCGTCGCTGGCGAAGGTGTCTGCCGCTGAAGCCGTGCCGAAGAAATACGCGAGCAGGTCGGGATAGGTCTCTATCAGGTTCGGATTGACTCCCCATGTCAAAGGCAGCTTGCCGCGGCCCGGATTGTCCCAGAATTTGGGCAGAAACTCGTAAATCGGAAGAACGCTGTCGTAGTCACCCATGAAGATGCAGATGTAGGTCTTGTTCTCCAGTGCCGGTTTCTTCTCGGGGCGCGGCTGCTTGTGCGGTTGCCACGGAGCCTGGCTGTGCAGCGATTGGTTGTAGCACCCGGCAGCCAGCGTGTTCTGATAGACGTTGTAAGGGGAAATGATCTTTTGTGTTCTGAATTCCGTGGCAATATCCCCGTGCGAACTCTCGTGCTCGCGCGTCTTGGAGTATTTTTCGAAATGAAAGAACCCGGCCATTTCGGTCAAGTGCTTTCCCGCTGATTGGACGAACGTTTCGGCGAGGATCGCCTTGTATGTCTCCAGATCCGTGCCGAGTTTCTGTGCGGGATCGTCCATCGGCTTCTCGTCGTCCCAGGGCGAAAGATCGAAGACAAAGGCGCGGCGTTTCACTGCCCAGTCGCGCGGGATAACGTAGGTCGTGTCGCCCGCCGCGCGGGAGTTCCACGAATCCTGAAAGAGGCAGATCATGCGCGACGAACAGAGCCCTCTCTGCAGGTATTCGCGGATCGCCCAGCGATATGCATCGTTCTTTGCGCTGCCGGTCTCCGCGCCCGTGAACATCCCGCGAAGGTCGCGGATTACCGAAAGGTTCCACCGTTTCACGAAGCGATCGGCAAGCTCCGGGCTGAGGACGACTCCGTCGCAGACGCCCGCAATGGTAGTCGCCACGTTGACCGTCGCCGGAACTGCCGGGTCCCAGATCACTGCGCCTCTTAGACGCGGGCCAGCGAGTGCTGCCAGTGCGTCGAGGTCCTTCACTTCTCGAATTTCGCGAGCTTCAAGCCATCGCCCATCCCTGCGCAGAAGATCCAGCCAGTATCGGGTGCGGGGATTCGCCGTCGAGATCACATAAAGCACCGGCGAGTCGCGATTGATGAGACCTTGCAGGGTCTCTGCGGCCATCACTTCGTCGTAACTTTCCGCCGTCCCCATCGGCTTGCCCATCACGCCGGAATTAATCGTGTAGACGTAAAGCGGAGCATGGTCCGCAGTCTCGATCTTCTCTTCGGTTTGGGCTCGCAATGCCCAATGCACTGCAGTGGTCGCGACTATGGCGGCGAGAATCCGGGCTGTCGTTCGAATTCGTTTCATGGCGCGATGACTTCCCAATGGAGGCTACGGGCGGCGTTTGGCCAGTCAATGGAACTGGAGTCTCGAGGCAGGCAGGTCTCGGCATGCATCGCCGGACATTTTACCGCGAGAGACTGCGCCGCGGTTCGCGATCGAGAACCGCCGATTCAACCGAAGAAGCTTCGATCCGCTCTGCAGAGGGGTTGTTGAGCGTCGGGCGTCAGAATCGTTGTATCCGGACATTCTGC
>CAIPEB010000074.1 GCA_903863885.1 uncultured Planctomycetaceae bacterium | reverse complement strand
TCCCAGAGGGAGAGTGAAGCATGAATCACGACGGTGCAATCACTTCTAAACCGCACGACCTCCAAGGGGCGAGTGAACTTCAAAACCCCTTCTAAGGAATGACGACGCTGACGGGGGCGAATCTCCGCAAGGGGACTTCGAACGTCCCATCTTTGACCACCATCGTATCGCCTGCCGATTCGCCGCGCAGGTTGACCGGCCGAGTTTCGCGTGCATGGAGCGCGTCGGGCAGTCGTAACCGGCAAGTCCGATCCTGGCCGGAAAGATCCCAGAGTTGCAGCAGAGTACCCGGACCGTCAGCGTTGGGGCCAAAGGCCGTGACCATGACGCCGCGAGCTGAAGATTCCAATCCGGTGCGAGTCGGGGGCTGGCTTCCCCCCTTGCCCGTCGCGCTCGCAGTCTGGAGCGGGTATCGCGATTCAAGTGACGGCGTGATCAGCGCCGACTCGGGATCGAAGCGATCGAACGCCCACACTCGCACGCGCGAGGTCCATGTGCCGGAATTCCACAGCCGGAAATTGGTCGTCCATTGATTGTTGAACAGATTGACGTAAACCGTGGGACGCTCCGGTTCGAATCGAGCCGAATATCTCCAGCATCCCGGACGGCCGAAGCTCATCAGGGGATTATCCAGCGCACACAGCGCGGCGCCGCGGCCCTCCGCATCAAACGCAGCCACTCCCGTCTGAATACCCATCAGGTCCACATTCGTGCCGGGCACGATGTCGCGCGTCGGGTCGATGATCGATCCGAGTCGTCCCAGCCGATACTGCGGCGACGCGACTTTCAACGGAACGCAGAGCCATCCGGCCTCGGGCCACGGATCAGCCGGCTTGTCATGCAGCGTCAGTTCCACTTCGATCCAGGGCTGGCTGTCGGGCAGTATGAACCGCGTGGTGACGGCACAAGGCACTCGATCCGACGGTTTGGCATGCAGCGTGGCAATCGAACCGACGGCGTTTCTGGTGATCTCGACACTGAACTCGCCGGGCGAAGCGGCCCGATAGGGAACCTGAGAGGACGGAGGCAGGTTGGGTTTGCCGAGTTCGGCGATCGCCCACTCGGCGTTGCTCTTTACGTATGCCTTGACGTAGGACGCAACCCGGTCGGCATCGAATCGCTCGTAGAGAAACTGGCCGAAGCCCTGCGGAGACTCGGCGTCGATCAACTCCTTGCCCGATGCTTTGACTTTCCACGAGCTAAGCGTGCCTCGCTGCCGGTCGATGCTCAGGCGGAACCACTGGTTTTCGAGCGATTCCGCGCTGCCGCTTTTCTCTTCTGGTTTTTCGCGTTCAGCCGCCGGAACGTAGGTGAGGTAGCCCATCGCCGGCAGATCGGTTGCGGCAAATTGCAGGGTCCCGTTTTCCGTGGACGCCGGGCATATCCGGCCGCTGTCCACAGATCGCAGTGCGGTCACGGGGAAAGGGGGAGACTTCATCGTCACGATGCCGCTTCGTTTCCAGGGCAGCGGGTTGAATACGACGATGCGCTGCCCGTCCACACTGACTGATCCGGCCAGATCGCCCATCGACTGATCCAGCGTGGAAGCCACCAGATCGCGGGCGGCCTCGATGTAGCCCGTGTGTTCGGCCCAGGACTGCTCGAGCCTCTCGAATCGTCCCGCCTTGTATTCCGCCGCCCAGGCGTC
Organism: uncultured Planctomycetaceae bacterium; assembly: GCA_903863885.1. Taxonomy (GTDB): domain Bacteria; phylum Planctomycetota; class Planctomycetia; order Pirellulales; family Pirellulaceae; genus CAIPEB01. Next base: position 5,839 of record CAIPEB010000074.1, on the reverse strand, counting down.
GCCATAGTGCCAATTGATGTCCTTGCCGTAATGCGTGATCCAGGCGAACGCTCCTCCCCACGTATGTTCACCGTAAAGCAGGCTTCGTTCTCGGGCATCGCGAATCCTCGCGGCGATGTCTTTGCCGGAGGCTTCCGAAGAGTACGCAAGAACCCCCCAGAGGCGCATCAGCGACGTCAGGGATTCCGTTGTGCCGATAGCCGGCCGGATGTTTCTGGCCAGTCGCGCGCCGGCCGGATCGCACATCGGTCCGTGAATCCACGTGTCGGGCATGTCGCCGCGGATGATCGGGATGTCCTTTTCCTGCGACGCGATGCGGTCGGCAAAGTCGGAGAGACGGCCGATCTTGATTTTCACTCCGGGCAGATCCCTGGCCGCCTGATCCAGTACGGCCTTCACTTCCTCGGGCCGCGGCGGTCCGTGATTGTCGCCCGTATTGAACAGCGCCAGCCACGTCCTGTAGGGCCAGTCCTTGGGAGCTTCGAGTCCCGTGCCGTAGCCGCTGGCCGAATACATGGTCAGCAGGCGCGAACCATCGGGACCTTCCCACCAGAAGAGCACCGGCACTTGCGGTGAACTGCTGGCCGAGTTGCAGCCGAGGTGCAGGAAATTCACGCCGGCGTTCTTCAGCAGTGTGGGCACGAACCACGAGTGGCACGGGACATCGGTCATCTTGGCGTCGCGAGGCAGCGGCAGGCCGTTCGCTCTTGATACGTTCGACGAAAACCGCAGTCCTCTCACGAGATCTTCCGGTTCGAGCAGTTCCGTGTGTGTGGTGAACGGCAGACCGTGTACCACAAACCGGCCCTCCTGGAGCGCCTTCTGGATGCGGGACTTTCGCGAGGGTGTCTGGCCGTCCCAGTCCTCGAGGATCTTGTGCATCGGCCAGCCCGGAAGCGTCCAGACAAACTGCTGCTCTGCCGGCAGGTCGCGGTTCTTGTCCACCACTTCCAATGCCTGGTCGATCATGGCCGTGCGGTAGCGATTCACGACGTCCCGGGCCATTTCCGTGTAGCCGATGTCGAAGTGAGTCTTGAATACGACAATGATCTCCTCGACTCGCTGCGTTTCCGCGCTCCTCAGCGCCGCGGTGCCGATCAGGCTCAAGACAATCGACGACAGGAAAGAAAGACGCTGGTTCATGGCTTCAGATTCTCGGATGTGTGCGGGGATCAGATGTGCTTCAGTCGCAGGGTCACTGATTTTTCGGGGACATGGTAGCGGGCCCAGCCGGCGGGTGTTTCGCGGGGCGAGGCGGGCAGGTTGACGGACTCCTCGCGGGGCAATACCAGCTCTGCCTCGCACCCGGGCGGGAATGCGAGGGTGAGCTCGCGGTTGCCGGACGCGCCGCTGGCGGTGAACTGAATCGGTCCCCGCACCGTGTGAGCGCGTAGGTCCAGGTCGGGCAGGCTTGCCAATTGCGGTCGCACTTCGACTCGCTGGAACGCGGGTTCCAGGGGACGAATCCCCGCGAGGCTCATGAATGCGACATAAAGAGGAACTACTGCGCAGTGGCTCCACTGCTGGCCGGAGTCCGGCACGGCCGTCCAATCTTCCTGCAGCGTGTTGTTGAGCCGCACCGAATCCATGGTCGCCCACCGCTGCCGCAAGTCCTGCACGATCACGTCCGCTCGCCCTTCCTTGGCCAGCGCCCACAACCGCCAGCCCGCGTTGCACGGATAGGACAGGCCCATCTCTGTCGGGCATTCGGCCAGTGCCTTGACCGCAGATTGCGTTTGGCCTTTCGGGCATTGATCGAACAGGATTGCAGTGGCCAGAGAGCGGTCGCAAAGCCGCGGCTCTTTTTCAGCGGCCAGCCAGGGCCGATTGTTGACGAACACCGCGCGCTGAGGATCCCAGAATCGGGCCACCGACGCCGAATGCAGTGCACGCCCGGTCTGGCGGGCCGCCGCTGCAGATGCCGAATCCCCGAAAACCGTGCACAACGGAGCCAGCGCGTGTTCGAGCATCGCCGCCGCGTACAGGTTGAATGCACATTGCTTGTGTCGCTGCTCGCGATACGCGACGTGGTCGATCCAGACCGACGGGATCCCGAAATTCTCGACAGGCAGCAGTCCATCCGGCGTGATGATCGATCTCAGGTAATCGGCAAACCGCAGCAGCCTCGCGTAAGGCTCGCTGAGCATCTTCAGGTTGCCCGTGTACAGGAAATAATTCCAGCAGTCGAAGTTGAACTCCACTCCGTGATCGAGGATCGGACCCCAGTTCGTCAGATCCAGTTGCCGCTCCATCAGCCGCGCGAGTCGGTCATAAGCAGGCCAGCAATCCAGGAAATACCCGTCTTTCGTCATTCCCTGGCTGAACGTATCGACGAATCTTGCCAGCAGGCGAGACTCGCCGAACGTGTAATAGACGGCATGCATCTGGTGAGCGCCGTCGCCGCTGTACTGCTGCCGCTCGCGCGCCATTCCATCGACCAGCGTCTCCTGCGCACAGTTGTGCAGCGTGTTGATCGACGCATCGAACAATCGCTGCAGCGCCGGTTCGCTGCAACGCACGTGCGGCTGCTGCGGCCAGGGAAATTTGCGCCGCAAGGCGCCGACTCGCCGTATCTTGACGGGCCCTGCGCCTCCACGGATGTGCAGTTGCAGCCAGCGGAGGCTCTCGAAGTCGAACGTCTCAAAATCGTTCACACCATCCTTGCATGTGAAGCGGGTCCAGGCGTCGAAATGCGTATTGAGCAACGGAGGTCCGCCGAGCTGGTGCGCTTCGTGGACGAGCATCTCGACGATCGTGCCCGCGGGCGCTTCGATCGTGAAGTGAGGCCAGCCCACAACCTGCTCCGCGAACTCAAAGGTGAGAACGGCCGCCCGCTGTCCATCGAGATTCACAAGCCACTGTCCGGGCTCGGATTCGACGGCCACTGCCGACCGCTCGACCTGGAATGGGTCCGGTGTGCGGAAATCAAAATAGTCTTCGGCGGGACGCGTCCATCGCAGCCAGAGGGATTCCGACAACTTCGCCGCAGGCACGTCCGATTCGACCAGCATCGGAATCGTCCGCGGCCTCAACTCGGCGTCGGCAGGGCCTCCTCCCGTACCGAATTGATAATCGTCGTAGGCGTTGGCCAGGGCGGGCTTGTTCGGAGACTTGCCGATCACGATCGGCTTCAGCCAGTCTTCGCCCGCTTTGAAGGCCGCGCTCGACCAGCCATACGGATAACGCCGCGCATCGAACTCTTCCTGGAGCGAGCGCAGAAACCACCGCTTGTAGTGGCCGGGCGGCCAGGCACGCGACAACAGGCAGCTCCACTGGTCATTCGAAACGACGCGTTCCGTCCTGCCGTCGGCATGTTCGATCTCGAGCCAGAACAGAAATCCCGGGCGACCGATCGGCCACGTGCCATCTCCCTGGCCGAAATAAAGCACCGTGCTTCCTATCGCATTGCGCCCCGGCACGAGAACGTTCGTCAGGTCGATCGGATCGGCCTCCGCCCAGCGCGGATCCGCAGGCGCGGGACCCCACTGAATCCGGCGCCCGTTGACTTCGAGCCGGTATCGGCTGTCCGCCGCTATCCAGCCCGTCGCACGGCGCGGCGCCGCCGCAAGTTCCACCTCTCGGCGAAACAGCACAAACGTGTTCTGCAGCGTGCGGCCCGACGGATACCAGATCCACTCGGCCGGAGCGAGGTCCGGCAAACGCGGCCGATCGGCCGCAGGAACGGTCGCCGGAGTGCCCTGCGGATTCCGCGGCGGATTGACACCTTCGGCCCCCATTGCGCCGGTCGGCTTCAACGCCAGCAGCGAAGTGCCCGATGCAACCGAAGCTCTGATGAAGTCACGTCGGTCCACGTTGAACTCCTTGTGTTCATTGCCGGCGAATCGTACGCGCGCAAGAGGCGGCGTCAGTATAACCGTGCGGCAAGTCCGCCATCAAATATCCGTGCTCATCCGTGTCGATCCGTGGCCTCTTCGTTTCCCTCCTGTGGCATGCCCGCCCGCTTTGAGATCCAATGACTCGGCTTCGATGATGTGTGCCGCTTCGGGCTGAACACCCAGCGCGCGGAGGGATATATGTCTCGCGATCGTTCGATGTTCGTCGCCGCGTTTGCGTGCGGCCTCTTTTTGTTCACTCTCTCCGCTCGCTGCGGTGCTGCGGAGGGCAACGCGAGTGGATCGGCTGCAGCGAACTGGGTGCGAGTGGCTGAGCAGACAAGTTGGACGCCGAGGGACTCGTGCGTTGAGTGCGTGTTTCGCGACCGGATGTGGCTTCTGGGCGGCTGGGTCGACTCGTTTCACGAACCGCCCCGCGATGTTTGGAGCAGCGCCGACGGTGTGAATTGGCAGCGCAGTTCGGAGCAGGCACCCTGGAAGCACTCGGACTTCGCGATGTCCACGGTGTACCGGGATCGGATGTGGATCATGGGTGGATGGCACAATGGAAGGCTGCCGGACGCATCGGCCAGCAATCAGGTGTGGTCGTCTTCTGACGGAGCCCAATGGCAGCAGGTGACGGACCGCGCCGCCTGGAGCGCGCGAATGGCGGCCGGTTGCGTTGTGTTTCAGAACAAGATGTGGATCCTCGGCGGTACCGAGCAGTATTACTTCGGCAGCGACGCAAGCCTGCGCAATGACGTGTGGTGTTCCGAGGACGGAAAAGAGTGGAAGCTCGTGACGGCGCAGGCCCCCTGGGCGGCGCGCGCCTATCACGCGGCCGTTGCCTTTGACGGCAAGCTCTGGGTGTACGGAGGCGGGAATTACCTTCCCAACTATGCGGCGCTCAACGATGTCTGGTGTTCAGCCGACGGTGTGACCTGGACCGAAGTCACGAAGCATGCCGCGTGGTCGCCGAGGATCTGGTTTTCGGCGGCCGTTTATCGAGACCGCATGTGGGTGCTCGGAGGCTGGTCGAACAACCCGAGCGAGAACTGGAACGACGTCTGGTATTCCAAGGACGGACGAACCTGGACCGCGCTGCCGACTCGCGACGTGTGGAAGAAACGGCATGAACATTCGGTCTTTGTCTTTCAAGACCGGCTATGGCTGACAGCCGGCCACGCGCAGCCGCTGTCGAACGAAGTGTGGCGACTCGACCTTCCTTCCGACTGGCATCCTGCCGACTGACGGGCCTCACGTCGGGGCCTTGAGTGCGTCTGTGCATTGCAGGCCGGTGCCGCCGGCTCGGGCACGCGCAACCAGCATCTTTTATCGAAACTGTCGTGGTTCTTGAATAAATCCTGAAAAAAGCCGAAACGCCGCGGCGGCGAGGGTTCTTCTGCGGTCCGAGGTGCGGGTTTTATCGTTTTTACAAACCGTTTGGTAAGTTCTCGGGATGTTGCGGATTGAATCGCAGGCGGTCTGCGGCATTCCAAAAAACTCGGATTGCGGAAACCCCTTGAAATTTCGCGGTTTGCGGTCCGAATCGGGGACGCACCTGCTGCTCGCATAGGATCTGGCACAGCGGTTGCTTTTATCGAAAGCGTCGAACGACGGAGCCGATCGACGGAAACAAAAAAGCAACAACGCCAGCAAGAAAAATCGCAGAAGGAAAAGGAGTCACCTGATGCAAGCGAAACGGATCCAAAGCCAGCACATGTACGGTCAGCGAAGTGAAAAGCAGATTCTGGATCAGATCGTCGAAGCCATGCTCGAAGTCGCGACCGATCTCCAGGACGCGTCGCCTGAGGAATGGGGCCAGATCCTCGTGCGGTCCTGCCGTCGCCATAAGCGTTCCTCTCGGGTGGCCGCCGCAGGTTGCTGATAAGCAGTCTGGAGTCTGGAGTCTGGAGTCTGGAGTCTGGAGTCTGGAGTCTGGAGTCTGGAGTCTGGAGTCTGGAGTCTGGAGTCTGGAGTCTGGAGTCTGGAGTCTGGAGTCTGGA
>CAIPEB010000073.1 GCA_903863885.1 uncultured Planctomycetaceae bacterium | reverse complement strand
GGACGTCTGGTTTTTCTGGCGTCCCATTGGAGGGAGGAAGGTTGTTACACCGCCTGAAAGGCGAGATCGCGGATCCAGAAAAGAGATCCAAAGCTTGACTGTCGCGTGGCCCACTCATCGTCGCCATTGACTGCCTCGAGATTCGTCGTCATCTGCCTGTAATTCGAATTCGCCGCGCCGCCTGAACATTGCTGATCGCCGACATGCTGCGCTATCGGTCTGCGCGCGGCGAGTGACTTTGCCGGTTTGTCGATCGCACTGACGAGAATCACACCTCGTAACGCGATACCTTCGCCGCTGTGCCCGTGCCATTACGGGCAGCATTCAGTGGACAAAAGGTCACGACGAAAGTCGCTGGGCCAATTCACCGGACCTGCAATCCGACTGCCGGAATCGCCGGGCTCTGGCACCCGTGCAAAATCATACATTCTCCTCCAATGACGCCTCTATATTCTGGCGAGCTACAGTCACATGCTCTGACAATTCTCTCGATGGTCTGCACCGATCATTCGCAAAACCTGCCCAACTCGGAAAAGCAGCTCCAGCCTGCTCCCAAAGCGAAGTAAGTGCAGGGATAGGTTCTTCGACGATTAGACTTGTTCGGTACTGGATTAGGTAACGAAGCAGTTGCTCCTGTTGATCAGTTAATGAGGCAGATGGCATTTCGTCTGACCAGACCAAGCCATCACAGACTCCCTGATACTCAAATGACGCCTTTGGCTGCTGTGGTAAATTATTTAGCATAGGTGCCATACTTGTAAGCAGGTCATCTAGTTGCTGCGTCATAGTCATATCCTCAATTGAACACGACCTCGAAAATCGTCACTGGTGGGAGGCCGGGGATGATATCCGGATCCTCTCGAACAAGACGTGGAGTTCCCCCAAGGAACGGATTTCCGCTGGCAATGGCTCGTTCAATTCTCGCAGCAATTGTCGGATTCACGAATTGTCCTGTGTCTAACACCAAGTTCGTTGTGCCTTTCGACTTGGCGTGAGCGACGATCTTGGCGATGTCGCCGTGTTTGATCCCTTCTGTAAACGATACTCGTAGGCGTCCGATTCCATTTATGACGATCGACTCGTCTAAATAGACACCCAGCCGCATCGCCGCATCGGCGGGTCCACTGTTTGGGTGTGGCCGCTGCAAACTCGTTTCCATGTTTCGGCGACTCATTCGTAGAGTCCTGGCCCTCCGGGTGCCGGACAGCAATCCGAGTTCGGCAAGAGCCATCCCCGAACGCACCTCCCAAAAAGCGCCCGTTTGACGAGGACGCTTTGCTCGGTTAACGATTTGGCCGACGCGTCGCCCCGTCCGCAGTGTTGTCCGTCTCGGTCGCTCGCTTCCCGTCGCTCTCGCCCGCCTCCCAACGCCTTCCGCACGGCATGCCGCCCGTCCGCGTGTGAACGTGGCGATGGACGCCCGCCATGATACACCCGCAACCGCCCGCACGCTGTCGGGGAATTTCCTACAAGGGAGGCAGGAACGGCGTGTGGACAAATCGACGGGTTTCTGGCCGATTTCGCCGCCCGCCGGAAATCATCGAAATTCCAGCCGGATTTTAGCCCGACCGCGCTTGAGCTGTTGCGAAACCCATGGCTCCATGTGTGTCGTTGAGAGACGAATCAACGAACCCCGAACACACGGAGACGAAACCATGACCATCGACCAACTGATCGAACGCTTGGAAGAGTATCGCGACCTAATTGGTGGCGACGCCGAAGTGCGGCTGATGACGCAGCAGAACTGGCCCTTTGAAAACCGGATCACCGGCGTCTGCTCGGGTGAAGAAATCAACGAATACGACGCCGACGAAGACGACGATGATTCGGACGCCGAGAGCGACGCGGTGCTCTACATCGTCGAAGGCGACCAGATCGGGTACGGAACCAAACTCGCCTGGGAGATTGCGTACTGACGCCGAAACCCGCCAACGCGGGTCGCTCGGCGGTGGTTCGCCGAGCCTGATGATGGCAGCCATTCCATTTCCAAGAGGAGACGAGACGATGACGAGCAAGACCAAGGTTGCGAAGACTACCAAGACCGCCCGTAACGCCAAGAAGCCCGTCAAGGCCCTAAAGGCCAAGCCCGCCGCTAAGAACGCGACTGTGGCCAAACCCGCCGCCAAGGAATCGAAGACGGACGCCAAGAAGCTCAGCCAGATGGCGGCGGCGATCGCCGTCCTGGCCAAGGCGGGCGAACCGATGAACTGCAAGGCGATGGTCGAGGCGATGAGCCAACAGGGACTGTGGGCGAGCCCGGGCGGCAAGACGCCGGAAGCGACGCTCTACGCCTCGATCCTGCGGGAGATCAACGCCAAGGGAAAAGACGCCCGGTTCGTCAAGGTTGAGCGAGGCCAATTCGCCCTGGCGACGAGGAAGTAGACCACGTTCCCAGGAACCCCGCCACGTCGCCCACGAGGCCGCACGACGCGGCCTCTCTCTACGGTGGGACGGTTCGTCCGACCTGCCCCGGGACGCCAGTGCGGGCCACACGTCGCGACGTCGGCGACGCCTTCTGGATGCCTGCGACGCCCGCGAGGTAAGTGTGTGGTGCGAGCGGTGGTCGCTACGCCAAGAGAATCCCCCAGAACAAAAGGAAATTGCAATGAGCAAGATTACGACGAAGCCGGCGGTCGGCTACGTCCGCATGAGCAGCGACCAGCAGCAGGATAGCCCAGCTAGGCAGCGCAAGGATATCGAAGCGATGGCCAAGCGACTGGACTACCGTATCATGCGCTGGTACGAAGACCACGGACTGACCGGCACCGAATCTGCCAAGCGGAAGGACTTTCAGAAGCTGCTGGCGGACGCCAAGAGCGGATCGTTCTGCGCAGTGCTGCTTTCCGAGCAAAGCCGCATGTCGCGCGAGGATGTGTTCGACGCGATGGTGCATTGGAAACTGTTGCGCGACGCGGGCGTGAAGATCGTCACCTGCCAGCGCGGCGAACTCGACTTCTCGAACCTTGGCGGCGTCATCACTGCCATCGTCGATCAGTACGGTGCCCGCGAGGAATCGCTCAAGCTCGCCGACCGTGTGGTCAGCGGCAAACGGCTCGCCGTCAGCAAGGGCCAGAAACAAGGAGGGGCCTTGTTCGGGTACGACCGCGAAATTCTCGATGAGGCAGGGCGCGTCGTGCGCCGCGTTTCCTGCCGCGAGATGTTTCGCAAGCCGATCAACTGGTCGTCGCGGCTCGTCACCGCCAGCGATCCCAAGGCCGTCGAGGCGGTGCGAATCATGTTCGAGTCGGTTGGCGACGGCGCGGCCTATGGCTCGGTCGCCAGAGATCTGAACCGGCGTGGCTTCACCACGATGTTCGGCAAACGGTTTAACGCCACGGCCGTGCGCCGCACCGTGTCGAACCCGGCCTACGCCGGCAAGCTCGTCGCCGGACGGAAGCGGCGCGGCAAGTTCCGCAGCCTACACGACGATGGCGGAGTGGTCTGCGACGACGCCCACGAGCCGCTAGTAAGCCTCGAGGCCTTTGAGCGGGCGCAACGGGTCATTTGCCGCAAGTACCGCGCCCCGAACGCGCCGACGCCGGGGCGCTACTTGTTGACAGGCATCCTGTACTTGGCCGACGGCGGTCAACGGTTGCAGGGGTTCTCAATGAGCCAAGCTGGTCGGAAGGTGGTGCGCAGGTATTATGGTCTGCCGACGCGGAGCTTCGAGGAGCATCCAGAGGAATCGGACCGGCCGACGTTCCGCGCCGACACCATCGAGCAAGCCGTGCTGACCAATCTCCAGCAGTTCATGTCGAACGAACGGACCAAGCGGGCCATCCGCAGCGAGATCAGCCGGCGGACGAAGAAGGCTGAGGCCAACGTCGGCCGGTACGAGTCGCAGTTGGGGGAAGTGCGCGCGAAGATTGAGCGTGGCACCGAGAACCTCGCCCTGGCGAGCCGCGAGGACATCCCCGGCATTTCACGCCTGTTGGCCGGCTGGCGCGAGCAGGAGGCGTTGATCAAGGAGCAATTGCAGCGGGCCCGTGGGGACCATGCCCCGTCGCCCGAGGCCCTGGCGGTCATCGGTCGGTTGGACGAACTGCTGGGCCGGCTGACCGACGCCGACCGCGAGAAACTGGCGTTCGCCATTCGGCAAACCGTCAAGCGGGTAACGCTGCGCCGCGAGCGGCGCAAGGCCGGCCGACACCGCATCACAATCTGGGACGGCGTGATCGAACTCCGCGACGACCTGGGCATCGCCGGCGTCATCCCGCTGGCCGATGACGATGTACCCAGCCCCGGCCGCTGGCGCGAGGTGGCCAAGTTCGTGCGCGAACGGGGCGACGTGGTGTACATCCGCGACGTCAGCACGCGATTCGGTATTCGCCAACCCTACGCTTCGCGTCTCCTGGCCCAGGCCGTTCTCAGCGGCAAGGTCCGCAACCTCGGCCATCAGAAGGGCTGGATTGCGGCGAAATAGGCCCAATCTCAGTTGTTCGCTCTTTGTCCGCCTCTTGGACGCCTAATAACGTCGCAGCGGGGAATTCGAGCGGTTACAACTACGCCAGCGGCCGGCTCGACCATCAGACGTACTTCAAGTCGATTCGCGTTGATCAGACGCACATCGGACTGGTCATTCTGGACCGGAT
>CAIPEB010000072.1 GCA_903863885.1 uncultured Planctomycetaceae bacterium | reverse complement strand
TCCAGACTCCAGACTCCAGACTCCAGACTCCAGACTCCAGACTCCAGACTCCAGACTCCAGACTCCAGACTCCAGACTCCAGACTCCAGACTCCCACATAATTTCGCGCGCTGCTCGCTGCGGCGTGGCGTCCATCGGGTGGCGCGTGTAGCCTGTCGGTATGGGCCTTGGCTGTCGGTGGGGCCAATATCAAGAGAGGGCATCGTCATGCAGCAACTCGTCGAAGGCATTCATCATTTTCACAATATCGGTTTTCGGGAGCGTCAGGAGCTTTTCAGCCGGTTGAGGAACGGGCAAGAACCCGAGGCCTGCATGATTACCTGCGCGGATTCCCGCATCGTTCCCAATCTGATTACGAATTCGGAGCCGGGCGAACTGTTCATCGTCCGCAACGTGGGCAACATTATTCCCTGCTTCGGCACGAGCAATAACGGCGAAATGGCCGCGATTGAATACGCCGTGGTTGAACTGGGCATTCAGGATATCATCGTTTGCGGGCATACCGGTTGCGGCGCGATGAAGGCTCTGGTGAGCCAGGCCGCGACAATCGATGCCGGCCGGTTGCCGCACGTTTCGAGTTGGCTGCGTCATGCTCAGGCGACTCTGGAAATCGTCAAGGATCATTACGGGCACTTACAGGGTGAGAAGCTGGCCAACGCCGCGGCGGAGGAAAACGTGCTGGTGCAACTCGAGCATCTGCGCACGCTTCCGGTGATCGCATCCCGCGTTTCGTCGGGGCGAGTGAGATTGCACGGGTGGATGTACAAGATCGACAGCGGCGAGGTCTTCTACTTCGAGTCCGAGGCCGGGCAGTTTCTGAAGTTCGGCGACGCGAGTGTCAGTGCGAGCGAGGGCGTGGCTGTTGCCGGACGCAGGGAAGAGAAGAGACCACGGACGGGCACTGAACTGCACGGATGAGGATACGCCCGCGAAACCGTGTGCCGATTCACGCTGGTGTTTGTTGTCCGTACTCGTCCGTGGCTTCCTCCTGCCGCTGCAAAGTAGTCCGCCAAGGAGACATGGAATGCCGCGGGGGGCGTGTTGTTTCCTGTGAAGGCGGGAAGTGTTGTCACATCGTAGCCCTGTTCGTGCAGACGTGACCAATTGGGCGGTGCTTGGTACAATTGGCAAGCGGAGAACGACGATGGCTACTAATTCTCAAGACATTCAGCTAAACGACGAGCAGAAACAAGCTTTGGCAGCGCTGGAACAGGAAACGGGAAGACCGTGGGCTGTAGTCTTCGCGGAGGCTCTTCAGAATTATCGGTCCGAGGTGGAAGGCTTGGTTGATAGCGGTGCGTGCAACGAGTCCGCATATGAAGCTCTGAATCGCGAAGGGCTTGTCGGGTGCATTGGAACCGGACCCAGTGACTTGAGCACCAATCCCGAATACATGGAAGGGTTCGGAGACGGTGCAGAGTAGCCGGATACTGATCGATACGGGGCCGATAGTTGCGGTCTTGTGTCGGAGCGACGAGCACCATGCGGAATGCTCGCGGGTGTTGTCGCAGTTCGCTGCTCCGCTTCTGACGTGCTGGCCTGTGCTGACCGAGGCCGCTTGGTTGTTGCGGCGGAATCCGATTCAGGTGAGGCGGCTCCTCTCGCATTGCGGCGGGTATCCGATTGAAATTCTGCCGCTGACAGCGCAGGATCTGCCTGGAATTGCTGCGGTGCTGGAGAAGTACGAAGACCTGGGTGTACAGCTTGCAGATGCGGCCTTGCTGCATCTGGCAGGGCGCGAGCAACTCCAGGATGTCTTTACTCTGGACCGACGCCATTTTTCTTTGTTTCGGTTGGCCTCAGGAAAGCCGCTGACGCTTCTGCCCTGATGTTCCCAAGAGATAGTGGCTGGTGGCGCAGCAAATTGTATTAGGAAGAGACCACGGACGGGCACTGAACTGCACGGATGAGGATACGCCCGCGAAACCGTATGCCGATTCCCGCTGGTTTTTGTTGTCCGTGCTCGTCCGTGGCTTCCTCCTGCCGCTTTACGATATGTGCCGAGACGCGAGGAGCTTTCGATGCGAACCATATTGCCTGTGGTCCTGCTGACGCTGTGCGTCGTGAACGGTTTGTTCGGTCAAGAACCTCCCGACACGAATTACGACGAATCCAAGGTGCCGGCGTACGTGCTGCCCGATCCGCTGCGCTGTTTCGACGGCCGGGTTGTCGGCGACGCAAATATGTGGCGCGAGGCTCGACGGCCCGAGATCCTGGATGCGTTCGCCAAGTGTATGTATGGCCGCACTCCGTGTGTTGAAACGGGGATGCAATTTGAAACGCCCCGCGTCGAGCCGTCCGCGCTGGGTGGCCTGGCGACTCGCAAGGAAATCCGCATTCGTCTGTTTCCGGAGAACGATGCGCCGTGGATCGATCTGCTGGTGTTTGTGCCGAACGGTGCGACAAAGCCCGTCCCCGTGTTTCTCGGTTTGAACTACGGAAACCAAGGTGTGGATTCTGATCCGACGATCACGCCTTCGCGCGCCGCCTATGTCCAACGAGGCGAGCATTCCGCGCGTTGGCCGCTGGAAATGCTGCTGAGACGGGGCTACGCGATTGCCTGCTTTCACGGCGGCGATATCGAACTCGATCGTCACGGATCCGGGTGCCGTTTCACTCCCGAAGAGTGGAAGAAGGGCGTTCGCGGCTACGTGCTTGCCAAGGCAGGTCGCACGGAGTTGGCGGATGATGACTGGGGGTCGATCGGTGCCTGGGCCTGGGGGCTGAGCCGGGCGATGGACTATATCGAGACGGACAAGGATCTGGACAGCCGGAAAGTCGCCGTGTTCGGGCACTCCCGTACCGGCAAGACGGCGCTCTGGGCAGGAGCACAGGACGAGCGTTTTGCCATGGTCATCTCCAACGACTCGGGCCAGGGCGGAGCGTCGCTTGCGCGGCGTCGGTTCGGCGAAACGGTCGCTGCTTCGTTCGATCTGTCCGGAATCTGGTACTGCAGGAACTACCGCCAGTACGGAAATAACGAATCAGCGCTCCCGGTAGACCAGCACATGCTGATTGCGCTGATCGCGCCTCGCCCGGTTTATGTGGCCAGCGCAGCGAAGGATGGCTGGGCCGATCCTCGCGGCGAGTTCCTGGCTGCACTGAATGCCGAACCGGTATATCGCCTGTTCGGTCTGGCGGGGCTCGGAGTCAACGAGATGCCCGCCGTGGATCGTCCCGTCGGGGAGACGATCGGATACCACGTCCGCACCGGCGATCATGACATCACACCTTACGACTGGCAGCAGTATCTGAACTTCGCAGATCGGCATTTCCACGCGGCTCGCTGAACCGTGTTTCGCAAACGCGCCGGAAGTGCGGGAGTAGGCGACCCAAAACGACGCAATCGATGCCAGACTCTTACCGAGGCATCGCCTCCCTGCCACGGAAAATCGGGCATTCCCCTTCGTTCCGTCCGCGTCTCGGAGAGACGCGGCTACGTGGGCGAGTCTCTCCGAGACTCGCGGATTTTTCAGTTCCGTGGCACAGACTTGTGGTGGAACGTGACCAAGGATCGAACGATTCTTCACCAGGCTGTTAGCTCGTTTTACTTCCCTATTTCCCTTCAAGATCGCTGAGCGAACGCGCGAGTTCGATGTGGTCGAACTGCGCGGGAGCGTCCATTGCGGTCGGGGCAATGCCGGTCAATGTGAAGTTGCCGAAATCCTGCCAGAGGTCGCGCGTCACGACGGTCCAGGCTTCGGGCGGCGCGGGATCCAGTTGCCGTGCGGCCCAACCGGTCGTGTTGCGGCCGCTGCAGTAGCGGCGGACCGCCTCGTTGGGACCCGGCCAGGTGCCGTCGGCGGCGAACTCGAGCATGATTCCCGAGCCGCTGGTTTTCCAGGCGAATCGCACATAGCGGAATTCGCCCGGCCCGGGATGCTCGGCGATGCGGTATTCCCATCGCGGAATCCGCGTCGCGTATCGCTGCGGCGGCGCGATGGTCAGGCACGCTTTACCCGAGTATGGCGTCTGCGAGGTGACCTGCGCTGTGCCGCTGCCTTCGTTCAACACATCGGGAAACGACGTTTCGTCCTCGAACAGCACAACCCTCGGCGCGGTCGGCACCGAAGTGTAAGCCTCGCGCAGAAACCCCAACATGTCGGCCACGTCCTGCGGCGTGACCACCTTCTCCAGATCCTCGGGCATCATGGAAATCGTCGAAGCCAGCATCTCGTCGATGTCCTTGCGCAGGACCGTCTGTTCGACGCCCTCCTCCTTGCGCAGCGTGATGCTGGTCGCGGCCTCCGAAGTCAGTACCCCATTGAAGATCCGCCCATCGGTCGTGATGACCGAATAATTGCGGTAGCCGACCGTCAGCACCGAACTGGGATCCATGATGTCCGAGACAAGCGTCTCGTCGGCCCGGGTCTTGGTCGCGGAGAGATCGGGTCCGACTTCGAACCCCTGATTGCCGATCTTGTGGCACTTGGCGCACTGCGTTTCATAGACTTTTTTGCCGCGTGCGGCATCGCGCGGGAGGGTGAGCGCCTTGAGATAGTCGGACATTACCGTAGCGCGGCTGGCGGTTGTGCGCTGACTGGCCAGCAGCGATACGGCCCGGCTTCGAAGCGAAGCGTCCGAAATCTCTTCGAGCTGTTTGCTGCGATTCGCGTCGAGATTGTTCAGAGACAGGATGCCTTTCTCGGCCGCATCGAGCAGGCCTGGCAGGCGATTCTGTCGGCTGAAGATCGCATCCACCACCGCAACCTGGACCTTGGGCGTGTGGCTCGCCCAGTTCGCCAGCAGGAGCGGGGCGACTTCGGGCGAGTCGGCGGTTGCCAGCGCCGCGACCGCTGCGAGCTGGATTTCCAGAGGTTGCCGGGCGTCGAGCAGCTTTTGTGCGACATCCGCGAGCTGCGGGAACGGAGCGGCGGTCAGCAAAGTGAGGGCTGCCTGTCGTGCTTCGATCGTCTGACTGGCGTCGCTGGCGATCTCAGTGGCCTTGTTCAGTGCTTCCTTCATCTCGCTCGACTGTTCGAGTTTCACCAGACCGGCCACCGCGATCGCCCGCTTGGCAACTTCGCCGTCGCCGCTGGCGAGCAAACGCCGCAGCGCGGTCTGACCGGCGACGGAGCTGAGGACCTGCGTCTTGCCTCGCTGCAGGCCCTCCGACAGGCCCTGGAGCCCGGCGGTTTGAATTGCGGCAGTTGCGTCGCCCTGCACGCCGGACAGGGTGTCGAGCACTCGGCCGATCTGTTCATCATCATGTCGAGCGCCGGCGATCGCAGCCAATGGAGCGATGAGTTGAGTCGCCTTTCCGGGTCCCTGGGGAAGCGCGGCAATCAACTTCAGCAACCGGTCGGCCGTTGTTGCGACCGAACTCAGGATTGCGTCATCCATCCATGGCTCGTCTCCAGACTGGGCTGCGAAGCGTGCGAGGGCCGATAGCGCGGCCGGATCCTGCGTTTGTCCCAGGCTCAGCGCCACTTGAAGACGCACCTTCGCATCCTCGTCGCCGGCCATGGCGACTGTTTTGGCCAGGATGTCTTTCGAGCTGTCGAACCAGGGTTCAGCCAGTCGCACGGCGTGCGTTCGAACGGCGAAATGCGGATCGGCCAGGGCCGTTGAAACACACTTCGCATCGAGGGCATTCAGTCCGTCAAGCGTGCACAGCGCATGCAGGCGGGCCTGCGGTGTGCGGCCCGATCGCAGAAGAGCTCTCAGCGGCTCGGCCGCTCTGAGATCTTGGCGTTCGACAAGCACGCGCTGAGCCGTGTCGCGCCACCACGCGTTGTCGCTGCTCAGCGCTTCCATCAGTTCGCTCAGCGGCGCCCGGCCGAGATCGAATCTGCGTTGCGGCGGCGCGCCTTCGATGGTCAGTCGCAGGATTCGTCCGCGATCGCTGCCTGCCAGCAGGGACTCGACGTATTGTTGCTGCAGGAAACGCGGAATCGCCGAGTAATCTTCGATGATTTCGCGGTACATATCCACGATGTAGATGGCGCCGTCGGGGCCGAGCGTGAGGTTGATCGGCCGGAACCACTCCTCGGTTGATGCGAGGAACTCGGTCTTCGGGTCGGGTTGTCGAACGACGCGGAAGCCAGCACCGTCGCGCTGGAGCAGGCAGCGGTGAATGAAGTTCTGGGCGTTTTCGCAGCAGAAGTGGCTGCCCCAGTATTCCTGCGGCAGCAGTGTCGCGCGATAAATCAGCGGACCGCATGCCGATGTGATGAATCCATTGGGAATAGCCTCTTCTTCGCCGTAGAACTTCAGCCACGCCGGGTCCTGGCCCCGTTTCGTGCGCCACGGATCGGGTTTGCTGATCGGGTAAACGTCCTTGTATTTCAGGAGGCTCTGCGTATCGGCGCGGATGCCGTGGTACGGGTTGCGCGCGAGGTAGTTATGCGGAAGCGGCACGACGTAGCGCACCGGTTCGACCTGCACGATGAAGAAGCGGTCGCCCCAGTCCGTCATGGTCTGGCCGAACTGCCCCGTGCCGGTGGCCGGTTCCTCGCGGCTCCCGTCGGCCCGGAAACGCGCGCCTCCTCCGTGATAGAACCAGTTGTCGATGTTCCATCGCGGCGCGCTGGGCCGATTCCACATGGGACCGCTGCCGGTCTCGAAGAGTTTCCTGCTGATCTCCGCCTTGCCGTCGCCGTCCTTGTCGCCCAGATAAATGACGTCGGGAGGGCATACGACGATCACACCGTCCATCGCGGCCGCCACGCCGTAGCACGGCGGCAAGCGATCAGCCCAGACGGTTGCCTTGTCGTACCTTCCGTCGCCGTCGGTATCTTCCAGCACCTTGACCGTGCCGTACTGGTCCTTGGCCGCCCGTGCCTGCGCCTCGGGATTCGCATCGACGCGATAGACCTTCGTATCGAGGACGCCCGACTTGTTCAATTCGAGGATGTCGTAATACCCCTCGAGGTTGTAGCCATGCAGCTCGCAGACGAACATGCGCCCCTTCGCGTCGAATGCCATGTCGGTCGGATCGGCCAGCAGCGGTTCGCTGGCCGCGACTTCCACACGCAGGCCCTGGGGGATGCGGATCATCCGCGCGCTCTCTTCCGGCGAATGCGGCTGAGGGCGGTCTGTTGCCAATTGAATTTGAGCGGCACATCGATTCGCGATCGGTCCGCCGACAAGCACTGCGAAAACAACACAGTGGAAACCAACAACACGACAGAAACCAAGGGTCGGTCTTTGTGGGCCTCGCATTTCAGGTCGTCCCCGCTGCAGGTCAAGGTTGGAGGTAATAGAAGACGAGGCCACTGTAATGACCCGCGTGCCTGTTTGCGCCGCGGTTCGGATCGTGGCCATGCTCCCATGTCAGTCGAATCGAGCGTCGAAACGGTACCGCGCCGGGCAACAGGAAACGATAGCAGACCGGATTGCCCTGCGACTGCGTAATGCCGTGCTGGGCAAACGACTGGTTTGCAGCGAGTCCCCAGGCGAAATTGAAGAAGTCCTCCGTTCCCGTGCCGTGAATGCTCGGCGCATCCGATCCGTCCACGAACCAGCGGTCGTCTCCTTCCATGTTTCCGGGGCGGTCCATCACGACTGCAATTACATCGCCCGCGCCCTGCTTGTCGAGCGGCACGTAGTCCTGCCCCGCCGCCGGTGACGGAAAGTCGTAACGATGCGTGTGGAGTCGCCCGTCGCCGGCCCGCAACGGTTCCTGGCGCAGGTCGCACGAGGCGGACAGCAGCACTCCGCGCGGCCCAGCGTTAATGACGCGAACGCAGGCCGACTTGGCGAACGGCATCGGCAGATAGGAATAGAACTCGCCGTTGCGACAACCGGCCAACAGACCTCGGACGTCACTCCCGGCAATCGATGAAGCAAAGAACGTCGCCAGTGGCGCGCTGACCTGCGGCGCGTCCGAGTCGTCCCATCGCATCTCGATGCGAAGCGACTCGAGATCTCGGGGAGTGACGGTACTTCCGGCCGGCTTGGCGGTCACACGCAGGCCGCAGAGGACGCCGGGTCCGGTCAGCTTCAACAGGTCGGCAGCGGATCCGGACGCTATTTCCAGTTCGCGCGATTGTGACGCATACGATTGCGACTTCCACGGACTCGTGCCCGGGTTGTCACATATCCGCCGGTACTCGTCCAGCGCACCGGTTTCCGCCGAGTTCAACGGAGTTCGGAAGGCGTGTACTCGCGATTCCGGGGGCAGGAGGCGGTAGGTCAGCTGATAGTAGACGTGCCGGTTCTTCACGCCCGATGCATCGGTTCTCCATTGATACCGGTTGTCGTCCGGCAGAGTCGGCACGAGCACGATCTTGCATCGCTTCTCGAAACCGATCGGGACGTTGCAGTACAACGCGGGCGTTCTCGCGAGACCGCATTTTCCGGCCAGCGGAGCGATAAACGGGGTCTGTGTTCCCGAAAGCAGGCGATCGAGATCTTCGCGAATCACGGCGGCCGGCTGATCATCGATGAACACCCGCAGTTCATACGGTTCCTCCGACGGGTGCTTTCGCGTGAACCACATGCGGTCGACACAACCGGGGCCCTGCGTGTCCAGGGCCACGAGATTTCGTCCGTCCTCGATCCGCAGGAAATGTCCCGAATCGTAGTATCCGCCGGCCGGATCGTAGCTCGAACTCTGCAGCGTGCGCCAGGGCCTGAGAGTCGCGAGCGAACGCAGGTCCAGCAGTTCGCGCAGCGAGCCAACCGTCGGTGGCGCATCGGACTCGGCCGGGGTCGCGGTTTCCGCCGCAGTTGCGAGCAGCGGCGCAAGGACCGCGAGGCAGCACACGACTCCCGTCGCAGTGAATTGCATCAGCATCTCGCGATACCTGGGCGGAGTGTTCATGTCTTTCTGCTCTGGATGCTCTCGCGTGTTAGAGGATTCTCGGCGAGGCCGTTCCGGCATCGCACCGAACGACGGTCGCCTCTTTGCCGTCCGGATCAGGCGATCGCGGGCAGCTCATACCCTTTTCGGCGCGGGCGGTCGAGATACGCATTGGCAGCTTCGTCGCCGGGGAAGCACTCTTTTTCCGGATCCCATCGCAGCGGCCGGCCAACCCAGCGGACGATGTTCCCGAGGTGGCACACGGTCGCCGATCGGTGTCCGGCTTCCACGTCGGAGATCGGCTGCTCGCGCGACTTGATGCAGTCGAACCAGTTCCGGATATGGTTATCGATCGCAGGAAGCCTCACGGAGAGTTGTTCGGGTGGAATGTCGGCGAGTTCCGGAGGATTGCTGGCGACTTCATCGTTTCCGATCCGGATCTTTCCTTTGTCGCCGATGAATTCTCCGCCCGCCGCGGGCCCGTTGTCTTCGAGGTGGATTTCAATGCCGTTGGCGTACTTGAACCTGACCCGCAGTCCCCGGCTGCAGAGGCCATCGCCCCGTGTGCGGCTTTCGGGTGCCTCGTACACCACAGGCTTCATCACGCCGCCTTCGGCCCAGATCTCCACCGGGCCGGTGTGGTCGAGTTGCAGGGCCCACTGGATCTGGTCGAAACCGTGCGCGCCGGTGCCCGTCATTTCTCCGCCGGAATAAGGCTGCAACGAGATCCAGCCGGGATTCGATCGCTGGATGAAGATGTCCTGATGAAAATCAACGGGCTCGGTCATTCCGCACCATACGTCCCAGTTGAGATCCTGGGGAACCGGTTGCGGGGGCAGTTTGCACTGCCATGGACTCGGGTAATTCATGATGACGGCCGTGTGGATCTTGCCGGCCACGCCGCTGCGCACGAGTTCACAGCCGCGGCGATGTCCGCGCATCGAGCGGCGCTGCGTTCCGGTCTGGACGACCCGTTTGTATCTGCGGGCTGCCTCAACCAGGACGCGGCCTTCGCGAATGGTCAGGGAGAGCGGTTTCTCGACGTAGGCGTCCTTGCCGGCCTGGCAGGCATGGATGCCCGCGAGCACGTGCCAGTGGTCGGGCGTTGCCACGAAGACGGCGTCGATGTCTTTCGACTCCAGCATCTCGCGATAGTCGCGGTACGCGCGGCACTTCTGCTTTTCGCCGATTTCCGCGGCGCGATTGAAAGCCACGTCGGCTGCGGCCACGATCCGGCCTTCTTTCGGCAGGTTCATTAGTTGCCGGGCTCGGCGCCCCGCTCCGATGTAACCGATGCCGATGCGGTCGTTGGCGCCCGGTCGATCCTCGGCCGCGAGCACGTTGGCCGGAATGATGTGCGGCAACGCGATCACCGCGGAGGCAGCAGCCGACTGCCGGATGAAGTGCCGTCGTGAAATGCGTCGCGAGGATTGCATGCGCCGCTTCCTTTCATCGTCGTGCGGGAGGCGGTTGCGTCGGTCGATGATCGCGGCCGGACACAATCGCGCAGAGACGAATGCGGGGACGATCGAATTGTCGGTTGTCGGCGATTGCGAATCCAGTAGGTCAGCGAGTCATCGACTGGCGGCAATCGTCGAGATGCCGCGGCAACTCGGCCATCCGGTCGAAGACAATTCGCGCGCCGAGGCTTCGCAGGACGTCCGCGCGTTCGGCTGAGCAATGACTGCCGCCGACGAACCCGAGCACCGGCATACCGGCGGCTACCGCCGCGCGGACTCCGGCCTCGCTGTCCTCGATCACCACGCAGCGCGAAGGCTCGGCGCGCATGCGGCCCGCGGCATGAAGAAACAAATCGGGCGCGGGCTTGCCCCGCGGAACTTCGTGGCTTGTGAAGATCCGCGAATCGAAATGCGGCAGCAGTCCGGTCTTTGCGAGCGAGGTCTCGACGCGGCGGCGATCGCTGCCCGATGCGACGCACATCGGCAAGTCGATCGCCTGCAGCACCGACGTGATGCCCGGGATCGGCTCGAGCCGGTCGCCGAGCGCCGCCAGGATCTCGTCGTTCACTCGTTGGCGCAGCGCCTCGCCGATCGTGCTTCGGTATTGCGTCTCCAACTGGGCGTACATCTCGCGATCCGAGACGCCGGCGAATCGCGTGAAGAATTCGGAGAGGCTGACGTGGAATCCCGCCTCCGTCATTACCTGGGCCACAACCTCGCACGCGATCGGCTCGCTGTCCACCAGCACGCCATCACAGTCAAAGATCACCAGATCCAAGTCTTCGGCTCCTTGCGAGGTCTACTCCGTGTCGTTCAGGAGCGGCTTCCAGGCCTTCCGCAGTCCGCGAAGTTCATTCGCCTGTTCCGCGCTGAACGAACCGGATCGCTGCGAGTACAAGTCCATCCAGGTCACGAGGCATTCCAGTTCTTCCTCGGTCAGTTGAACATCGTAATGTTTCCGGCGAAGAAATTGCACAAGCGGACTGCGGCGGGCGCCTTCGGTGTCGGCCAGAGAGCGTCCGGCCGTATGGCGTTTCAAGACCATGCTCTGCAGGCTGCCGCGGGGGCCGTAGGCGATCAGGGTAGTGTAGGAGTTGCCCGGCGACAGGTCGAACTGCCCGCCGTCGGTTCCGGGCTTGTGGCAGCGCACGCACTGGCGATCGAGTACGGGCTGTACGAGTTCGTCGTAATCGAACGGCCAGGAACCCTTCGGTCCGGGAGTGATGCGATCCGGCGGACGGGATACTGCGCGAACCGGTTGGTTGGGCGGCGCAGACTCGCGCCGTTCGTGGCAGCCGATGCACGTGTAGGTTTTTCCCGAGGGAACGTACGCGACGCTTCGCATGGTCTGGACCGCCATGCCGCGCTCGTCCAGCGCCTGAAAGAAAAGAGGAACGTCCGCCGGCACGCGGAAGTAGGCGGATCCATCGGATTCCACAGGCACGGTGCCGAGCACGAACTTGCCCGAGTCTTCGTCGGTGAGGCCGATTGTCGGGAAATTGATGACGGGCTGCGTCTTGGGCGGCACGCCCACGATGCGAAGCCGGCGAATCGTGCCCGCGGGCAGCGGCTCCAGACCGCGGTTCACATCGACCAGGACCATGCGGCCTTCGCCCGCCGTATTGTGCCGTGAAATCGTGCTCGGCAGAGGCGGCCGTGTTCTTGCCCGCACCGGGATGGCATCCGTGCTGCAGAGCTGATCGTCGCGGTGTATCAGCTCCAGGCTGCCCGAGTTGTTGAACAGATAAATGCCGAGCGCGTTGGTCGGATCTTCCCGGCCGGGCTGCTGGTCGAACTCCGATGCGAGACCCTGATTGCTCCAGGCCACGAGGCTGTACTCTTGCGTGAGCGGATAGGGTGCCGCGAAGTAATTGGTCGGCCAGCCTTCCGATTCGGGCCATGGAACTTCGGGAGTCAGACGCGTCATCGCATCCGCCGCCTCGGGACCTCGACGCGAATCGAGACGCACAAGACTGCCGCCTATCACCGCATGCTGCGCGGTGGCCGTGAAGATGATATCCCGCGACGCGGGGATTTGTCGGGCCTCGAACATGCCCATCGGATTGGCGATGAAGTTGCCGAACAGCGCCTGTGCCGCGGAACCGTCGGGCCAGGTCGTCCAGAGGCTCACATAGGGCAGACTGTCGCGGTCCACATAATCCCATCGGGAATACATGATGCGTCCGTCGTCTGCGACAGTCGGGTCCCATTCGAATCCTTCGCTGGCCGACAGGCAGCGCATGTTCTGTCCGTCGCCGTCCATGATGTGCAGCGTGAAGACCGGCACCGGGCGGTCCTCGCTGCCGCCGCATCGCATGTAACCATCGCAGGCTGCGTCCGGAGTCCCGTTGCCGCTGCATTGAATAGCTCGGCCGCGTCGCGTGGAAAGCAGTACGATTCGCCCATCGGGCAGGTATCGTCCGCTGAAATGGTCGTACTTGCCGGAGGTCAGGCGGCGAAGGCCGCTGCCGTCGAGATTCACTTCATAGACATGGTAGAACGCGTCATCGGGTATCGCCGACTTGTCCAGCTTGTTCTGGACTTTGTGGACCTCCGGGTAATAGCGGCAATAGGCGAACAGGACTCGCGTGGCATCGAACGACAGATCGGGGCGCATCGCCGATCCCTCGGGCAGGCCGGCGGTCAGCGAACGCAGAGTCCGCCGCGCGCTCTTCCATCCGTCCAGCACATACAATCCGCCTCCCGGTCGCGAGAACCAGCCGAAATACTGGTCGGACATGTGCGCGTAGCTGCCCGGGGCACGCAGCGCAAAGACCAGTTGCTGGAAGTCCAACTGCGGATCGAGCAAAGTCAGCTCGCGGGCGATCCATCGAACGCGGAGATAGGCTTCGCGCACTTGATCCGCCGAGGACGGCGGCGAATTGTCGAGCCACTCACGCTCGAGTTGTGCGATTTTTTCGCACTGCCCCCCGGTGTCCACGCCCGCGTTCCGAAGACGGTCGGCCAGCTCCCGGGCACGGCGGATTTCGCTTTGCACGGCCGACGCATCCATCGCGGCGCCGGGCTTGGAGCTGCGCAATTGGAACTGCTGCAACCAGTCCGCTTCGACCCGCGATGACTGCAACTCGATCGTCTGCGATTGTGCGGTCAAGGAATAGCTGGCGAAAAGCAGCAGAAAAGCCGCAACTTGCGTACAGCGGCAGGCGAATCGATTTGACAGTGATTCGGGAGCGAGCATACGGAAGTTGTACCCTATCGATGTGCAAGCCGACCGGACCACGTTTGGTGGACCAGCCGCGCGAATCCGTCTATAACGCATTCTGGTCGACATTCGGCTTTTGAAACAGAGCAACTTGGATCAGAGCAAGTTCCATCGGCCGTATTATCGCCTGTCCTGTTATCGGCGGTGTCCGGTGACGGCCGCACCGAAGGGGAGAAATGAGCATGAACCGATTCACCAAGTCGATGTGTGGATGTTGGCTCGTTGCCTTTCTGGGCCTGATTCCCGGCAGTCTGCGGGCTGACACTCGCGCGGGTTTCGCCGAGCGCGACATCACGCCCGACATCGGCATGGAACAACCGGGCGGGTACCACAAGTCGTTCCATCAGAAGCTGCACGATCCCTGCAAAGTCCGCGTTGCCCTGTTTGACGACGGCCCGCAGCGGGTAGTGATTGTCGGGGTCGATACGCTGGTACTGCCTCGTCAATTCGTACTGAATTGCCGTAAGAGAATTGAGGAAAAGTGCGGCATCCCGGGCCAATGCGTGATGATCGCCGCTTCCCATTCGCATTCTTCAGGGCCCATGGGCATGGTGCAGCCCGGCGAATTCGATCATGCGTCTCCGCTGGTCCAGAAGCTCGCTTACCAGGAATCTTCGGCCGCAAATCCGGTCTATCTGCAGAAGGTGGAGAACGCCCTGGTCGAAGCCGTCGCTGCCGCCAATGAATCCCGTATCGACGTCGAGTGCGGCTTCGGTTACGGCATCGAGGATCAGGTTGCCTTCAACCGGCGTTTTCGCATGCGCAATGGCGAGAGCCATACCCATCCCGGCGCCGGTAATCCGGACATCGTCGGGGTTGCGGGACCGACGGATCCGCAGGTTGGCGTTGTGGGCGTCTGGAACAAGCAGGGAAAGCTGGCCGGATGCGTCGTGAATTTCGCCTGCCACGCCACGACCAGCCCCGGAGGGATCTCGGCGAATTACATCTACTACCTGGAGCGAGTAGTGCGCGGGGCAATGGGCCAGGATGCGATTGTCGTCTTCACCGCGGGAGCATGCGGTGATTTGACTCAGGTGGATAACATGACGCCGTACGAGAATCGCGGGCCGGAAGCGTTCGCGGAGTTCGTCGGCGGCCGCGTGGGAGCCGAGGCAGTCAAGGTGCTGCTCACGATGGACCGAGGCAGCAAGTTCACGGTTGCTTCTCGATCGAAGACGCTGCGGATCGATCGCCGCAAGCCGAATCCGGAGCGGGTGAAAGCTGCCCTGCAGATGATCGAGCACCCCGATCCCAAGACAGATCCGTCCGAGTTGACCTGGGCCAAGGAAACGCTGCTGCTCGATGCAAAGATCGCCAAGGAGCCGACCGCCGACGTCGAAGTTCAGGCCATTCAGATCGGGGCCGCCGTCTTCGTCGCCAATCCGGCCGAGTACTTCTGCCAGTACGGATTGGACATCAAGAAAGGCAGTCCATTTCCGGTCACCTGTCCCGTGGAATTGGCGAACGGGTGTGTAGGCTACGTTCCGACCGAGGACGCGCTGGGCAAGGGGGGCGGAGGCTACGAAACGCGGCTGACCAGTTACAGCAACCTGATCCCGACCGCGGGCACCACGATCGCGAACGAGTGCATTGCCTTAACTCGCGAGCTGAAGCCGGAACCGCTGCCGACGCGGCCGCCTCACGCTCCATTCAGCGGCAAGGGCTGGAATTACGGCAACGTCCCGCCGCAGGTGGAGTGATGCGGCTGCTGGGTCTCTTGCACGAGGAGGCCACGGATGGACACGGACAAATACCCGGAGCACCACGTCCCGGGTGGCTCTCGGCGTTGTAATCCGCCGCCAATTATCCGCTTCACTTGTTCTGCAGTTCGGCCACGTCGCGGCGCGGTTCTTCCCAAGTGCGCTTGGCTGCCGCCTGCACGGCTTTAAGCACAGCCTGATAGTCCGCATCGTCGGGCGATGAGTAGGTGGCTTGTGCACATCCGCGGATTGCTCCTTCGCTGCGGCCCAGCGGCGCAACGAGGAAGCGGCTGCGGTCGGGTTGCTGGATGTCGATCCAATCGGTACGCGATACGCTTTCGGCCGCGTGGCACGATGCACATCGCTTCTGGTGGATCGCGACCAGCGTGGCGCTCAACGCGGGATCTTTGGACAGATTGTAGAGCGGACGCCCGGAGCGTTTGTTGATGAATCCCGCATGGTACGGGCCATTGACATCGACCCACGTCACCAGTCGCATCCAATCATCGGGTGTGAGGTGGACCGCGTTCACGTGATTCGGGTCCTTCAGGCACTGGATGAGTTTGCTCTTGTGCGAGCCGAACTCGTAGGGCTGGGTGATGCGAGCGTCGTCGCCGATGTTGGAGCGCGCGACGAGCTGCTTGTCCAGAATCGTGTCCCAGGCCCGATTGTGTTCCGCGGTCAGTCCGCCGCTCAGATCAATTCCGCCCGACGGCTTGAATCCGCTGTGGCAGGAGACGCATTGCCGGTCAAGGACCGGTTGCACGTCGCGCAGGAAGCTGACCGCCTGGGTGCCCCACGCGGGCGCTAAGGGCACGGAAGCAACGCGTGACGCGGCGAGCTGGCTTGTGTGTGCGATGTTAACGGGCGCGACGGAGCGAGTCTCGTGGCAGCCGGTGCAGCCCCGTGTCTCGCCGGGTTCAAAATTGATGAACGAACGCATGCGGCGCACTTCCATGAAGTTGGCATCAAGGGCCTGGAAGTAGACCGCCACATCCGACGGCAGTCGGAAATGCGCGCTGCCGTCCTCCTCGACGGGCACAATGCCGATCACGCGTGCCGGGTTCCAGTTGACCATTACCTGCTTCACGTCGGGCTCGTACCGCTGTCCGCCATGCGTGTTGTCGTACGGCCATCCCAGGCACGATGCGATGCGGATGTAGCGGATCGTGCCGCGCTCGACGCCCTCAAGTCCCTCGTAAACGTCGGTGACCACGCACGTCGCATCGGTCGTCGTCTTGTCCAGCACCGAACTCATCACCGGCGGCTTGCGACGCGGCTGAACGGGGACCGGGTGCGTGCAGGAAATCTCGGGATCGCGATAGATCAGCTCGCGCGTGCCGAAGACGTCGACAAGATACAGGCCGTAGCCTTTTTCGTCCTGAGACGGTCCGTAGGTATACGAAGTGAGGAAGTACTTTTCCGAAAGCGGCCACGGCGTCTGGTAGTAGCCGCCCGCGCCGGGCACTCCGCCCTCGGCGACCGCTCGGCCCGACATGCCGCCCTCGGGCGGCAGGACGCCGGGCGTCACGATGTTAATGCCCGCGGAATTGTTGATGCCGACGGTCGGATCCACGACCACGATGGGGCCGGTGGCCAATGTGTGATGCCCGGCCGCGACGGCGACCAGTTTGTTGGAGTCGGGGATCGACCGCGAGTCTTCCAATGCCCAAGGGTCGTTGAAGTGCTGTTTGAAAATCGCATCGGCTCCCGTGCCGTCGGGCCGCACAACCCAGATCGACTGGATCTGAGCCCAGAGCCGCTCGTGGTATTCCCAGCGCGTGTAGCCGACCATGCCGTTGGCCAGCGTATGCGGCAGGTAGTCTCCGTCCTTGTTGATCGTCAGCTGACGGATGTTCTTGCCCGACGGGTCCATGATATAGATGTTGCAACTCGTCTCGTCCTTGTCCAGTTCGTTGCACTGGAGCGAGAACTCGCAGCGTTCGGACGTGAAGGCCACTTCGCCCGAAGGCAGATACGTGGGATCCAGGTCGCTCCACTCGCCCGACGTCAATTGCCTGACGCCGCTGCCGTCAACGCCGATTTCAAACAGGTGAGTGGGTTCGACCGTGCGCCGCAGTTCATAACTCGCCGATCGATCGAGCCACTTGGCGGGCGGGTCGGCCGTGGGAGTCTTGGCGTAGGCGAACACGATCCGGTCGCCGTCGTACCAGAGATCCATGCCGTGGATGTGGCCCGGCCCGATCTGGCCGTTGATCACGTTGCGGACCTGACCGTCGGGCTTCAGCGGCGAAATAACGCACAAATCGCCGCCCGGACGCGAACACCAGGGCATGTGGTTCAGGCAGACGTCCGGATAAGTCTGCTGCGTGAATCGCTTCACGAACAGCAATTGCTCGAAGCCCAGCAACGGGTTCTTGAACGCCGCGTTGCGGGCCAGCCATCGCGAATCGCGGTAAAGCGACGCCCGTTCGGCGCGGTCCGCGCCCTGCGAACGTTCCTTCTCGACGAGCGCGGCGTGCCGGCGCTGCAATTCATTCCACTCTTTCGGCAGGTTAAGACCGAAATCACCGAACAGTCGGGACGAACGTTCCAGCATTTCGCCGATCGGCTCGATGAAGAACGCGTCGCCTTCGCGCCACGTCGATTCGCCCTGCCGGCATTCCACGAGAATGGCGGCGGCACCTTCGTGTTCAATCACAAAGTCCAGCGATGCCGAGCCGGGCCGGTCGAAGGACTTCTCCCAGACGACGCGACGTTCGGGTTGCTTCAGCGCAAAGACGACCGTCTCGACGCGGACGTTGACCGGAGCCTTCAAGGCACCGGGCGCCTTCAACTCGATTTTCATCGAGTTCTTGCCGGAGCCCCACTCGCCGGCGCCGCTCCAACTCACCTGCCAGTCGCGATCGATATCCAGCGGCAGAGGCTTGTCTCCGCGCGGCAGAAACTCTGCGCCCGCCGTTGCCCTGAACTGCTCTACGGGAAACACGATTTCCGCAGTTGTGATTCCATCCGCCTGTGAAACGACTGCCCGCTCGGATCCCAGTGGCTGGCCGTCGATGGCCAGCTGCAGCGGCGCGGTCGCGGCGAAATTGATCTTCTGCTTCCCGATCGCAAACAGTTCATTGCCTCGCTGGCCTCCGCGCGACCATATGCTGAGGCTGCTCTGCCGGGCCGGTTTGTGCAACGCCA
Organism: uncultured Planctomycetaceae bacterium; assembly: GCA_903863885.1. Lineage (GTDB taxonomy): Bacteria > Planctomycetota > Planctomycetia > Pirellulales > Pirellulaceae > CAIPEB01. The sequence continues at coordinate 215 of CAIPEB010000072.1, read as the reverse complement.
GATTCCCGGCTTTGTCGTCGGGACCGTAGACTTCGACTTCATCGAGATGGAAGAAGATCGGCGCGTCGTGGCGGAGATGGAGACGCACGTGATGTCGTTTATGCTGGCGACAAGGGTGGTCGTGTGGGAGGCCGATTTGTCTATGTAGGAGACGACCTTCCCTCCATCCCTGTTCCCGCTCGGGCAGTCATAGGCTATCGGGTCGGTTGAGCTGG
>CAIPEB010000071.1 GCA_903863885.1 uncultured Planctomycetaceae bacterium | reverse complement strand
CGAAAACTAACATCGGCCTTCGCTTGTTTAAGGTCTAGGATGGCGTGCTCTTCCGGGGATCAGATGTTTGAGTGGGCATAGGCCGTCGCATTGGACGCCGCCATCCAGAAGGCAGAACACCCTGAAGTGGATGCAGGACGTGCCTGCCCACACGCGGCTGCGCTACCGGATTCAAAAGTGCTTGCGGGCACAATCGGCATTGGGGGACAATAAATGTGCCGCCATGCCCGTCACAATCTCCGTTACGCAGCCGGCGGCTCTTCAATGGACGAAGTGACCGTGGAAAGCGACGCCCAGATACAATCGCCCACCCGCTTCCAATTCACGCTGCGAACGCTGTTCGTCGTCGTGGCGATGGTTGCGGGATCCGTGGGATTGTTCCTGCGGTACTACGGATGGCCTGGGCTTATCCTCGGCATTCTGCTGTTGCTCGGGGGTTGGTCGTACTTGCGCGGGGACAGGCGTGCGGCAGTCAACCGCTTGACCACACTTCTGGTCTTTTGGCTCGCCCTTCAGTTCCTAGGACCATACACCAGTCTGCGAAATCGGGTAGTGTGGATTGTCGGTACAGAGCGACTACAGCAATGGGCCGTCCAGGTGTTGGATAACCCGCCCCCACCGGATGAATATGGTCGGCGATACCTGGAACCGAATGACCTCCCCGATGACATCCGCATTCTGGCAGGCCCGATTCGATGGCAGAACCGTGTCCTGATGTTCGAAGACGACAGGGATCAGCATTGCATCCAGTTCGGACATGGGGGCGGCTTCTATCACTGGGGAATCCTGGTGGGGCGGCCTGGATATGCGCCCAGTCCCAGGCATCTTTATTTCAAGATCGCTGACGGGATTTGGGGATATGTTGGCGGTTAGGAGGCGTCATGACGGATGGTTCTACTGCCGTCTCGGGTGGTCGTTCTGCGGTTCTCGGCGACGAATGCGGCGACATCCGACAAGACAAGTTGTCTTCGCAGAAGATCGAAAAACTCGTGCCGTCGGTCGACGTGAATGGACATTGGCTGTTGGCTGGACACGGACTGCTGATCAGGTTGGAGTAGTGTGGTACCTTTGACCACCGACGACCACAATGACCCGCAGGAGAATCGCTAAGAAACAACTTCTCGTCGCTGAATAACCCGCTCCCGCTGGTCGCTGGACTTTGCGCGAAAAACAAACATCAACACCTTGAGTTCAACAAAGAGTCTGCCGGAAACGGAAACACCATGGATCGCAGCCGCGTGCGTTTGTGGGTATCTGCACGGTGGTTGCTCACACGTGGGTGTGCGTTAGCCATTGCCTGGCTGACGCTCTGCGCTCTCGCCAATATTCAATTTGCTCAGGCTGCTGATGACGGGACTCTGCCGGACGAACTGTCCTTCGCATTAGCAGGCTTCCTCAGCGGACAAATTGCCTGGGTGGCCATCTGGAGCGTCTTAGCCCCGTGGCCTCTCTCGCAACGCGCCGGGTTTTGCGCAATCGCGACGTTGGGAATACTGTTCTCGGCGACAACGCCGCACTTGGAGTATGTGCGAGAGTGGGATTGGAGGGTCTACTCGGCGGTAGCGGGTGTGGCGCCGCTGTTTATCTTGGCTGTACAGTCCCCGTTGTGGGCCATTCGCACTTGGTTGGGTTGGCGTATCGTGCAGCCAATGAGCGATCATCCCTCCGGTAATTTACGGGCGGCAAGTATTCGTGACTTTCTGTTTGCAACGGCATGTTTTGGCGTGGCTCTTGGCCTATTTCGAATGTGGGTGTTTTGGGGATTCTCCGACGATCATGCCATGGTGATGGCATCCTTCATTTTCAGCTGTGGAGTTATTGCATTTGCGAGTTTGCTGTTGGCTTTGCCTGCCGTCGCAATCATATTGCGTCCACATCGGGGTGACGCAGTCGTTATTTGGGTGCTCATCGTTCAGACCTTAATCCTCGGATTTCTCTTGGGCGTGGCGGGCCTCTTCTCACGATTCCCCGAGACGCGAGTATTTGGCGAAATCACAAGCACTGTCGTTTCCGCTTTTGTCACGCTCGACCTTTCGCTGTTTCTGGCCCGTGGCGTGGGCTACCGTTTGCAGTGGCGAAAACGGGCAGTTTAACATCGCTTGACTGACGTTTTGTTGCCTCCGGCATGGATGCGGCTCCATCTGAAGATGCGCGAAGCCTGCGCGAGGGATGTTTCGAAAATGACCCGCAATTGCCCTGTTCGGTGAAACAGATGAGCAGCCGGTTCGTGCGGCTTGTCAATCCTCCGATCGGCAGAGCATCTGCAGAGAGATCTGGAGCGGTGTCGGCATATCGCCGTCAAATGTCCATGGATCGCAATTGCAGCGCAGTGTCGGTGTTGGCCGAATTCCGGAAACAACAAGTAGGTATCTGGACGCCGTGGCAAGACAGGCCCAACAACCACGTCAATAACGAAGAGACAGTTCACAAGGTGACGTTCGATACATCGTCCGAGTGGGGGCGGTATTTCCTGGAAACATCCGGGTTCGCGGTGATGAAGATCGATGCATTGCGTCGTTCGCGTCAGCGGATTGATGAAGCGAGTGATGGAAACTCAGTCGCAAAGCGACGGCCCTAGCCCTTAAACAAGCGAAGGCCGATGTTAGTTTTCGGGCGGGTCGCGCGAAAAAGTCGGCGCGAACTTTCAGCGGGCCGGCATCGCTTTGCGGCGGGTGGGGTTCGTGTTTGTCGGTGCTT
>CAIPEB010000070.1 GCA_903863885.1 uncultured Planctomycetaceae bacterium | reverse complement strand
TCCGGTCGGCTTCGTCGAGGACCAGAATCTCGACGCGGCTCAGGTCAACGAAGCCCTGGCTCATGAGGTCGAGCAGCCGGCCGGGCGTCGCCACGAGCACCGCGATTCCCTGCTGCAGGGAGCGCACCTGCGGGTGTTGACTTACTCCGCCAAAAATAACTGTCGACCGAATGCCGGTGTGGCGGCCGTAGGTCTGAAAACTCTGGCTGATTTGCAGTGCCAGCTCGCGAGTGGGGGCGAGCACGAGTGTTCGAATGAAACGGTTGGCGGCGTTCTTTCCCTGCTGGTTCTGCTGCAGACGATGCAAGATCGGCAGAGCGAACGCGGCCGTCTTGCCGGTGCCTGTAGGGGCGCAGACGAACAGATCGCGACCTTCTAGTACCGGAGGAATTGCCTGCGATTGGACGGGCGTCGGATTGGAATAGCCCTTGCTGGAAACTGCGCGCACGATGGGCTCGGCGAGCCCGAATTCTGAGAACGTCATCAATGGTCCCGTAACAGAGTGCCAGGACCGATATGGGGAAACGCGACCCGCGTTTTCTAAGAGCCATTGGACCCAGCATTAATCCAATGGCCAGTTCGGCGAGAGGATCAAACTGCCTAAACTATACCATCTGCCGGCGAATTGACCAGGGCAAAACTCGGGCGGGCCGCCTCCCGAGCGTGCCGGTACTGCCGCTTGGGACCGAGAATTTCGCGACAATCGGCGAACTCCTCGATTTCTTTCCAGTCTGACGCAACAAATCGGCTCCGGCGACGTTCAAGTTTCTTAAATGCTCTTCCCGTCCCGTCCCGGGCCGTCGAGGCTCCTGCGGGAATCAGACCTAGTAAGTTCAGGAGCTGCCTGATGCGCCGCACGACTGTTCTGCTGATGGCTGTCCCGTTTCTAACCGCAGTTTCGCTCGTTTTCGGGCAACCGCCGCGTTCTGGAGACCGCGAGGGCGGCCCGCCGCCGTTTTGGGGACCACCGCCTTTCGGCGAACGAGGCGGGCGCGAGGGCGGACCGCCGCCAATGCCGCTGGTCCAGGCGCTGGACGCCAATGGAGACGGTGAAATATCGGCTGCGGAAATTGAAAATGCGGTTACCGCCTTGAAGACCCTGGACAAGGACAAGAACGGCAAGCTCACGGCCGAGGAGTTCCTGCCCCGGTTCCGGGGCCGCGGCGAGGGCGGGCGAGGTGAAGGCGGACGAGGCCCCGGCGCCGAGGAACTGGTGAAGCAGTTCATGGCCTTCGACAAGAACGGCGACGGGAAACTGACCAGGGACGAACTGCCCGAACGGATGCAGAGCCTGTTCGATCGAGCGGACGCCAACAAGGACGGCGTCATCGACAACGCCGAACTGACGGCGGTCGCCACGCAGCAGTCCGGGCGCAATTCTGGCGGTCGCGGCGGCGAGTTTGTCGAGCGTCGGGGCCGCTTCGGCGACCGGGAACGTGAAGGCGAGCGCAGGGAAGGCCCTGAAGGCCAGCGTCTGCCGCCTTCCCCGGACAACAGCAAGTGATTCGCTTCGCAATGGCTCAGATCGAGGTGCATCAACCATGGCAGCAAAGTCCCGCATTGCCGCATGTGCGGCGTGGATTCTGTCAACTTTCGTCACAGCTCATGCCGCGAGGGCGGACGAGTCCTTCGCGTTCTATCACGAGAATGTGCTCGGCACGTCGATGGAGGTGCGGGTGAAGGCCGCAACGGGCGACGATGCCCGGCGTGCGGAAACTCGGATCCTCAATGAGATCGAACGGCTGGACCATGTGCTGAGCAGTTACGATGCGTCCAGCGAGTTCAGCCAGTTGCAGGCACGCCCCGGGCAGCGAGTGCGAGCTTCGGCGGAATTGCGAGACGTTCTTCAGCAGTGCAGCCGCTGGCGCGATGCCAGTCATGGCGCATTCAACCCCGCGGCCGAAGCGCTGACTCGGCTCTGGAGCGAATGTGCCCGCCAGGGCCGCGAGCCGGATTCCGGCGAACTCGCAAAGACCGCTCAGCGAGTGCAGCAGGCGGGATGGTCCGTGGACGATGCGGACCAGTTGGCGGGCGTCGCGGCGGACTGTCCATTGACGCTCAATGCGATTGCGAAGGGCTACATCATCGACAAGGCTGGCCGCGCCGGACTCGACCGGCAGCAGGGCGTCAGCGGCCTGTTGATCAACATCGGCGGCGATCTGCGCGTATTCGGCGACATGGAAGCGTGGGTTGGAATCGCTGATCCTTGGAGCGACTCCGAGACCGCCGAACCCCTCAGGAAATTGGCAGTGCGTGGCAAGGCTGTGGCCACCAGCGGAGATTACCAGCGAGGGTTTGAGTTAAAGGGGCGCAGGCACTCGCACATTTTCGATCCGCAAACCGGGCTGCCCGCGGATCAAGTTTGCAGTTCAACCGTGGTTGCGGATTCCGCATCGGATGCGGACGCTCTGGCGACGATCTGCAGTATACTGCCGCCGGAGAAGAGCATCGCGCTGATCGAAGGCATCTCGGGCGCTGCGTGTCTGATAGTGAAGCCAGATCGATCCGTTGTTCAAAGCAGCGGATGGCGGGAATCCTATTCGCCGCGTGTTCAACTTGTCTCGTTTTCTGAGCAGCCGCAAGCTCCTCCAACCGCGCCGGGAGGCAGTGCTCCCAAAGCTGCGAGTGATGCTGCAACATGGCCCGCCGACTTTGAAATGGCGGTGAGCTTTGAAATCAACAACCCGAACGGCTCGCGTCGCTACTGCCGCCCGTATGTGGCGATGTGGGTGGAGGACCATGATGGGTTTCCTGTTCGAACGCTCGTGTTGTGGTTTTGGAATTCCGGCCCCGGCCCGCGCTGGCTTCCCGATCTTCGGCGATGGTATCGCAGTGATCAGATGCGGCAACTCGTTGACAATACGGATCTGGTCCGGACAGTTTCCAGGGCTACGCGTCCACCGGGCAAATATCAGGCTGCCTGGGACGGCAAGGATGACGCGGGCAAGCCTGTCAAATGCGGAGATTACACGCTGCTGATCGAGGCGGCCCGCGAGCAGGGAACCTATCAGCTGATTACCAGGAAGATCAGTCTTTCGGACCGGCCTTTCGTCGAGGAGTTGCAGGGGAATGTTGAAATCAAGTCCGCGTCGGTCGAATACCGCCGAAAGACCGCCGCAAAGCAATAGCTCCAGGCATCTTCGACATTCCGCCGCAGCTTCAGTTCGACCCCGCCACCGCGTGGGTGCAGCATTCCGCTGGCTCCGCAGCCTTCACATTTACCTGTCGATGCTGGGGCTGGGTGCGATCTTGTTTTTCAGCGTGACCGGGATCACAGTCAATCACCCGGACTGGTTCTACCAGGGAGCGCAACAAGCCGCCGAGACCAAGGGCCGGTTGGAGGCCAAGTGGCTCAAG
>CAIPEB010000069.1 GCA_903863885.1 uncultured Planctomycetaceae bacterium | reverse complement strand
CGAGGAGTACGCCGTTTCGCCGGAAATGATCTTGGGGACGGACGAACGCGAGGTGTTTTTGTCCGAACTGCTCCGCGAACACGGTTAACACCCGGGCAAGCGCGATCCTGCATGACCCAGTTCTCACCGCCGTCCGTCGTCTTCAGGTATAGCCCGTTTTCGCCCACGGCGAATCCTCTGTTTTTGTCAACAAACCAGATGGCCGTGAGTCCCTGCAAAATAAGTGGCTTTCCGACGAACTTCTGCAATTCCCATGTCTTCCCGCCGTCGGTCGTTTTGAAGATGGCGGCTGCCGTGTTGGTGACGGCGAATCCGCCGCACATCCAGCCGACCGTGGGGCTAGTGAAATACACGGATGACAACGCGACAGCGCGGGGAGGGGCATTGGGACTGGCGGGTATGGTGAACTCGACTTTCACCGGCGTCCAGTTGGCACCACCGTCGTCGGTCCGTAGAACGATCGGCCACTCGTCGTTTACAGAAGTCGTTGCCCATCCGTGCAGTCTGTCATGGAAACGGACATCGGTCAGTTTCCAGTTGCCGTTGGAATTCTGAGGCGTCCAGGTCGTTCCTCCGTCCTGGGTATTGAGGATCGTGCCCCCCGCGCCGACGACCCAGCCTACCTTGGAGGTCGCGAAGTAAACCGCCGAGAACTCGACAACCGATTTGCTGCTCTGCACGTTCCAGTGCTTCCCGCCGTCGCGGGTATTCAAGATCGCCCCGTGCGCGCCGACGGCCCAGCCCAATTTCGAGTTCACGAAATGGACACCATTAAGCCATGTGGTGACAGGACTGGCCTGCGCGGTCCATGTCTTTCCCGAATCTTTCGTGCTGAGAATGGCCCCTTCGGACCCCACCGTCCACCCATGCGATGCCGTGGGGAATGAGACGCTCATCAACACACTGGCTGATCCCTGACGCAGATTTTGCCAGTTCAAACCGCCATCCGTGGTTTGGTAGAGGACTCCGTAGGCCCCGTACACCCAGCCGTTGGTCGGGCCGTTGAAGACCAACCCCGAGGGACTCAAGCGGGGAATTATTGAATTCACCAACCAATGTCCGCCTCCATCAACCGTGTGCAGAACCCCACCGCCCTTGGTCACAGCCCAGCCCTCGATCGGGCTGGTGAACTGCATGCCAACCAAGGTTGTAGAAAAATCGGATCCGAATGGCTGCTGCTGTTCTGTCCATGAATTGCCGTTCAAATCATAGCGGTAGATGAAGCCGTAATCACCGGCCATCCATACATTGGCTTTGTCTTCAACGGCCAGACACCACATGCGTTTGCGCCACCCGTCGATGTAACTCGTGGACCAGGTCTGGCCGCCGTCCTCCGAACGGGCCACGATGTTCCTGGACTGCCACTTATCCTCCTGGTAGAAATCGCGACCGCCGAGAATCCAGATGCTCTGGCTGTCGACAACTTGCATGTCGGCCAATTCCATGTTGTTCATCTCGGCAGGCAGGGTGATGCGGTTCCAACTCCGCCCGCCATCCGTTGTCGCGAGAACAAAATGGACATCCAATGCCCAGCCAGTCTGATTGTCCGTGAACACGACTTTATGAAGTGCTGATCCAACCTCGCGGTACTGCTCGTGCCAGGTCTTGCCGCCGTCGGTTGTGCTCCAGATAAGGTTGGTTTCTGTGTAATTCCACGAGTCGCTGTCTTTGCCGACCGCCCACCCGTGCTGCGAGTCGGTGAAATAGACGGAGATAAAGCCCATGGGCGGTCCGAATTGCACGCTGCTCCAGGACTTGCCGCCGTCAGTCGTGTGGAGCAAGCCGCGGCCCATCGCGGCCATCCAGCCCTCGCGCGAGTTGAGAAAGTAGATCTGATCGATCGGTTGCGCCGGCGGGGTCGGGCTCTGCCATGTCCAGTCGGGATTGCTGCTGACCAGCGGATTCTTTGATACGGTTGCCCTCTGCGTCGCAGCAGCTTGAACTGCCATTGCCGCCGCAGCTGTTGTCGGCCTGCCGGACTTGACCACTTCGCCCTGAACGGAGAACTCGAAGGTCTCGTCGCCCGCCGCATCGCTGCCGAACCGCACCGTGCCGGTCTTCACGCCCGCCGAATCCGTCTTCATCGCGATCGAGAAGTCGTCATATCGTCCGGGAGCAACGGTCCGGATCAAACCGTTCGCGATTCGGTAGCCTTCGGGCACTTCGAGCGTGCCCAGATGCAGCGACTGGTCGCCGCGGTTGTAGACGCGGAACGTCAGCGTCGTGCCGACGCCACGCAGATTCGCCGTGCCGAAGTCAGCGGTCGCTCCGTTCCACACGGTCGGCATATCACGGGACACTAAGGCCACGTCAATATCCGGGCCGCCCACGACCCGTTCGGTGACTTCGCCCGAAATTGCGAAATAGCAGTCTCCCTCGTCGGCATCGTTGGTACTGAACCACAAGTCGCCGGACTTGACGCCAATCGCATCGGTGGTCATCTCGACCGTGAAGGTATCGCGGGCCCGAGCGCGAAGCGTGCTGCTCAAGCCCTCTTTCAACCTGAACCCGTCCGGCAGATTGACGCTGCCCAGGACGAGAGGCTTGTCGCCGCTGTTGTAGACCGTGAACGTCCGCGTCCGAGACGCCGAGTCTTCAACGGCGGCGCCGAAGTCCACCGTCTCGCCGACCGGCAGGGACTGTGTGCCGAGCAGCACATCGACTTCCGGACCAGCCAACAAGTAACGATTCTCGAGTAACTCGAATTGCGGTCGGAACTGACTTTTCGCAGATCGCGTCACTTTCGACTTCTTGTGGCTGCTCATGACTGCTTCCCCTGAAGATCAAACGAATGCCAGACGACAGAAGACTTCGAGTCTAATTCGATCGCCACGCGGGAACAACGAACATCAGTCTGAGAGTTCCCACGCATCGGAAGCGGGTTTGTGGTTTCACCTCGCGTCAACGCTTGATCCCTGCTGGCCGCTTAGCGTAACTGTCCTGTCCTTGACGGCGACGAGGGCACGGCGTCCCCGCGCCGACTCGAACATCAAGGAGACATACAGATGGCACGTTGGTGGGAGATTCCACTGGTCAAGCAATCGTCGGTTCCGAAGGTGCGGGCGGTGGCCTATTACCGCCATTCGGCGCAGGACCGACAGAGAGAACTCGATCCCGATCCAGAGGGCCCAGGTCCACAAATGGGCTCGGGACTACGACGTGGAGATCATCCACGAATTCGCCGATGCGGGCATCTCCGGCCTGACGGCTGAGGACCGGCCCGGCTTCACCGAGATGATGGAAGAGTGGGTCAAGCAGCGGGATGACTTCTACTTCAGCCAGAAGCTCAAGACGCCCACCCGCCAGAACCCGCCCAATGAATGGGTTCGCACCCCCGAAGCGTTCGAGGGCGTAATCAGCCTGGACCAATTTGTTCGCGCTCAGGAGATCCTCGCCGAACGCCGGCAGAAGTACGATCCCGAGCGGATGCTGGCGGAGCTGGACGCGATCTACCAGCAGTATGGCGTGCTGCACGCGTCTCTACTCCGGTCCAAGGAAGGCCTGGCCTCGGCCAACATTTACGGCCAGCGATTCGGCTCGCTGGACTTCGCCTTTCAGCGTCTCTTTCATGAGCAGCACGATCGGGCCCGACAACTGGTTCAGCAGCGGATCTGTCAGCAAGTCCCGGAAGTACTGCCGTACGCCGATTTCCTGGTCCTCGATCAAAAACTGGCCCTGTCGATCCAACCGGCCGTCCCGGTTCCGCATGGTTACGCGACCTATTGGCCTTTCCGGCCCGACTCGCGGCAGGTGATTGACATCACGCTGGGCGTGCTGCTTTCCGACGCCAAGGACCTGGAGATTCTCGGCTACCTCGCGATGCCTCGTTCCGATGCGGGCGAGAAGGCTTTTCGACTGTCCTCGAGTTCCTCGCGCATCGACATGTTCGGCCGCACGGACCTCACTTTTCTGCAGCAGCTTCTCTAATCCCTCAGGAGACCCAGAACCATGGAAACCATGGCGGAAATTGTGCCCATCTGCAAACGGCGCTACGAAGAAATCCCTCTCGACAAGATCAAGGTCATCAACTCACGCAGCCGGGAGGACGACCAGTTTGACATGAACGTCCAGAGCATTGACCACGTGGGCCTGCTCAAGCCGATTCGCGTCAATGACAAGTTTCTGGAACGCAGCGGGGTCTACGAGCTGATCTGTGGCGAAGGACGGCTGATCGCACACCAGCGACTGGGAAAACCCAAGATTGTCGCGGAGGTGGTCACCTGCACGCGCAAGGACGCCTACCTGCAATCGCTGATCGAGAACATCGCCCGCTCCAAACCGGACAGTATGGATTTCGCTCGCGAACTGAAGCGATTGCACGACGAAGGCTGGGACTACCAACGCATCGGTCTGATTGCCATGAAGCCCGCATCGTTCATTCGCCAGTACATCCAACTCGTCGAGCAAGGCGAGGATCGCCTGGTCCAGGGCGTCGAGCAAGGCGTGTTCCCCATCAGCTTCGCCGTCAAGGTCGCCGCCTCGGAGGACAGCCATCTCCAAAACGTACTGATGGACGCGTTTGGTGCGGGGCTTGTGACGACCAACAACTTTCGCCAGGCACGAAAGATCATTACGGCTCGCTCCCGCGATCAACGCCAGCGAGGCGCTCCCAAAACCTACTCCGTCGGTCAATTGAAACAGGACATTGTGGACGCCACGCAGGCCAAGACGTCCTACGTGCGGGAGGCCCGCACCAAGGAGAACCGGTTTGTCACGCTCTTCGATGGCATCAATTTGCTCTGGAAAGATCGGGACTTGGTCAATCTGCTGCAGGAAGAGAAACTGACCACGCGTCCCCAGCTGTCGGGCGACTTCCGTTACGAGTCGCCAGGACGGGAGGCAGCCCATGACGCGTCATAAGAAGTCCTCCCGACGGAGCCGCGAGGCTCGGCGCAAGCGCACGTCCCGCCGACAGGTCAAGACCGTCCTGCGGGATCTGGTGCGCGGAGATTTTCGGCCCGCCAGCGTGGATGCCTCGGACCTGCTCGACGGCAGCGAGCCCGCGCGTCCTCCGGGCAACCAGCTGAGCCGTCATGAGTGTTGGTGGTCGGGCGTCGACGTCCCGCTCCACAAGCTGGTTCCTGGCCACGACCGTGCCGTGACCCTGGAGCATCGCCAACGCATCGAAGCCAGCATCCGCACGGTCGGGCTGATGGATCGGCTGATCGTTTGTCGCTCAGGGGACAGATTCACGATCCTCGACGGCTGCCTGCGTTTTCAGATTCTGTCCGAGTTGGGAATGTCCACCGTGCCCTGCCTGGTACGAACGTTTCGCGCTACCCAAATCCCACCCACCTAACACAGGAGAACTTGCATGGTCAGTCATGGTCTGCCGGTACGAGGCGTTGACGTTCCGATTGTCAAGCTTCTGCCGCGCAACGAACGCGAGATCAGTAAGACGCGCCGCCAGCGCATCGAGGCCAGCATTCGGGCGGTCGGACTGATCGAACCCCTCCTCGTCTATCCTCACGGAGACGACTACGAGATTCTCGACGGCTGTTTGCGGTACCGCATCCTGCTGGATTTCGGCGTCGAAAACGTGCCCTGCCTACTGGCCGACGAGCGTGAAGGCTTCACCGCCAATCGGATGGTGAACCAACTGAGTCCCGCGCAGGAATCTCGCATGCTGCGCAATTCGCTGGAGGAATTAGACGAGTCGACCATCGCCAGCGCGCTGGGGATGTCGGGCATCGCCCATCGGCTGCACGCCGGCCTTCTGAAGAAACTGCATCCGACAGTCACCAAGGCTTTCGAGGCCGCCAAGATCACGCTCCGATGCACCCGCGAGCTGGCCCACGTCAAGCCCGAACGTCAGGCGGAAATCCTGGCGCTCATGGAATCGTGCAACGACTACAGCATCACCTTCGCCCGCGGCATGATCCTCAAGACGCAGGTCGCCAAGCGTGCCAAGACCAACGGGACCAAAACGCCTTGGACTCAGGCCGACGACCAGAAAAACGACCTGCTCAAGCGGCTGCGCGAAGCGGAGCAGCAGCAGGATTTCTACTCGGGCCTGTACCGTCAATACACCACCAATCTCCTCAAGTTGGTCATTTACGTGCGTTCGCTGTTGGCCAATGAGCGGGTACGCGCGTACCTGGAGACGCACCACGGCGAGCTGGTGAAGGTGTTCGAGCAGATCGTCAGCAGTACGGAGCGATGAGATGACGGAGAACAAGATCCAATTCCTGCGGAAGCGCCGCAAACGGCTGCGTGCGCCGCAAGACGTAATTCAAGAGATGCAAGCGCGCCATCAGCAGGGCGTCGACTTACTGGACATCGAGAAACAGGACCGTCGGCTGCTGAATGCCGCCTGGCGCTGCTTTGGCGGTTGGCAGGAAGCGCTCGTAGGTGCAGGCGTCGTGGCGGCGGATTCTACGTTCCGGGATACCCAGCGCTGGTGGCGGCAGCGGGTGATCGATTGGATCCGCCGATTGCAGGAGAAGGGCCGCTCGCTGGACGCCCAGAAACCCGGCAACCGCGCCGTGGTCAAGGCGGCCTTGGCGTACTTCGAAAACTGGCCAGCGGCGCTCGCGGCCGCCAAGGTCTCGGTGGGGAGTAACGAACGTGCACCAAACGCAATGGACGAGACAACGGGCGATTGAGGCCATGCGGGCTTGGCATCAGCCGGGGCGTCCGCGGTCCGAAGCCTGGCGGTCTCACCACTCGCTGGCCTTCTCCACCTATCGATGGCTCGGCAGCTGGCACCATGCGCTGCGCGCCGCGGGACTTCTTGCCGACGGCAGCCACCTGACCCACACACCCCAAACGGCAACTTCATGACTCGACACGATGTGATCCGCCGCATTGTAGAACGTGAGCTTCGCGGGGAGAGCCTACGCGAACAGGCGGTGCTCAAAGACGACGCATCTCTGCATGAGTCGGCCTGCGAGCACTTCGGCACCTGGGAAACCTCGCTGGAGTACGCCGGTGTGGATATGCGGCGTGCGGTGTACCAGGGAGATGATGCCCAGGAACGGTTGGTCCGCCGGCTCCGAAACCTGTGCGCCCGAGGTTACAGCTTGCAGCCCGAGAAGATGCGAGTGCGTCAACCGCAGGTGTATCGGTGCGCCGGGCAAATGTTCGGCAGTTGGGAGGCCGCGCTGCGCGTCGCGAAGATCAACCCGGCGGGCATTCATTCCTATCCCCGAGAACATCTCCCCGATCGGCAACAGGTGCTGCAGATGCTGGCGGACCGACAGTGCGCGGGGTTGTCGTTTCGCTGGGGTGAAATGTGCCAGGATAACCAGGCACTGGCGCTGTTGGCCAAGCGATATTTCCGCACCTGGCAAAAAGCCCTCGCAGCCGCGGGTATCGTGGCGGCCCACCCCACACCGCGCCCCGGCCGGACGTGGAGTGAGCAGCTGATCGTGGAGTCGCTGGTGCGATGGTACGAGGCGAATAACAGGGACAATCGCGCAAGTATCTGGATACGAGAGCCAAAATTGGCGTCCGCGGCGCACAGGTATTTTGGCAGCTTGGACGCCGCCTTTGCGGCGGCGGGAATCCCCCCGCGAAGTCGCACGAGGAAATAGCCATGCGACGATGGACGCGCCAGCGGGTGGTTGAGGAACTGCAGGCCCGAAGCCGAGCAGGAGCCAGGCTCACCTACAGTCACCTCGACGGCAGCCTGAGAGCGGCGGTCCGGGCCTACATCGGAAATTGGTCCGCAGCGCGGGTCGCCGCGGGCTTGCCGACAACTTCCCCGCCCCGAACTCCACGGCGATGGTCGCCCGCCCAAGTCGTCCGCGAGCTTCAGGCGCGTCTGGCCCAGGGGCTGTCGCTGAAGGCCGTTGATAACAAACGTCTCTGGAAAGCCGCACGCCGCTATTTCGGCGGCTGGTATCAGGCGCTGGAGGCGGCCGGCTTGAAACGGGAAAGGCCACGGCGGTGGACCAAACAGATGGTGCTGGACGAAATCGCCGCGGGCCAACGGCAAGGACTGTTTGAAGAGACGACACGCCCGTGTTGCCGAGGATTGGGCAGTGCGGCACGCAAACAGTTCGGCAGTTGGTGGCAGGCCTTGATCGCTGCGGGAGTCATCGCTCCGGGGGCGCGCCGCAAGAATCACGGATCAAAATGGACTCGACAGCGTGTCCTCGCGGCCATTCAAGATCGTTACGTGCGCGGTTTGCCGCTGACCGCCGATAGCGACCGCAGCCTATCGATCGCTGCGGCGAAGTATTTTGGCAACTGGTATGCGGCCCGGGTGGCGGCCGGAATTCCGGTCGGGAAGCCACCCAGACCGAGACGCCGGTGGTCGGCGGAAAAAGTCCTGGCGGCGATTCAAGACCTTGAGCAACGCGGGTTGCCTTTGAAGGGCATCCAGGGACGAGATGACAGCTTGGCAAATGCCGCAACGCGGTATTTCGGCGGTTGGAACTTGGCGCTGATCGCGGCCGGTAAAGACGTCGTCCCGCGCAAGACGCAGTCTTGGTCCAAGGCGAAGGTGCTCGAGTTGATTCGTGACCGGCACCGGAAGGGCCGCTCCCTTAACTGTCGGCATCCCGCGAACCGCCTACTCTTCCGGGCTGCCTATCGTTACTTCGGTGGTTGGCCCAACGCGCTGCAAGCGGCTGGACTTGATTCTGATGTTAACAGCCTGAGGTACCAGGCCCGCAAACAAGGGACGGGCGACGGCCCAAATGAAATCATTCTCAGGAGCACTCATGACCTATAGTCGATGGACACGCCAGCGCGTGCTGGAGACCTTGCGTCAGCTTCACCAGAGTGGGCTGCCAGTTGCCAGTTCCCACAACAAGAGACTGTACTACGCCGGTCGCCGGTATTTTGGCAGTTGGCAGGCTACGCTGGCGGCCGCCGGCCTGCCGCGCTTGCGCATCGCACGCAGCAAAGAACAAGTCATCGGCGCGCTGCGCACATGGTTCGAA
The DNA here is from genome assembly GCA_903863885.1 of uncultured Planctomycetaceae bacterium. Taxonomy (GTDB): domain Bacteria; phylum Planctomycetota; class Planctomycetia; order Pirellulales; family Pirellulaceae; genus CAIPEB01. The sequence goes on along the minus strand of CAIPEB010000069.1, from coordinate 2,379 downwards.
CAGGGCGTTTCGATGGATCAGATCCGCAGGCGCGACAATGCGCTGCACGTAGCAGCGGGGGTCCAATTCGGCACGTGGCGCCGTGCCGTGAAGGCGGCGAAACTCCCCTATCGCAAACCCAACTGGTCGAAGGCCCGCATCGTCGCGGCGCTGCGGCGACGACACGCACGGGGTCTGCCCGTCTCGCAAGCATTGAAGGACAACCGTTCGTTGCGATCGGCCATCTACAACCACTTCGGCAGCCTCTATCAGGCACTGGTGGCGGCCGAAATCCCCGGGGCCCGCGCTCCCCGACGATGGTCACGCAAGACAGTGGTGGAGGCCATTCTCGCACGTCAACAGCAGGGCTTGCCGCTGGAACGACGCCAAGTCGACGATCTGGGTCTGAGGCAGGCGGCCTCCGTCCACTTCCGCACCTGGCGAGACGCGCTGGTCGCCGCGGGAATTCCGACGAAGCAACCGTGGTCGAAACAGCGGGTCGTGCAGGCCATTCAAGATCGACATCGGCAGGGCCTAACACTCAAACACATGCGTTTCGAAGACGGCGTGCTCTATCGCGCTGCACTCAAATACTGCGGAGGATGGACTCTCGCGATGCAGGCGGCCGGACTCGCCACGAAGCCTTCCCGCCGCTGGACCGAGCAACGTCTAATCGACGCGATTCGTTCCAGCCACATCGAGGGGACGGCCCATGAACAATGGAGGCTGGATCGTTCGTTGGTCCACTCCGCTGCCCGACGGTTTGGCTCCTGGCAAAACGCTCTGCGCGCGGCAGGCGTGCCTTGCTACCGAAGCACTTGGGACCAATCTGCGATCGTCGCGGCCATCCGTCAGCGAGTTCGGGACGGTATGCCGCTGGCGAAGGTCTGGAAGTATGACAACGCACTCTACGCCGCGGCCAAGATGCATTTCGGGACCTGGAGGAAGGCATTATCAGCCGCCGAACTTCGCAGTGTGCGCCAATCCTGGACCCGCACACGCGTCGTGGAGGTAATTCAATGCCGGCTGCAACAAGGCGAAACTCTCACGCAATTGATCAAGGACCACGCCCTGACTTCTGCCGCCTGCGTGTACTACGGCAGCTGGGGACGCGCGCTCTCAGCCGCGGAGGTGGATTACCAGCCTTTCAGGCGCTGGTCCAAGAAGACGGTCATCCAGGAGATACAGCGGCGCCGACAACAGGGTCTTACGTTGAACTCGTCGCGCCGCGAGATCTGGGCGCTCACTTCGGCCGCAGAACGGCAATTCGGAAGTTGGACCAATGCACTGCGGGCTGCCGGGATCGAGCCACTATTGCGGCGATGGACGAGGGAACGAATGATCCTGGAGATCCAACGCTGCCACGAGGAGCCCCAAAGTTCCACGAAGCACCGTCTAAATCAACTGAAGACCATCTCCCGCCGTTTCTTTGACAGTTGGGCCGAGGCGCTCGCCGCCGCGGGCGTCATTCCGACAGTGGAGCAGATCATCGCCCGGCTGCAGGATTGCTTTATTCGCGGCCGTAGTCTCGACGACTTGCGCAGCCAGGATCCTGAGTTGGAGGCGGCCGCCCAAGAGACCTTCGGCAGTTGGGAGCAGGCCCGCGTCGCAGCGGGACTTTCTGACGTCAATGGCATCTCCCGTCATCAATCCCGATCTCGACTTGTCATTCAGGAACCGCCGCATGATACGCCAACAGGTCATTCGCCTAATCGTTCCGCGCGACCAGCAGCAACAAGTGCTCCGCGAAGACGGCGTCGACGATCTGCCGCGGGTCGGTAGACCGCCTGTGGGCGCACGTGCGGCCACACAGGGGGCGTCCGTGGGACGTAGCGATACAACTCCCGCCGACCTCGCACAGCCCCATTTTCCCCAGTGTTCCTTCGCTGTTTCTCTGTCTTCCCAACTACGCGACTCAGTTCCTTTCCCTACACCGTTTTTTCGATGATCGAGTACGACTCTTACCGCCTACGGAGGAAAAACATGCACAAGAGCGCCAAACCCAGCCACGAAATGAACGTTAAGGAACTCGCCACATTGCTCAAGATTTCCAAGGCGAAGGCCCAATCGATCCTCTGCTTCGTCCAGCAGCTCGGCGGGGTCGAAAGGGCTGCTACCGCAGTGAAGCTCTATAAGACGGTGACGAAAAAGATTGCGTAGTTCCTGCCAGAGCCGGACGCTGGCTGAGTGCGTCATCGCCGTTGGCGAATCGGAACGGACTTCCCCTCAGTTCTCGCCGGACGTGACGCAATCGCAAACCCGACTGCGTCCCCTTGCTATTTCTCAACGTTCCGTCACAAAATCGTGTTTGCATCATCATGCGACGGCAATAGCCCGCGGTGGGTCTGTCTTGTCCGGCATGAACGTTTTGGAGGAAGGCCCACGTGGCGAAAAAGTTGT